>NZ_JADYVJ010000019.1:0-70801 GCF_020193715.1 Bradyrhizobium sp. IC4060 | reverse complement strand
TCAAGCCGTCGCACCGGCTCCGTGATAGCACTATGCACAGTGTCCATTCTAAGCCTAACGGTCCGAACAAACCGCAGACTCGCAGATCACCCCGTCATCCGGAAGGTGGCCGCTGAACAGCGCTTACGACGGAGTAGCCGCGACGAAGCTTTCAAATCTGCTCGTGGCAATAGATTCTGCCATGTGAGAACGACACGGAGATTGTCCTGCAATGTTGCGGCGCAATCCCGCACAATGTCTCGCCGATCGGGCTGCTCATTGCCTCACGTGTGCGCCCAGGCTTTTTGGTTTATGCTGGCGTGGTTTGCATTGTTTTCTAGCTGTTCGCGTGCTCGAGCCAGGCGACAGTTTCCACTCCACCTGAGGCTCGCAGCAGTCGGTTCGGCGATGGAGCGGAGGAACCGGTGTACACTCCAGGCTAGGTTGCCGTGTAGGCGCAAGCCTTCGCGGATTCGAATCTCGAAAGCTTGCAATCTCAGCTCCGGCGGCACCGAACCTTGTTCAGCGCTTTAGGCTTCACGGTTCAGCACTAATAGCGCCGGCAATCGATTTGACTTCCAAATAGTCTTCCAGGCCGAAGCGCCCCCATTCGCGACCGTTACCTGATTGTTTGTACCCGCCAAAGGGGGCCGCGCGGTCAAGTGATGCACCCTGCAGGTATATGTTGCCTGCACGAATCAAGCGACCTACGCTGCGCGCGCGATCGGTCGAACTGGAGAATACGTAACCGGCGAGACCATAGGGGGTATCATTGGCAATTCGAATTGCGTCGTGCTCGTCCTTGGCACCAATGATCGCAAGGACAGGCCCGAAGATCTCCTCACGTGCAATGGTCATCTCGCTTGTGACGTTCGCGAAAATTGTAGGTCGAATATAAAACCCTTTTTCGATGCCATTTGGCAGGCCGAGGCCGCCAGTGATCATCGTGGCTCCCTCGTCCATGCCTTTTTGGATTAGTCCTTGAATTTTGTCCCACTGGCCGCGGTTTACCACGGGGCCCATATGTGTACCGGCGGCGCGGGGATGGCCGACCTTGTACCTGTCCGCCACCGTCTTCGCGATCTCTGCGACTTCCGCCATTCTGGACTTCGGCACAATTAGCCGCGATGGCGCGTCGCAAGATTGGCCGGAGTTAAGGAAAATCGTCTCGACGCATCCGCGGACTGCCTTGTCGAAATCGGCATCATCAAGAATAACGTACGGAGACTTGCCTCCCAGCTCTTGGCTTACGCGCTTGACAGTATGGGCCGCTCGGCTCGCAACGTCGATTCCCGCTCGCGTCGATCCGGTGAAAGAGATCATATCGATGTCTCGATGCTCGCTCATAGCAGCACCCACTTCAGGGCCTAAGCCGTTAATGAGATTGAATACCCCCTTCGGTACGCCAGCTTCATGAAGGATCTCCGCGAATATTAGGGCACAGGTGGGGGCGAATTCGGACGGCTTGAGAATCATAGTGCAACCGGCAGCGAGCGCTGGTGCTACCTTGCAAGCTATTTGGCTCATAGGCCAATTCCAAGGCGTGATCATTCCCACTACGCCGATAGGCTCACGAAGCACAGCCGCACTGCCAATTCGCTCTTCGAAAGAGTAGTTCTTTAGCACGTCGAGCGTGGTCGCGAGATGGCCGATGGCAGAGTTTGCCTGCATCTGCTCTGCCATCTCTAACGGAGCGCCGATCTCGTCGGAGATCGCGTCGCCGATTTCTTTCGCGCGACCTTTGTAGATATCGATGATGTTTGCGAGCAGGCTTAGGCGCTGCTCGCGCGTCGTCTGAGAAAAGTACTCGAACGCGCGCCTAGCCGCGATGACCGCCCTATCGACGTCTGCCTTTGAGCCAAGCGCTACCTCATACATCTCCTCTGCCGTTGCTGGATTGATCGTACGCATTGACTTTGGCGCGGCGGGATTGATCCAAGCGCCGTCTATATAGAATTGCATTCGATTGACCATGTGATCCTCTCGACGTTGGTGTATTTGGGCGGAATCAGCCACGCTGAATAGCTATGTTGGTGCGGTGAGTGTTTAAGTTACGCTCCGCGCTCGGATAGCGGCTCTCTAAAAAGGGCGGCCCGCTCCTTGTGGAACGGGCCATCCGAGGGAGGAAGACGCCCATGAGAGCGGTTTGAGGGATCGATACACCTGGTACCGTCATGTTCGTTGAGCGCGCGAGCCCGCGTTCACCTTCGCATGCCTTGAATCATCTGCCGATGAACCTGGCGAGTGCGACATAGCACCATCTCCTTCCAATCGGCTCTATCCGGATAGTAGTGCTGCTTCACGCGTCGGCGAATGTCACGCCCAAAGTCGGTTTGAATCTGAGCTTGACCGTAGGCATATAGCCAATGGTCAGCGCGCAACACTGGTCTGGCCGCCTCCGGAGGGTAGGTTCCAAACTCTAGGCAAACGTAGACGTGGCGATCACCCAGGAGCCGCTGCCAATAGTCGTCTTGCGTGCCATTCAGTACCAAGGCCGATGAGGTGCCGAGATCTGGTGAAGTGACTGAATGGCCGAATATGTCGCGCGCCCGCTGATATCCATTCATGCCCGATGCCTGCTCGCATTGCAGCTCACCATAGCCATATGGTCCGAGGCCTGTGTGATAGTCTACGATCAAGACTAGCTGACGCGACGCGATACTGTAGTCCGACACGATCTGTTCGAGGGTTTGGCGAGCTACGCTGGGGCCGAAGCCGCCAAAGAACATTCCTGTCGGATGGCGATACTGACCGCTGGTCCGTGCCTTTCGGTAGGCGATTTCACCGTAGGCTGCCCGGTACCTTTCAATCGCTGCTTCGGCCGCCGCAAAAACAGGCCCATCCAACGCACTTGGTACCAGACTATCCGCGATTGCATCGTATCCCTCGTTTTGAGGAAGGGGAGCCGTGAAATCGATGAAATTCCTATTGAGGTCGCAACCTTCTTGCGTAACGCGCCGGTCCCATGCGAACCCGTATGGGTTGATGGCATGAATTAGCAACGTGGCTTCATCAGACTTCAGCTGTTCGTAACCACGCTCGGCCAACCAGTCGAGCTGCGCTGCGGATCCACAATATCCTTCGGCGCCGTGCGTAGACGATATGAGAACCCCCACTTTCGAGGCCCCCCGATCACCAAACCAGGCAACATCTGTCGAGAGCTCTTCTCCACCGGGCCCATGAGCGGGGGATGGATAAGCCCGTGCCTCACCGACGGCGGCTTTGCGGACGTAATCCCGAAACTTATGACGAGCTTCGAAGTAATTCGATGCGAAATGCTTATTCGCTGCATTGAGAATGGCGTCGTCCATGAGCATTCCGATCATGATTCAAGACATAGCGGAGATAGTCGATCTCTATTCTTGTCGTCTCAGAGTTACTGAGCCGAACGCAAGTGGTCTCTCCGGGGCAGATCAGCGCCAGACTTACCTGAAGCAGTTCGCAGTTTTTCAGCGTTTACGCCCGGCGATCCGGTGAATGAATGCACGAGCGGCTCCGACCCCAACTTTCGTCTGGGGCAAAGGGAGGAGAATTGCGCGAGGAGCACCTTACTCCTAGAGCGTGGCACCCAGAACTTTGCCCAAAACGAAAGCTCAAGCGTCTTGGAGCCCATTTAGGTCTGATTTGGTACAATGCGCGGATCATTTTGCAGGATTCTGCCTCAACGGGCGGAGTTTTCGCAAGATCAGGGCCCTTATCGATGCAATATAGTCGCTGCGGAGCTTTCTGCGTAAGGGGCGCCTGTGGGGCCCCGCAATGGAAGCGGTGATCATTCAGACGGCGTGTGACAAAATGGCGAGGGACCTGTCCTCCTCACGTTGTCTCTCCTCCTGATTTCACCGATGGCACTTATGGGGGCGGTGACGAAGATTGGGGCACTTGCTCAAACGATTGCGCGAAATGAACCGGGTGTATGCCTTTTGGGTAGGCTCCTGAACCAAGAAGGGAGAACGATGATGACTAAAGCGCTCTATGTGAAGAGCGAGGACATGGTATTTGCGCAGATGCATAGCGACGCCGGTGGCTCCGCGAGTGTTTGCCAATTGGTCGGTCCAGACATCAGCAAGACAATCGATGCCGGCATCGCCACGTACGACGGCTGCTCGATTGAACGCAAAGTGAATTATGATGAGACCATCGTCGTGCTTGGTGGAATATTTCGGCTCCTCACCGGCGAAAACTGTGGCCGTGTCATTGAAGCGAGGTTCGGCGATGTAATTTGGCTTACCAAGGGAACCCGCCTGAAGTACCAAGGGGACAAGGCCAAGGTATTTTATGCTCGTCACCCTGTTGATTGGCGGACCCGCAGCGAGGCGACCGAGGATGATAAGCCTTTGAACGACGTCTATCATTTCCGAAGCACGGACATGATCTATTCCCAGATGCAAATCTACTCGGGCGGCTATGCGTCCACGTGCAGCCTCGTTACTCCAGAGATCAGTAAATCACTTGGTGCGACGATCGCGACGTTCAACGGTAGCTCGGTCGACTGGACAACGGAATATGACCAGATCTCGGTCGCGCTTGGTGGAGTGATGCGGATTCGCACAGGTGAGAACTATAGCCAGGCAATCGACGCGCGGCTGGGGGACGTGGTCTGGCTGCCGAAAGGGACTCCGCTGAAGTACGAAGGCGAAAGAGGGATCATGTTTTTCGTCCCGTACCCGGTTGACTGGCGTCTGCGAAGCCAGCCGGTTAGGCCGAAGCCGTGGCCTGCATCGGTTCGATAAGTTGTATATTGCAGGTAGGAGTTTAGCTAATGCGGAGCTCCGACGAAGTCTCGATCACCTGCATGGCCCAGCCTTCAGCCGACGCGATCCAGATTTCGGGCATGTGCGGGGACGCTATTGCTGTGCTGTCGTGATGAGCTCTAGCAAGCTTACGATTATCTATCGCATTTGGATGTAGGTCGGCCCGTGTAAGTGGCAAAGTACCAAGGAGCTATGAGCATGTCACAGGAATTTCAGATCGATTCAGGAACAGATGACTTGCTGGCGGAAATCCGCGACCGCGTGGCCGTTATCACGTTTAATCGGCCACAGGCACGGAACGCGCTTTCCAAAGGAATGAAAGCTGCGTGGAGTAAGTTGATCGAGCGCTTCGCCGAGGACGCACGAGTCGGTTCAATCCTTATCACCGGTGCTGGTACCACCTTCAGTGCTGGAGGCGATGTGAAAGGCATGGGCCAGAGTTCGGAAACAGCCGTAGCAGCTTTCAATCAGCGAGTTGCCGATTTGCGTGCTGACCAGCGAACCTGGATTGGTGCGTTGGTCGCAGTGAGAAAGCCGACTGTTGCGGCGCTGCCGGGCGCGGCAGCGGGAGCGGGGCTTGCGCTTGCTCTCGCCTGCGACATCCGCATTGCTGCTCGGTCGGCCATCCTGACCACCTCATATGCGCGGGTCGCCTTGTCCGGCGATTGCGGTATAGCCTGGCTGCTGACGCGACTGGTCGGATTCTCCCGTGCGCGCGAGCTGATGTTCCTGGCCGAGCGCATCGATGCCGAACGGGCGGAATCGATAGGCCTCCTCAACCGCGTGGTGCCGGACGCGGATTTACCGGAGACCGCGTTTGCGCTTGCGGCGTCGCTCGCGCAAGGGCCCACATTCGCATTTAGTTGCATGAAGGACAACTTGGACGACGCTCTCAGCACTGGCCTTCTGCAATCGATGGACTACGAGGCCGAAAATCTGATCAGGACGGAACTGACTTTCGACCACAAAGAGGGTGTGCGCGCGTTTGCGGAGAAACGAAAGCCCCTCTTCCGGGGACATTAAAGAATGGAGTTCTCGTTGCGTAGGTGCTGAATGCTGTTCTCCGGACGATAAGCATTTCATGCCGGCCTCGTGCTCGTGGCTCAAGGCCCTCGGGCAGTCTCAAAACTCTCGAAGCCGCCGTCTAAAGCGCGGCGTGTTCCACTCTATCGTCGATCACTGGTCCGCTACGTTCAGACAAAATCATTGTACCGTCAGATGCGGGCACCATGTGTTAGGGTTATCCACGAAGCCGATTCACTGCCCGAGCTCAATCGGCGGCGTGACGCTCGGAAGCAGCCCAGGCTCCTGTCTAAGCCGGCTTTAGCACGAGATGAGCTCCCCTGTGCAGGTGCTTGCCGCATTCGAAAGGGCGTCCGGCCATCCGCGACCTGCCAGGATCGGCGAGCGCCGGGCGGGTACTCAGCGCACGACTGATGAAATCGCCTCGCTTTCTTCATCATCCGGCCTGCACCGACTTCGGCGGCTGTCGCTTGCCCGTTCAAGTCCGCCCCCGTGATATAGCCCTTCTCGATACGCATTGGCCCATCGCCTCCAGGCAATAGGGCACAAATGACGGCGATGCCTTCTCACGCAGCATCAAGGCATCGCTGCATTTGGCAAGGGCGAGCTTCGAGAAATAGTTTCTGAGGCTGTCCACGAAGGGTTCGGCATCCCGAACCTCGAGGTCGAAGTTGTCGAGCGTAGGCACCTCGTAAATACGAGTCTGCTTCACCGCGCACCTCGGCGTAGGATCGAGTACCAGCCGCTCTCCCCAGCCTTAAGGAAATAGAATGGCCGCAGCCAAGCGCCACTTGGCGGCATCGCCGCGCCAGGAAGGTCCTCTGGACCTTTTGCCGCTGGCCTCGGGCCGGACGCAGCATCCCCAACCCCGGCTTCCCAAGCTTCCCCTGATCCGTCGCCACGATAGCGATGCTCACATCCAGAGATGATGGTTGGAGTGTCGATCGGCAGGTATGCCTGTCGTTTTGCAGAATTTCTTCGATCTGGAGGCGATTTACGCGGCCTTTGTGCGTCGCCACGCCTTACGACTGAGGCGCAAAAATTCAGCTCTTCATCGCGAGGGAAACGTCATGACCAAGCAGAATTCCGGGGACTCATTTTGCAGCCTGAGTCGCCGCTCACTGCTGCAGTCGACCGCTGCCTTACTGAGCGTACCCTTCGTCGCCCAGGCCACCCGTGCTTGGGCACAGGAAAAGCTCGCGGGAACTGGAGAGGTCGTCGCTTTCAGCTGGGGTGGTTCCTATACTGAGGGCGTTCGACGACATGTTTTTGAGCCCTTTAAAGAGGCCACGGGCATAAAAGTCGTGGAAGCAGTTGGCGATCTACCTGTGCCATTGGTTAAGGCGATGTTCGAGGCCGGTCGCGTCGATTGGGATATCGCATATCTGCCGCGCAAGAACTATCCAGAGATGCACGAAGCTGGAATGTTTGTGCCGATTGATTACAGCCTTTGGGACCAAGAGTCCGTTGATGGTACTTCCAGCGAGGTCCGGCTCAAAGACGCGGTTTACATCGACTATAACTCCGAGGTCCTCGCCTATGATCAGCGCGCGTTCCCGGGGGGCGGGCCCCAAACCTGGGCGGATTTCTGGGACGTAAAGAAATTTCCTGGACCGCGTGGTCTGTACGCGTCCAGGGGGCAGAACAATATCCGGTATGCGCTCATCGCTGCCGGCTTCACTAAGAAAGATATGTGGCCGCTCACGGACGACAAGCTCGATATTGCGTTCAAAAAGCTAAACGAGATTAAACCTCACATCTCCAAGTGGTGGAGTGCTGGAGGAGAGCCGGCGCAGCTTCTGATCAACCGAGAATACGTGGCCACGAGTATGTACGATGGCCGTGCCATAGCTGCGATCCGACAAGGAGCGTCAATTAAAATCAGTTGGGACGGCGCTCATGTGGGGCCCACTTTGGGAGTCATTCTGAAAGGCGGTCCCAACACAGGGAATGCACAAAAGCTGATTGCGTTCTTGAATCGCGCGCAGATTGCCGCCGCGTTCACGCAAACTACTGGCTATCCCGGTCCAAATTCAAACCAGCTCAAGTATTTGCCGCCCGACTTGGCGCCACTTCTCAGCATCAACCCGGTGAACGCTTCAAAGTTTATCATTGATGATTTCACCTGGCTCCAGACGAAACGTCCGGACGGCAAGAGCAATGAGGATCACATCCAGGAACGTTGGCTCGCATGGCGTGCAGGATAAGCTTGATAGTGATCCAGGGTCCGACTTCGGCGCAGCGCCGTCGTTGAGTTGGCGCGTATCGGCGCTAGGCACGGATCCAGATAAATCCTGAGCACTCCCAAGGTAGCCCGAGGTTATCTCGGGACTTACGCAGGTATGAAGTTAAAGGAGATTAGATGCCCCAACAGTCATTTGGCCTCGGGATCATCGTGCCGTCGAGTAACACGGTTTTGGAGCGTGACTACACGGGTCTAGGCTTGGACGGTGTCAGCTTCCATTTCAGCCGAGTGCTCAACTCTGAAGATACTATCGAGCAGCTTACTGCGATGAAGGAAAGCTCGCGTGAGGCTGCGCGGCTGCTTAGTCATCCCCGCCGGATGAAAGGCATTGCCCTCGGTTGTACCGGCGGCAGTTTTGTCGAAGGAGCAGGCTACGATGAAAGCGTGGTGAAGGTGATGGAAGAGGCGTCCGGCCTGCCTGCCGTCACAACATCCGGAGCCGTGCTGTCGTCGCTTCGTGCGCTTGGCGTCCGGAAGATTGCAGTCTTTACTCCCTACGATGAATGGCTCTCGAACCGTCTCGTGAAATTTCTTCAGGGGAACGGTTTCGACATTGCGATGCACGCTTTTGGATTTGATCTGAGGGCGACTCTTGAGGATAACTGCTGGGAGCCCATTAACGATTGGGTCGCTCCCCAGGTACCGAATGATGCCGACAGTGTGTTCATTAGTTGCACAGACTTTGGCTGGTTGCGTGGCGTCGCTCCGCTTGAGAAGCGGCTCGGTCTTCCGGTCGTAACAAGCAACCTCGCCACTCTCTGGCACCTGCTCCAAACCGTCAACGCGGCTGACAGGCTGCCCGCGAACCTCTCGCGGCTGACCGACGTCTCCAAATCCCCCTTGAACAATGTGGGGTGACAGTTTGAGCGGGAATTTCAGTCTTGCAAATCATCGATTCGGCCAACGCTCCGGCTGGTGGTCCGGAAATCGGGCGCCGAACGGGGTTTGAAGTGACAGCCGCCCAGCTTGCCAGCATGCTCGAGAGCGGGGGCAATGCGGAGCAGATTGCCCATGTCCGTCGCCCCAGGATCGGCTATGGAGCCATACGCCGGTCAAACCGTCATAGCGTCCCACGACTTGTCCGAATAAAGCTGGAGTCTCTGCCCGACATCGAAAGCCTCAACGGCTGCCTCAGTGTGGTCAAAGGCGGCAAGGCTGTAAGCATCCTATCGGTGCCAGTTCGGCGCCGTGTCTTGCTTCGCATCGACGCTCGCGAGATCCTTGCCTTTAACTCCACTGCTCTCGTTTGGGTACTGCTCGGGGCAGCCGGGAGCGCACGCGGCAAATACCCGTTGAATGCGTGTCCGCGTCATGAAGGTGCTGAGCACTGTCGAACAGACCTAGGCGAGATTCTGGATATCTTGCCCGATGTTCGTCGGCGAGGTTTCCCGAGCACCAGGAGCGGGCGATACGCTTCACAATCATACAGCGGTCATGGCGCAGTGGGCGTTGCGCCGTCGGGACGACAACGCCGATCTCGCACCAGGATTATTATTTGACTTGTTAGTCGGAGCCGGAAACGGGGGGCGTGCATGCTCTCAAGCCTTGCTCGGCTCATGGAGGAAACAATGACGGCCTCGGCGTTCGAGAAGATCGCGGCTCTTGCCTGTATACGTTGTGCGACGCGATACCCTGCAGATGTTGTAATAGACTCGAGAGGCTGCCCAGCGTGTCGGCCGGTCGCGCCATCAAACTTGCAAGTTGTTTATTCCGAAGAGACCCTAAGTGGGCGTGGGTGGCCGGTGGGTGCCGGTCAGCATTGGGGTCGATTCGAGAGCTTCTTACCAGTATCCGCCGCCGAGATCGTAAGTCTAGGTGAGGGGATTACTCCACTGGTACGCGCGGAGCGCATTGGTGATTCCGTTAAGTGCCCGCAGCTGTTCTTCAAAGAGGAAAGCCGAAATCCCACCTGGTCGCATAAGGATCGGTTTTCATGCGTTGCAGTATCCCACGCTCGCAAGCTCGGAGCGACAACCATCGCAACCGCCTCAACGGGGAATGCCGGAGCATCGCTTGCGGCTTATGCGGCAAAGGCGGGCCTTCCCTGTGTTGTGCTAACCTCCCAAGCGGCCAGCGGCCTCATGACCGAGCAGATAAAGCGCTACGGCGCGATGGTTGTGCCGCTGCCAGAAGGAAGCCAGCGCTGGCCCGTGCTTGAAGAGGGGGTTCGCCGGCTTGGCTGGTATGCCACTTCTCCTTTTGTGGCCCCCGTCATCGGCAGCCATCCCGTAGGTATCGAGGGATACAAAACGATCGCCTACGAAATCTTCGAACAGCTCGGAGGCAAAGTACCGGAATGGATTGTCATCCCGACCGCTTATGGAGATGTGCTCGCCGGCGTTTTCCGAGGCTTCAAAGATCTCGTTGACCTCGGCGTTGCTGGCAGAACGCCTAAGTTGGTTGCGGCGGAAATCTACGGCTCGCTTGCGCAGTCGCTTGTTCAAGCCGGTGATCGGGTCGCCTTGGTTGAGCGAGATCACGATACCCGTGCCATTTCCATCTGGTGCCTCCAGAGTTCGTTTCAGGCTCTCCAGGCTCTTCGAGCTTCCGGCGGTCAAGCCGCGAGGGTAGGTGATAGCGGTTTGCTAGACCTACAGAACGAGCTCGCACGCACAGAGGGTGTTCTCGGTGAGCTTTCTTCAGTCACAACGCTCGCGGCTGTCCGCGAAATGAGCCGGCGCGGTGATATCAAGTCCGAAGATACCGTTGTTTGCGTGCTTACAGCGAGCGGTATGAAGGATCTCGACTTAACCACCGTTTCGGAGGGGCGCGCCCATCGGCTGGAGGGCACCTTGTCGTCCGCTCTAAGCTATTTGGCAGAAGCCTACGGATATTCACCTGAGGCGTGAGGCGTCGGGGTCTACTGCCCAACTGAAACGAGAACTTGCTTTGTGTCTCATCCGCGCGGGACGGGGCCTGAATATTCCTTACGGAGAAACTCTGAAATGGATTCGATGGAAAGTCTGACGAATTTGGCGAACGCGCGTCGGAGCAAGCTGTTTGCTCTGCTTGGTGAAGATATCGGTGCCGTTATCTCCTGTGATCTGCCTACCAAAAGTTATCTCAGCGGCTATTACAGCATGAACGATACGTACTCGTCGTATCTTTCGGCTGCCGTGGCGACCCGCGACAAAACCGCTCTAGTCGTCAGCGCGGCTGACGCCGGTCCGGCGTTGGAGTGTCTGGGCGATCCTACACTCATTTTCCGGTATGGCCTGTTTTACTTTGAGCGGTCTGCCGATGGCCCTCCCGTAGAATACGACGCACCAGGCTTCAAAACCTTCGCGGAAGCGGTTATGGCCGCGGTAAATGCTGTCGCGCCAAAAGATCTCAATCTCGGTGTCGACGGTCGCGGTGGCACTGACCTGAAAACGCTGCTCGGCGCAACAAGGCCGATCGTTGACATCAGCGATGCCGTTGTTCGTAGCCGGTTGACAAAGCTTCCGGGAGAACTGGTTCGTCTTAGAAGAGCGACTCAGCTCGTTGAAACCGGCATCGACGCGATCCGGCGGGAGTTCAAAGTCGGCATGAGCGAATGGGAGCTCGCCGGCCTGGTTGCGAGCGAAATGGTTCGCGGCGGCGGTGTCCCCGAGTTCATCAGTGTGACGACAGGCCCGCGCTCAGCACTTGCGGACGCATACCCGACAGGACGTAAAATCCAAGCTGGAGACATCATCCGTCTTGATGCCGGCTGCGTAGTTGATGGGTACAAATCTGACATGGCGCGTACCTTTGTTGTGGGGGACGCTTCGAAGCTTATCACTGCACGCTACAAGGCCATTGCTGAGGGTCTTGAAGCGGAACTCGCCGCAGTGCGGTCCGGAGCAAAGGTACGCGACGTTCACCTGGCAGCCGTCAATACGACCCGCAGCGCGGGCATACCCTCATATCGGCGACATCATTGCGGGCATGGCATTGGCCTTAGTGGATATGAATATCCGCTCATCAACGAGGCATCTGACGCCGTTCTGGCTGACGGTATGTGTCTTTGCGTTGAAACGCCCTTCTATGAATTAGGATGGGGCGGGATGATGATCGAAGACACGATCCGCGTCACTGAAGATGGGTTCGATCCGATCACGACAATACCCCGCCAGCTATTTCAACTCGCGTAAGCGGAGACTGGATATCATAACAGCGACGTTGTGGCGACACCGGGCCAAATCCGGTGCCGGCCGGCAAGGCCGCCCGCTTCCCTGCCAACTATGCCGTTCACAAGCATCCCTGGGTGAGGCCTAGAGGTAGCACCATCGGCACTTCACTTCCACTTCACGCCGTGCTCGTCCCTCGACACCGTCGGCGGGCTTTTCGCAAGTCTAAGCGGCGCCTCCACGCGGCATCTTCCACTCTGTTGTCGACCTCAAGCAATCATCAGCCGCTACCTGGCACAATCGACAACCAAACCTCCGTCTGGACCGCCGACCCAGGCGAAATCATTGCTGCCGTCACACCTGGGCATCATGTGTTCGATTCCGTCCATTAGTATCGCTTACGCGAGTAATACTTGCGAGTCTTTTCCCCGAAGGCTGCATCCCGATCGGTTCCGGAAGCAGCCCGTGCTATCTGTTCATTGCTGCAGCGACGCCCTCGGGCGGGAGCTGCGAAGACAAGCTTCGCGCGCGCGCCGTCGCGCCGCACGATCATGTCTCGGCACAATGCGCTGCCTCTCGGCGCTCATTCGGGCGCTGACACGGGGCACCTTCGCCGATCGTCGTGCGCCAGGAAAACGGCCCTGAGCGTCCCAAGGGAATTGCGCCCGCTCGGAGAGCTAAGGGGAGAGTGAATGACTAGGGTCTGAAGCCGGTTGGGCGACAGCGGCTGCAGCCATCACACGGTGGAGGGCTACGTGGCGGCGGGCGGGGTGAAGGCGTTCAGTCGCCTGAGCGGCCGAAGCGTCTCGAAAACCTTGAGGGTTGGCTGCGCGAGAGGCTCATTCTGCATCCCGGTAATGCCGACGTGGTGCGCCAGGACCTGTTGGCCGAGAAAGGCGTGACAGTCAGCCGGCGGACGCTGCAACGCGAGATCCAGCCCTATCGCCAGGCGGTGAAGGGCGAGGATCTGGCGACGACGCGGTTTGAGACGCCGCCGGACCGGCAGCTGCAGATCGTATGGCGCGACAATCAGGATGAGAGCGCGTATTGCCGCACGTAAAAGTGCTCCCTCAGGCTGGTCCGCTGCCTCATCTTTTTTGGTCCCGACTTGAAGTGGAGGCGGCGTCTCAATGATTGCCGAAGTGGGCCTAAGATGCGGTGCTGGAGTAACCGCCATTTGGTGGCGGTTCGCCATGAGCTTTGCTGACCGGGACAGGCCTCAAGGCCGGGCCTGCCAGCAAAGCTCATGGTGTCCGCGGCCTGATCCGTGCGCAGGGGTCAAGGCTCGCGGAGCGACCCGCGTAGCGGGCATGGCCTTGACGCCGAGCACGGATCAGGCACTCGGCCCGCACCGGATGCGATGATGGTCGCGGTTGGCAGCGCCCTGCTTTTCCTGCGCGAGCTCGCCGTTACTGAGGCGCTACGACGTCAAGGGCGAGCGGCGGCACTTGGAAGGGACCAAACAGCATGGCGTTGGCCTGTTCGGTGCGCCAGGTCTTTAGGCAACGCTGTAGCGTGCGCAGAAGTTTTTGGGGATAGATTCCAGGGTATTCTGCCTGCAATCGCGCCATAGTTCGCTGCCGGTCCGCCACGGCTCGGCTTCAAACCATTTGCGCAAATCCGCCGTCACTCGAATGAGCGGATCGGGACGGCGACGGCCTCTTTTGCTTTGGCGATCGGCCGATCTGTCGGCCGGGCATCGCGAGCGGTCGGATTGCAAAGGGCTAAGTGGTTGATTTTGAGCGCGGCTGCAATATCTGCTTCCCTAGCTAGGGATTGGGGGATCGTCACAGAGCTCAGTGGGGATCTGGACCTAATCGATGTAGCCGAGCAGATGGCGATGGCTCTCACTCGTGCGGACAGTGAAACCGTGGCAACGGTGAAAGGACTGATTTCGGATGGCTCGGAACATCCTTTGACTGCTTGTCTTGAAGGGGAGATTACTGCGCTGGAACGCCGATATGATGCCGCGTCGTTTCAAAACGGGATCCGCAACTTTCTTGAACGTAAATCGCGATCGTGAGGGGGAGCGCCGCCGGATTTCCGGCGGCGGATCGACAGCGACATGAAGCATCTCTGATGCCCCTGTACGACACCCTCGATCCGGTGGAGATCGTCATCGCGTCCGAGGTGCCCCTGGTTGCGAACGGTTGGAGAAGATCCGGCGAAGATGTGTCGAAGTGGCTGGACATGATGCGGGCTAAGTTCCGGTGATCGCCACCCGCCTACTCCTGTTGCAACCACGACGGCGGGTTTGGCAGGCCGCCGCCCATCTGGTCCAGAGCCTTCCAACCCAAGCTCCAAATATGCCGACTGGCGGCCCCTCTGCCGCAGCACGCCAGGCAAAGTCCGTCACGATCGTCGAAACAACTCTTCGACCGTAAGCAGCGTGCTTCCCGCACCTAACCTGCCACTGAATTCTCATAAGCAGCGGTTAGAGTCTCACGGTTTTGTACGCCAAGGGGCAGGTGGAGCAACGGACGATCGGCGCAGCTGGTCAGGGTTGCGCAGCCGATCGTCGGTTGCGGTGAGGTGCGCCTGTGAGGCAGGTATTTCAGCGACGAGTCAGGCTGCCGGATATTGTAGTCGGCGGCGCAGGCCGCAATCTTGGCGCGGCGCCATCCGGGTCGAAGAACAGAGTCTCATTGAGCAGTTCATCCCGCATCTGACCGTTGAAGCGCTCCACGAAGTCGTTCTGCATCGGCTTTGCCGATAAAGCGTTTTTCTCAATCTGAAGGAACTACGCGGTGGGAGGTCACCTTCACTAGAGTAGGTAGTGTCTCAATCCTTGTTGATGCTGTACAGCAAATACTAGACCTACACTCGATTGTCCCATAGGCAACGATGGCGGCGGGGCGGCCTGGCCAAAAAGTTTCTGGCAAGTTCGTCGTAGCGAGTTGCGACAGGCCGAAATCCTCGAGGTGGCAGAAATAGCATTCGATGACGTTTGCGCCCCTTATAAGCGCGTTTGCTAAGCTGTGGAGGGCGACTCTGTTGGACTTGTTTGGAAACGACGGGCTTGGCACCACGATTGATTATTTCGCCCCGAAAGCCGTCGCCTCGTATCCTAAGTGGCCGATCGCCTGTTCATGTTCGCCCTTTTCCGCCCCTTGCCGAGCGATGCTCCTTGATCGAAGTGGAGTCGATGGACAAAGTGACGCCGTCCTTTCCGTTAGCGGGCGAGCGTTCCAAACCTCGCCTGCCAATGACGCGCTTGGCCCACCGACAAAAGCGATTGTAGATCGTTGTGTAAGGACGAGTGTCGGGCGGGCAATCGAGAAAGCGTGCGCCGCAGTGAAGCGCATCTGCCAACGAAACTCGGCGCGCGATGACAATCGACACATATCAGCGGTATCATTCAGACGGCTCAATCTGAGTCCACTGCTTGTTGTTCATTCAGAACAGCCCCTTGCACATCGAAGTCCCCTGCGCCGGATGAATTCGGCGCAGGGTATCAGGAACTGCTAATTAGGGACAGAATCTATGTCGCAGGTTATGACAACTGGAAAAGGTGCAGCAATGAACGGCCTAGTTAATCTTCTGCACGTCACACGGTTTCTGCAAGTATATGATGATGCCGCCGCCAAAAGAGGCATCAAGCTTTCGATGGGATTCGACTTCCACAAGTATGTCTCGATCGCACGGGCCACTCCGACGAAGGCGCCAACAAAGACCAATGCAGATCACATCCAGGACCGGTGGCTCGCGTGGCGAGCAGGATAAGCTTCATACCAGCGTAGCCGAACTCCTCGGGTAGCGGGTAGCATCTTGGTCCGGCGGTCTTTGTCATGCCGCTCCGCTTTGACGAAGACCCAGAAGCGGGTTGTCCCAATCGACGGCTAGACTGTTTCGCATCACGCGATCATCACCTCGCAATTCGATTACCTTGTTTCGCCGTCGCCTCACGCTCCCATTGGGTGCGATTGCTCGAACGATTGCATTGAAAGAACCGGTTACATGCGCCTGGAGGCTGTCCGCTAGAAGGGAGAACGATGCTGGGTGAGGCTCTCTATTTCAAGAGAGCGATGGCATGTTCGCGCAAATTCAAAGCGACGCAAGTGACTCCGCGAGGCTTTGCCAATTGGTTGGCCTGTGTGCGGGGCGTCTCGACTCGCTCGGTGGACGACCTGGTGCAGGCGATGGGCAAGAGTGGCATCTCCAACAGCCAGATGAGCCGGCTCTGGCGCGGCGATCGACGACAAGGTGAAGGCCTTTCTCGCCCACCGATCGAAGGCCTATCTGTGGATCGACGCCACCTAGTTGAAGGTGCGCCAGAATGGCCGCATCGTCTCGGTCATGGTGATCGTCGTGGTCGGCGTCAACAGCGACGGCCAGCGCGAAGTTCTCGGCACGGACATTGGAGCCTCGGAGGCCGAGACGTTCCGGGCAGCCTTTATGCGCAAGCTCGCCCGCCGCGGGCTGCGCGGTCTCAACCTGGTCCCGTCCGACGCCCACGAGGGCATCAGGGGCCACCGGCGCTAAGGTGCTCAACGCAACGTGCCAACGCGCTGGCGCATGCCGGCAAGAGCGGCCGGGTGGTCTCCGCCTTCACGCCAGCGCGTTTGCCCAGGACGACGCCGCAACTGCGCAATGGGCAAGGGTCGCCGATCAACTCCGCCCCAAGCTGCAAAAGCTTGCCGGCTTCCTCGACGAGGCCGACACCGACGTGCTCGCCTACAAGTCGTTCCCGCCGCAGCATCGAACCAAGCTGCACTCCCGGATGAGATGGACAAGCGATTTTTTATGACCGCGCCGCGATGACGATTGCGGGAATCCCGTCCATTCTTTCGTTCGGCCGCACCGCGCGCCATTCTTCCGTCCCGGCCGCCGATCTCGCAGCCGCCGCGCGCAGGTTCGGTCAAGGCTGGCCGCGTTTGCGGCCACCGCACGGCTTGGCCTTGACCGGCCCGAGCACGGCGGCATGCTGGCGTGGAACGGGACTGCATTCCTGGCCGGCACTTGCCGTCACCGGCGGTTATGGTCGTCGGGCGCGGGCGCCCTCGTGGCGAAGCGTGACGCGTCGGCTGCAAGCATCACCGGACTGCCTATTTTGTCCTGCCGAACTGAGGCGCCCGCGCGCCGGGTTTTGGCCGCCGCAGTTTGCCCGGTCCCGACTGCCGCACCCGCGGGTTCAGCCCGAAATAGCTCACCAGCTTCTGCGGGCTGTCGAACCGGCTGATGTCACCGATCGCCGCCACTATGCCGGCGGCAACCGCCAGATTGACCCCGGTGATCGTCATCAATCTGTTGACCGCGAGATCGTCGATTGCGACCTGCGCGATCTCGCGGTCGAGCAGAGCCAGGTCTTCCGCCAGCCGGTCAAGCTCACGGCGCGCGCGCCCGGACGTGCCGATCCATGGCCGTGCGCTCATCGTCCGGCAGCTGTTGGGCGGCCAACCACGCCCGGCCACGGGCGTTGAAAAGATCGGCATGCGGGCACTTCGGGATTAGGTGCGCGTGCAGGATCGAATGCACCTCGTTCTTGAGCCGCGTGCGATGCCGCACGACCTGGTAGCGCCGCGCCACCAGGCGACGCTTGCGTTCGGTTCTCCGCGTCAGGCGTCCAGATCTGCGGCAGGTACCCGGCCGCCTGCAGACTGGCGAGCGTGCCGGCATCGATCTTCGGACTTAACGTGAGCCTGGGCGATCGCCTTCACCTGCACCGGATTGGCGATAATCACCCGTGCCACGAACGGCGCCAGAACCCGCGACACCGCCATGCTGTTGGCAGTCGCATCGACCACCACCTCATCAGTGGTCAGCGGGGTCTTGCCAAATCCTCCAGCGCAGTCTGTGTCATATCGATGCGGCCCGCATGTCGGAGCCTGCCGTTCTCCCAAAACACCACCTCGCCGAAAGTTCGGTGGACGTCGATGCCAATCACCCGTCGCATTCGCACCTCCCGCCAGACATATGACGGGAGCTGCGGGCGCCACGACAACTACGGATTCGCGCTCCCAGCGCAACCGGGCGAGCCGCAGAGGCGGCCAGCTACTAACTCGAGCTCTCGGCTCATCGAATAACTTCGGCCTGCCCGCGCTTCGTGCTCCCGGTGCCTCTGTTCCGATGATCGCACCATACGCCACGATGTAGAACTCCGCGCGGGAACGTTGCCAGCGAGACATCTCATACCGGTTACCAACATGCTGGAGAGGCTCAACGAGGAGATCAGGGGCGCGCACTTACGTGGTGCGGATCTTCCCCGATGCCGAGCGCTGCTTGCGGCTGGTGCGCGCCTTGACCGTCGAGCGTCACGAGATTTGGCTCGAGGATCATCGCTATCTGAACATGGACCTGCTGAAGGAACACAAGAAGGAGGCATTACGCCAAGCGGCCTGACGATGCTCAGGCCCACCTAGGGGATACGCCACCCGTCTCCGCCGCCGTCGCTCGCCAGCGCTACGTTTTTGGGCAAGCGAGCGACGGCGGCTCCGACGGGATGGCTCGAACGGACCCCATGATCAATTCGCTGAACGCTTTTTCCGCTTATCGAAGAAAATTCCAACGCGCATAGCCAACATCATGGTTTAGATTGGGCCCTCAGCTAAATTAAGGCTGATTTACGATGGGGACCGGGACAACCCAACTTCTTGGCGCAGAAAAGACTCGAGATTTCAGGCTATATCGCAGGTTTTCGGCTTCGTTCCGTCGGAATCGGGATTTTTGGATTCGGCGTCTGGTATATTGCCAACAATAACGATCGGCGCGCCGTGCAGCGCAATAGGAAGCATCGATGGATCTGAATTTTACTGCTGACGAACTTGCCTTCCGCGACGAGGTTCGAGCATTCTGCCGCTCCACAATCCCTGCAGATATCCGCGAGAAGCTGATTGCGGGCCGGCATCCTAGTAAGGATGATAAGGTGCGCTGGACGCGCATTCTGGCGCAGAAGGGGTGGGCCGTACCGCACTGGCCCATCGAGTACGGCGGCAAGGGATGGACACCAGTCCAGCAGTACATCTTCGGCGAGGAAGTGAGCCAGACGCCGGCGCCGGAGCCAGCCGGTAGCGGCATCAACTTGGTTGGGCCGGTTATCTATACTTTCGGCAACGAAGCGCAGAAGAAGTACTTCCTGCCGCGCATCGTAAACGTCGACGATTGGTGGTGCGAGGGCTTCTCCGAGCCGGGAGCCGGTTCCGATCTTGCGTCACTCAAAACGCGGGCCGTGCGTAACGGCGACCACTACATCGTCAATGGCCAGAAAATCTGGACGTCCTTGGCGCAATACTCCAACTGGATCTTCTGCCTGGTTCGGACGGATCCTGACGCCAAGAAACAGCTGGGCATCTCGTTTCTCCTGATCGACCTGAAGTCGCCGGGCGTAACCGTGCGGCCGATCCAGTTGTTCGACGGTTATCCCGAAGTTTGTGAGGTTTTCTTTGACGACGTGCGGGTCCCTGTCGAGAACCTCGTGGGCGAGGAAAATCGCGGCTGGGATTACGCCAAGTTTGTTCTTGGCAACGGGCGCGTCACGATTGCTTGTGTTGGCCTTTCGAAGGAGCGTATCCGGCGCATCAAGGAACTTGCTTCACGCACCCGCGTCGGGGGCGAGCGGCTCATCGACAGGGCCGATTTCCGCAAGAAGATTGCTGCCGTCGAGGTCCAGCTCAAGGCGCTCGAGATGACGCAGCTCCGGGTCGTGGCCAACCAATCGAAGCTCGAGAAGGGTGCGCAGGATCCCGCGAGCTCGATTCTCAAGATCAAGGGTTCGGAGATCCAGCAGGCGACCGCTGAGCTTCTGATGGATGTGATCGGCCCTTACGCACTGCCTTATCAGTCAGAGGAGGAGTTTCACCGCGGGGAGCCAGCGATCGGTCCCGATTGGGCTGGACCGATCGCGCCCGCCTATTTCAACGGACGTAAGGTGCCGATCTATAGCGGCTCGGATGAGATCCAGAAGAACATCATCGCGAAGATCGTCCTCGGCCTCTGACGCTTCAGCAACATGGAAGATGCTGACTGCGAGGGTTCTAAAGGGTTTGAGGGGCGAAGATGTGGCCCCGTTTCAGGAGGGTTTTCTAGTGGATCTTGATCTTTCCGAGGAGCAGCGGCTCCTTAAGGATGGCGTCGAGCGCTTGATGCGTGAGCATTATAGTTTTGAGGACCGCCGCAAGTACCAGACCGAGAAGCTGGGATTCAGTGAAGCGATGTGGGCGCGCTATGCTCAGTTGGGGCTTCTCGGGCTGCCATTTGCGGAGGTTTATGGCGGGCTCGGCGCCGGGGCGATCGAGACCATGATCGTCATGGAAGCTTTCGGCAAGGCGCTTATCCTTGAGCCATATTTCGCAACCGTCGTACTCGCAGGCGGCATCCTGCGGCATGGGGCGAATGAAGCGCAAAATTCGAAGCTCGTCCCCGCCATTGCGGAAGGTCGGATGAAACTCGCCTTCGCGTACGCCGAACCTCAGTCGCGATATGACCTCTTCGATGTTGAAACACAGGCCAAGAGAGATGGCGACGGTTGGGTACTCAACGGGACCAAGGGTCTTGTCCTCCATGGCGATGCCGCGGACAAAATCATCGTGTCGGCGCGAACGGCGGGGGGCGCGCGAGAAAAGGGCGGGATTGGCCTTTTCCTGGTTGACGCTAAGGCGCCGGGCCTTATGCGTCGCGCCTATCCCACGCAGGACGGGCTGCGCGCGGCCGAGATCACGCTTCAGAACGTACGAATCGGTGGGGCTGACGTTATCGGCGACCCGGCTGGCGCTTTGCCCATTATCTCCCGCGTAGCAGACGAAGCGATTGCGGCCTTGTGCGCCGAGGCCATCGGCTGCTTCGCTGAAATGCATACCATCACAGTAAATTACTTGAAGACGCGCAAGCAGTTCGGCACGACAATCGGCTCCTTCCAGGTGCTTCAGCACCGCGCGGTCGATATGTTTGTCGAATTGGAGCAGTCGCGTTCCATGGCGACGTACGCCACCATGATGGCGGGAGAGAGCGATGTGACCGAGCGTGAGCGGGCGCTCTCCGCCGCAAAAGCGCAGATCGGTCAGTCTTCCAAAGCGCTCGGACGGCAGGCTATCCAGCTCCATGGTGGCATCGGGATGACCATGGAATACAGCATCGGGCACTACTTTAAGCATGTGACGATGATCGACGCGTCATTCGGCGATATCGACCACCATCTTCAGCGCCTCGCCTCGCTCGGGGGCCTCTTCGGCGATCAAGCAATTCAAAGATAGGACTGGGATCTCGTCCAGACGCCAGCGTTACGCAAAGAACCGACGGGTTTAACATGCAAGTTGATCGTTTGCTGCAACAAGACCGCCTTCAGCAGGGAACGGCGGGTAGGATCGGCCAGCTTTTTCGGCCGGAATCCGTCGCCATTGTGGGCGCCTCCCAGAAGGGAGGCTTCGCGACCGAAATCCTCAGGAATATCAAGAAATGGGGTTTCTCAGGCGAGGTCGCTGCGGTGAACCCGCGTTACACGCAGATCGCGGGCGTACCATGCTATTCGAGCTTGAAAGCCATCCCTCATCCCGTTGGCCTGGCCACGATCGCCATTCCAAGCAAGGCCATTCCCGAAGTCCTCGAGGATTGCGAAGCCGCTGGTGTGCGAGCGATTCAGATCATCTCTAGCGGATTTGCCGAGCAGGCCGGAGATGGGGAAAGTAAGCAACGCTGGCTTATGGAGTGGGCCGCACGAACCGGCATTCCGGTTGTCGGTCCAAACTGCTTCGGCTTGATGAACTCGGCCAATCAGCTGATGGCGGTCCCGCTGGACTTTCACACCATGAAGGCAGGCGGAATTAGCTCCATCCTGCAGAGCGGTACCCTCGTCTATAGCTTGATCGTGCCGTTGCTAGCCCGTGGAATCGGCATCGGTCGCGTGGTCACGGTCGGCAATGAGGCATGTCTCGATGTCGCAGATTTCATTGAATATTTTGTCGACGAGGAGGAGACGCGCGTCATCACCTCATACTGCGAGCAGATCAGGCGGCCGGTTGAATTCATCAAGGCCTGCGAGCGCGCGGCCGACAAGGGCAAGCCCATTGTGATGATCAAGGTTGGCCGCTCCGAAAAGGCGCGCCAAGCGGCATTGGCTCATACCGGCTCTCTCGTAGGTTCGGACGTGGCGATCGATGCCGTCCTGAAACGATTGGGTGTCATCCGGGTCGATACCGTTGACGATCTGATCGAGACCGCGGTTGCGCTGTCTTCGACGAAGCGGCCGCGCGGCCGCCGCGTCGCGTTCGCATCTTTCTCTGGTACCGCCGCCGGCATTCTGTCCGACGTCGCCGATTCCTACGGCATAGAATTTCCGCCGCTGCCCGCACCGGCGAAGGCTCGGCTGGAGACGGTCTTTCCCGAGTTCGGCAATGTCGGCAATCCGCTCGATCTCACCGCACAGGGCGGCTATGACACGCACATCATCGATGAATCCCTGAGCACGCTTGCCAGCTGTGGCGCGTATGACATGGTGATCTGGGGGCGCGGCTTCCCTTCGTGCCTGGATATGCGCTCGGCTCTGGGACAAGCTTTGACGCGGGCTGCTGCGTCGGTGCCTGAGGTTGTTTTCCCGATCTTGAGCCTTGCAGGCGGTCACTTCTACACCTCTCTCGATCCGAAGGATCCGATGATCGAGCCGAAAGCGGAATTCGAAGGCATGCCATTTCTGCAGGGTCTAGCTCCTGGGCTGAAGGCGCTCTCTGCTCTGATTGGTTATGCTGAGTTCCAACGCGGCCGTAAACCTGGTGATCGCCTATCGGCACAGTGGGGCCGGCGCAGCCCTTCCTATTCTGACGCATTGCGCATCATGCGCGAGGCGAAAGACGACGTTCTGACGGAGCGGGAGGGCAAGCGTCTACTCGCGCTCTACGGAATTCCCGTCACGCGCGAAGCGCTCGCAACGCGGGCGGATGAGGCGGCGCGCATTGCACCGACGCTTGATTTTCCGGTGGTGATGAAAGTCGAGTCGGCCGAGATTGTGCACAAAACGGACGTTGGCGGCGTCATCTTAAATATTCCGTCAGCCGAGAAAGCAGCGGAGGCGTTCGAGCAAATCGTAGCTTCGGTCCGGTCGCACCGCCCTGAAGCGAAGATCGCCGGCGTCGTCGTGCAAGAAATGGCCAAATCTGGGCGGGAAATCATGCTGGGCGCTACTTTCGATCCGCAATTCGGGCCCGTCATCGCCTTCGGATTGGGCGGAATCTGGGTTGAGGCACTCAACGATGTGCAGGTGCTGCTGCCGCCTTGCGATGCGGCGGACGTGCAATCGGCAATCGGGCGGCTACGCGGTGCGAGCGTTCTGCGTGGCGCGCGGGGCGGCGCCAAGGCAGACTTGGAGGGACTGGCCGACTGCATTGTCAAGTTCGGGACGCTCTGCACCGATCTGGCCAACGAGATCGGCGAGATCGACATCAATCCCATCATCCTTTCTGCGAGTGGGACTGGGCTAGTCGCCGTTGACTGCCTTATCACCAAAAAGAAGCTCACAGGAGTTTGACGGGCGAGCCGGCGATTAGCTGCGAGGCTTGGCTCGACCAGCGAGATCGCCAAAGAAGGATATCGCCGCCTGCTCGAGGAGAGAGGCGGCGCAGAGTGATGTTTCTTATCTAGAAGAGAGATTTAAGTTAACTCGAGGAATGCTCGTTGTTTGGTTCCTCTCCGCAAAAAAACGCAAGCAGTCGAAGCTGTCCAAATTCCAGCTAGGCCTTGGCGCGAGGAAGATCAAAATGGCAATCAACTATGAGCAGCTGATGGCCATGAAGAGACTCGACCAATATAGCTAAAGCGATGGCGATGTGCTGCTTTACGACTCTTCCGTCCTTGCCGTCTACGACAAGGGCAGACACAAAGGGACAGTCATCCGCTTCCAAACGGTGCTGAAGGGCAGCCATGGAGAACCGATGGCTAACTTAGTGACTTCGTATTTTGCCAGGGGGGATGGCGGATTTGGCGGGCCTGCCGGTGGTCCGCCCGAGCCACACCAAATGCCGTGCCGAGCGCCCGACCGGGTCGTCAACATTCCCACGCGCCCCGATCAGGGGCTGATCTATCGGCTTTGCGGTGATCGCCATTCACTGAATTCCGATCCGGAGTCCGTCAAGCAATTTGGGTTTCTGAAGCCAATGCACGGCATGTGCTCCTACGGAATCACCTGCCGCGGCATTCTGCAGACATATGCCGATTATGATCCCAGCGCCTTCAGGCGGCATGCGGCTCGTTTTTCATCACGCGGAGACCATGAAGCTGGAGATGTGGAAGGATGGCAACGTGATCTCGTTTGAAGCGAGCGTGAAGGAGCGCGGCGTCAAAGTTGTCAAGAACGGCATGACAATGCTTGGCTGATAAGCCTGCGTAGCGGCGCGGGACGATTTCGCGAAACTTGCCCTTTATTCTGCAGAATTTCTTCGGTCCCCGCCGATTTATGCGCTCCTTGTGCCGGTTAGGCGGCTACGCTCATACGCAATTATACGCCGAACAACATAGTTCTGCATAACGAGGGCGAGCGTCATGACTAAAGGGGAGTCCGGGAATCATTCCGTTGGCGGCCCGAGTCGTCGCCTCGTACTCCAGTCGACGGCGACCTTGCTCAGCCTGCCGCTTGTTGCCAACACCACAAGAGCCTGGGCGCAGGAAAAGATCGCCGGCGGCGGCGAAGTCGTCGTCTTCAGCTATGGCGGCTCCTTTACCGAAGGTGTTCGGCGCTCCGTTTATGAGCCGTTCACGAAGTCGACCGGAATAGAAGTCGTAGATGTGGTGGCTGATTTAGCGGAGCCACAGGTCAAGGCGATGCACCAGGCTGGCCGCGTCGATTGGGACGTTGCTTATATCGAGGCAGAGGCCTTTCCGGCAATGCACAAAGCCGGGATGTTCGAGCCGATAAATTACAGTCTGTGGGATCAAGAAGCGCTTGAGGGCGCCGCCGCATACACGGCTCAAAAGACGCGGTCGTGGGGCTTGCGTCCGCGATCGTGCTTGCTTACGACCAGCGCCTCTTTTCGGGAAGCTTGGCCCTCAAGACTGGGCGGATTTTTGGGACGTCAAGAAGCTTCCGGGACCAAGGGGGCTCGACACTCTCTTCGGTAAGCACGCCATCTAATTTGCGCTCCTGGCCGGTGTCGCAAAGGATATCTGGCCACTGACAGACGACAAGCTCGATCGCGCGTTTGCAAAGCTGAACGAGATCAAGCCGTACATTAGCAAGTGGTGAAGCGCGGGCGGTGAGGCGCCACAGCTCTTGATCAATCGAGAATATGGTATAGCGGCCGCGTTCGATGGCCGATTGATTGCTGCGATCCGGCAGGGCGCGCCGATCAAATTTGTCTGGGAGGGCGCCTACGTCACCTACACATACATGCTGTTCTGAAGGGGGCCCCAACGCGGGGAACGCGAAGGCTGATCGCCTTTCTGAACCGCGCACAGATCGCGGCCGGCTGGACGCAGGGTACCGGCTGCCCTGGGCCAAATACAAATCAGCTAAAGTACCTGCTGGCCGAGTTGATCCCGCAGGTCAACGTGAACAATCCGCAGAACGCTTCGAAGTGCATCATTGATGACGCCAACTGGCTCGCGGAGATGCGACCAGATGGCAAAGACAGTGCAGATCACATGCAGGAGCGTTGGCTGGCATGGCGGACGCGCTGAGCTCAAGCGCAATCAGCCACCTGGCGGAGTTCTCGCGAGCTTGGTCCGCACAACGGGGCCTTGCCGCTCCTTGCCACTCGCGAGAGTGAGTTGGCTCCTTGCTATTCCGGCAGGTGCGGCGACGCTCCAGTGCGTATCGCACTAGAGTGTTTGAGCACAGCTTCAAAGGGAATTTTTTGTTATGGCAGGCGAGCAAGGGCAGAAGACTTCATCACTTGGTGTGATCACGGCAATCCGACTCATCGTTCATGTCTATACCCGCGGTCCCACCGCCCGCCCACGATATCGATCGACCTCTTCGTGATCTGATGGATTGCATCCGCCTGCGATCGCATTATCAATTTCGTCATTGAGCGCACGGCTGCTTCGCGCCTTCGAACGAGCACCGTAAGTCGCTAGCCCTGGCACGTGGCTAATGCTGTCCGAAACCGCAGGTGTAGATATCGAGATGTCCTCACCCCGACATCTGCACGCTCCATCTCGATACCATGAGATCGGCGGCGACGGCGTATGCGCGCAACGTTCGCAAGGGCGGCCGCTTGCATGAAAGGCCGGATCTCGCAGTTTTTTATCGGTCGGATGCCGGTTTTTAGCTGAAATGCAGCGCCGAGACGAGTTTACAATGTTGGCCGTTCGCTTTGAGTGGCTGGCACGGGCGCTGATTGACCGACCTTCACCGGTGGACTGGCGCATGTGGAGAGAGGGTAGCTAGATGAACAATTCTCAGCTCACCCAAGGCAAGTCCCGGCTCGCCGCGCGGCACCCGAACCAGGCGTTTTATGGCGCACCGGTCGGTATCTTGCTCCTTGAGCGGATCGGTCGCGGCGGTGAGTTCAGCCGCCCATTCATTCCCGGCAGCGTCGGCAATGCCAGCACTTGGAGCATACCTGCTCGCTACAAAACCATCCCTGGCCTTTCATTCACTGAACTTGTGGCACCCGATTACGAAAAATACACTTCAGCCGCCGTCCAGGCCGCCATTGAGCTCGTACGCGAGGGCGCGCAAATGATTACCGCCAACTGCGGGTTCATGTTGCGTTATCAAGACGCCGTGCGCAATGCCGTCGACGTGCCCGTGCTGCTTTCACCTCTACTTCTCGGTGCATTGCTGGGACAAATGCTTCCGCGCGGCAAAGCGCTTGGTATCATCACGGCAAAGGCGTCGTCGTTGACTCCGGACGTGTTGGAAGCCGCGGGGGTCCCGGCCGATTCCGACCGTGTGGTCATAGCGGGCCTTGAGGATGCCCCCTGTTTCGCCGCTGCTTTTCTTACAGCTAGCGGTGACCTCGATGGCAGTGCTGTCGAAAGGGAAACTATCGCTGCCGCCGTCGCACTCCTCAAGGATCGACCGGACATCCGGATGCTGCTCTTCGAATGTTCAGAGTTACCGCCCTATGCGGCCGCGGTTCAGCGAGCTACAGGCGTTCCGGTCTTCGACTTTACCTCGATGATCGAGTTCGTCATCAGTGGTTTGATACGTAAGCCATTCGCTGGAATCGACTAGGGGCGATGACGTGGTGATTGACTCTCGCGCGGAACTCTCCGCCCGCCGCCTCTTCGGTATACAGTCAGCTTGGCGCATAATCTGAGCTTCTTGCCGTCGCTGCGGCGATCGGCTCGGCTGTGCATACCGGTATGCAGTCGGCGCAGGGAGGGCTGCCGGGCCATGAGAGGTCCCCCTCGACTAAGTCCATGGTTTATTGATTGCGGATGCAGTGCATTCAAAGCATTGTCTACCCGCGCCATGTTCACCGCTGGTTCCTGCATCAGCATAGCTCCCGGGTGCGTAGCGCGGCGACGTTGGTGTGATCGACAATGGGCTCGCGGCCTACCTTGGGAAGATCACGTCCTTCAGCGGCCGGTCGTACCTTGGCCACATACCGCCAAGGGCTGCGCCGGTCCGTGAGCGGCCCTTGCCAGTCGACCTCCAATCGCTTCTCCCGTCAATCCATCGCTGGCCAACAACACAATCCGCGTCTTCCAACTTAAGTTCTCCGGCCCCGGCCGGCCGCTCAAGGCTTTGTCGATTAGCCGCGCGGCATGAACACTACTCGATCTCTTCCATCGACGCAGATTCACAGCCGCGCCCCGATCTACAACTCTTTATCCGCGACCGAACACTACGAAGGCCGTAACTCATTTTGCAGGATTGCTTTGACCGAGGTAAGTTCCATCCGTGTGCGCTGCTGTAGCGCTTCAGGACATACGTAGCGTGGGCGGAGCAAACGAGCTGAGCATAACCAGGAGGAGGGCATGAAGAAACGACAGATTTCTCAAATCCATTCCTCCGGTGGCCAGAGTCGGCGCTCAATGCTTCAGCCAACGGCAGTGTTGTTGAGCACTCCGTTCGTTGCCAAAGCGATGGGAGCCTGGGCGCAAGAAAAACTTGCGGGCAGTGGCGAAGTGGTCGTTTTCAGCTACGGCGGCTCATTTACCGAAAGCATTCGGAAATATGTCTATGAGCCGTTCACGAAGGCGACCGGAATAAAAGTCGTCGATGTGGTCGCCGATTTGGCCGAGCCCCAGGTCAAAGCGATGCACCAGGCAGGCCGAGTCGATTGGGACGCTGCCTACATTGTCGTGCAGAACTATCCGGCAATGGATGAAGCTGGATGTTTATGCCGGTTGATTATACTTTGTGGGATCAGGAGTCGCTAAGGAACGCCGCAGCACGCACGTCTCAACGACGCAATTGTTGTTTTCCAAACGGCGGGGGTTCTCGCTTACGACGCGCGAGTTTTTCCAAACGGCGGCCCGCAAAATTGGGTGGACTTTTGGGACGTCAAGAAATTTCCGGGATCCCGTGGGCTCGAGGCTCTACTTGGTAAGCACACCATCCCACTTGCGCTCCTCGCCACCGGGCTCGCACACCAGGACATCTGGCCGCTAACAGACGAGAAGCTCGATCGCGCATTCGACAAGCTCAACCAGATGAAGTCATATGTTAGCAAGTGGTGGAGCGCGGGCGGTGAACCGCTTTTCTCCAGGTTGCCTCCACCTCACGGGGCTGGGCAGCTCGCCTACGCGCGCAGGGTTGCGATCTCAGCATCAGGTCGGAAGCTGCTGCGCAAGAGGTCATAGGAATGAAGTTCGCGCAGCCACGCAGCGTGGCTGACGTCGGTCTTGCGTCCAGGAACGTTATTGGCGTAGCGCGCATTGACCAAAATCACGTCAAACCCGCGCTGCTACAGAATCTCATAGACGGGGATCCAATAGTCGCGTAGATTCCATCGCGACACTCGGCACGCCGCAGGCTTTGAACCAATCTGCCACATCATGCAGAGTTTTTGGGTGGATGTGCCAAAAGAGCGCACAGGTGCGTCGTTAGAAGCGGCGGGGTTAACCGCAGCCATATGCATCCTTGATCCGATGTCGATGGCGGCGCCCCGATGTTGATCAGCTTCAGTTCCGGTCTGGCTCCGGTCGTCCACTGGGGCAAGGCAATCCTCCAATCGAGGATGAGTAGGAGGGTCTGGGCTATGCCAATCGTCATCTTCCTAATCGGGATCGCTGCCGAAGCAGCGTCGCCACTCTCAGGTCCGCATGCACCCATGGAGCACGTTTTGTAACGGGGATTGAGCCTCCAATAATCAAATGGCCGCTACCCTCCCAGCCGCAGAGGATACACAAGGCTGCTTCTAAGCCGCACAGGTGCGCCGCTGTGCTAGACGGTTTTTTAAGATGTCGCGCTCTATGCGCAGCCGCTCGTTCTCTCACTGCAAACGCGCGATCTCTGCCCCGTGCTCCACCGGCGGCAGCGTGGCCCGCGTTGTGGGGCGCCGCGTCCCCCCCCGTCGGCTCCAGCCGGGCCCCTCGCCCCCACCCACCGGCGCAGCACGGAATCGTGCAGGCCAAGCTCCTTAGCCACAGATCCGCTCGACGCTACGAGGTCAAGCGCTTGCCGGTTGTTGTCGTGCGTAAAAGACCGACGTTGACGTCCTTCCATCCGACACCTCCTGGACTTCGAGCCTACGGGCATCTATCAATTCGGAGGAGGTTCACAGCTCGATAGTGAGAACGCGCAATTGCGGAAGAAGGTAGTCGCCGATCTCAGCCCGGACAAGGAGTTGCTGGAAGACGCCATCAGCCGAAAGCTCTGATGCCTGCTCGGAAGCGCAAGCTATTTGAAGAGATGCGTTGAGAGTGGGGTGTTTCGATCCGCTGAAGCTGCCGTCCAACAATTAGCCCGCTCCTTCCAGTTCGTGCTGCAAGCCAAGGCGTTGACCGACAATCCTTACGATGCTCATACCCTGTGCCACGTGATCGACGACGCCGAAGCCCAGACCGGACCTGAGATCGAGAGAACCTATGTCGATAAGGGATACCGCGACCACGACGCGCAGAATTCACGCAGCGCCTTCATATTCGGTCACGAGCGCAGTGTCATCCGAGTGTTCGCGCGCGAGCTGCGGCGCCGACACGCTATCGAGTTCTCGTCAGTCAAAGCAGGAGGCCATCTCGGCCGCTGCTATCTCAAGGACGGCTGGCGATGCCGCGAACATCATCCTCGCGGCAATCTGCTAGGATTTCCCTTCGGCGCGGCGATCAAGTGAGGGCGCGTTAATCAGGATGAGAACGTTGGTGGGAGGGGGACGCAGGGAGAGCGTAACCGGGGCTTCCGCCAAGCGAGGTTGGCACTGTTTGAGGGGGCTTGTGCTCGGGACCGCCAGGGTATGTCTAAGTTTTTTCCGATTCGCAGGAGTCGCTTTGTGCCCGGCCGCCCAGCAACTGATCACCAGATGACGCATTGTATGAAGCTCATACAGGCCCAACGATGGCGGCACGATGATCGAGGCCTCTGCATCCACGAAAAGCTCAACCCGAAGGACAGCTCGGGCTGAGAAAGCCGGCTCAAGGCGGTTGGGGCTATGCCGAAGCGGACTTCCACGGCCAGAAGCGCTCGAATCACAACCGAGCTTCGACCACCGATCCTGATGCCAAGCTCGACCGCAACGGTAAGGAGACAAAGCGACTTCTCGAGCATGAGCCGATTTGAGATCCGTCCACGGTCGCTGGTCGACGCCTGCTGACCCTAGCGGACCGCATGCCGAACGGGTGGCGCACTGCACTTGATCGTGAGTCGCGCCGAAAGCCGCCAGCGATCACACTTAGCTCCGACAAGGCCTGTGATGAAGAATTCTTCGTTAACGAGCCGCGCTCGATTAACGTGACGCTGCATGTTGCACGGAACACCCGTGGCCGCAGCCTTGCGATTGAAGGGTGAACGACCCGGCACGGACGTTATGCTGTCAGCCAGCGCATCGCGGAGGCATTCAATTTCGTCAAAACAGTCGCCGGGCAACAGAAAACCTGCGTCGTGGTCGTCGTCACGTCACGTAGGCTTTTACCTTCGTTGCCGCCGCCTGTAATCTTGGTGCGGCTGCCCAAGCAGATGGCGGAGACCGGCTGATGACCAAGGTGTTGCGATTCAAAGACCTTCGGCCGCTCGTGCATCGTCGAAATGGGCAACAGGGACAGTGACTTACCCTATCTTGTCGAAGAGGTGCATCTCGCTCTGAAGGTGGGCCCGATGGTGAAATTGCTGTCTGTGCGCTGAAGGGCTTGCTCGGCGTCCGCAACGGCGCGAGATGGTTAGGCTTGCGCCGAAGTTCTTATAGGAAGGGCACGAAGAGAATGGTCCCGCCGCGCTCGTGGATGGGTATGATCGACGTTGCGGGTAGGCTCGTCGGTCACATCTACATACGGCCAATGGCGACGATTCACGGGTCGTTTGCGAACGAAGCTGAGTTCTTCAGCAACCTGTTAGGATAGGTAGTGCCTCGATGCTTTTGAGTCAGGTATAAATCATCATGTAGACTAAGACGCTCTTCATCACAATAGGACAAGGTGTAGCAATGCAAAGCTTAGTTAATCCGTGTACGTCTCACGGTTCGTTCAAGTGTACGACCAATGCCCTGCCACTACCAAGCTCTCAATAGGAATGTCTCGATCGCGCAGGTGGCCTGTTGTTTGTACCCTGAACCAAAGGTTTCCGATGACATCCCAAATAGAGCTGACGCAAAATCAGCTGCTAGGGCGCGTCGCAAATGCGTTGCGCAAAATAGAGGGCCTGGAAGCTGCATATGAAACGATCACGATCGGGCAGCTGGTTTCACTGCGGGCGAGAACGCACGGTTCAGTGACCGCAATCGACGTCTTTGAGCGAGGCGAGCGCGCGACCTACTCCGAGATGGACCAATCGTCCAACAGATATGCATGTGCCTTGCGTTCATTGGGCGTATGCAAGCGCGATCGCATCGGGGTGATGCTGACCAATCGCATTGAATTCCCGATCCTATGGTTCGCGATCGCCAAGCTGGGTGCGGTTATGGTCCCGATCGACGTCCGCTACACGCCGAGGGAGATCGAGTACGTTCTCAGTGATACACATGCCAAGTTCGCCTTCGTCGACGAGTCCCTAAGGTCAGTGTTCTCTGCGATGAGGCCTTGGCCGCAAGACCTCGCCAAGGAGCGAGTAATTCTTGTCGGACGGGCTTCCGATGGGACAGCCACTACCCTCGATGAATTGCTCAAGCGTGTCGACTACTCTTTGGCGGAGGAAGATGTGCGACCCGACGACCTGTTGGACATTCAATATACCTCGGGGACAACGGGCTTTCCGAAGGGCTGTATGCTGACGCACGACCACTGGGGCGTGAGCTCGTACCAGGGGGTGTGCGGGGATGGCCAGTCGTACCGCAGGTATCTCTCTACGCAATCTTTTGCCTATGTCGATCCGAAACAATATCTTCTGAAGTCGTATCGACAGGGTGGCACGCTCTACATGGCTCCGTCATTCAGCCCGACGCGCTTCGTCGGTTGGATCAAGCAGCACCGCATCGAGTGGTGCGCTTTTCCGCCGCTGGCAGCGCGCCAAGCCGAGGCCACCGACGAAGACGGAACGACATGCCTGAAGCAGTGCCTGACATGGGGCTGCAGCCCTGAAATGGTACGCAAACTCCGGAAGCGGTTTCGAGTTCGGACCCAGGATGCTTATGGGATGACGGAAATCTGGTTTGGCACTCAACTGCCGATCTGTCTTGATGAGATGGCCGAATCCGGTTCGGTGGGGATTCGTGCCCCATTCCGGAACCTTCTGCTGATGAATGACAATGGCACACCCACCCCGGTCGGCGAAGTCGGCGAGCTGTGGGTGAGTGGTCGTGGAATCCTCAAGGGTTATTGGAATAGGCCGGAAGCAAACGCTACCGCCTTCGAAGGCGAATGGTTCAAGACGGGGGACCTGCTGCGGCGCGATGAGTTAGGTTTTCATTGGCTGGTAGGACGCACAAAGGACATGATCCGACGCTCGGACGACAACATTGCTGCGCGCGAGGTAGAGGCTGTCATCCGCGAGATTCCCGAGATTGCGGATGTGGCCGCTGTGCCTGTTCGCGATGCCGAGCGCGGAGAGGAGGTCAAGATCTACGTGGAGCTGAAAGAAGGCCTCACACCAGATGATCTGTCCGTGGACCGCATTCTCGAACATGCTCGTGCCGGTCTTGCTGTGTTCAAGGTACCGCGGTACATCGGCTTCACTCCCTTGCTTCCTAGAACCACATCGAGCAATAAAGTAATCAAACGTGAGCTGATGGCCGTGAGCGATCCGCTTGCCGGCGCGTACGACACTGAGGAGAAGCGCTGGCGCTAAGCCAATCTTTCATCAGAAGTTCTCGGACGCATACAGTCGCCAGTTCCGTAGTTCAATCGATGCCAGGGCCAGATGACCACCGTGGCGTTCGTCGTCGAATCGTGCGGAGGGCGTTCACGAGTTCGATGTTTCCGTTGGAGTTCGCTGTAGCGTCCGTCGCTACAACGTACATCACGCAAGAATCTCCCTGGCAAAAATTCGCTCATAGGCTTGATACGCTCAACGTGACTGCAAACTGCCGTCCAACGACCGACAACCGACCGAATGTGGGTGGCTCGGTTTAGAGAGAACGGAAGAAAGGGCACGAGCAAGCTATGGGTACGAAGTCTACGGGGCTTTCAGCTTTGACGGGGCTGGCGGTGACCTCACCGGCCGCGAGCGCCCCGAACGGCGCCGAACCTCTGCCGCAGAGCGTCGCGATGAACTCTTGGTACCTGCAGTGGACACCTGAGCAGCGAACCATCGGCTATCGCAATATGGATAAGATCGATGCCACTCACGTCGTCCGCCGCGGGCCGAGCGTTCACGTGCTGCCCGAGGCTGCCCGCCAGATCGCGCCCCGATGCACCTGGAAGGGCGAGGCCATGGACTTGGACAGCTATATGAAGGCGACGCGTACCTCGGGTGTCATCGTGCTCAAGGATGGCCAGGTCGTTCTCGAGCGTTATGGCCTCGGACGTACGGAAAAGGACCGCTGGTTAGCCCAATCCGTCAGTAAGTCGGTGACCGCGATCCTGGCTGGCGCGGCGATCCAGGACGGCTACATCAAAAGTATGGGTGCGCCGGTCATCGACTGCATCCCCGAAATGAAAAGCAGCGCCTATGAGGGGGTGACCGTCCGCCAGCTCTTCACCATGACCTCAGGTGTCAAGTGGAACGAGGATTGGCACGATCCCAATTCAGACGGATACAGAGCGGGCCGGTGCTGTTACGAAGCGGGCGTCGATCCCATCGTCGCCTACATGCGCCTCCTGCCGAGAGCCGCTGAGCCAGGCGCAAGGTACAATTACAGTACGGGGGAAACCGACATTGCCGGAATCCTGGTGTCCAACGCGGTTGGTAAGCCGTTGTCTGAATACCTCTCGGAGAAGCTTTGGCAGCCGTACGGCATGGAAGAGGACGCGAACTGGATAGTGGATCGGTTCGGCCGAGATCCGAAGCGCCAGGTGATTTGTTTTGACGAGTGCCAGACCCGACTGACCACGGTTCGCCAGCTGATCCCGACTAAGCGGGGCTCACTTGAGCGCTACGACTGCGAGTGCTGATTCTGCTCGATGTCGCCCGCATTCCGGGATGATGTCGTCCAGGCTGACGAAGCCTCTTCTGGCTCCGGTACGATCCCGCCTTTCGGCTTTGCGAAGGGGGACCTTTATGCACTGAGAGATTTGCGATGCGCCATGTGCGCGATGTCATCAGACTGAAGTCGCCCGAGATGCCGACCCGCGAAATTGCGAGGAGCCTCGCGTACTTGTTGTATGCGGGCCGACACTTCCATCTTCGAACTCCGAGCAACGTCAGTCGGTCCTGCATGGCGTATTGCAACGCGCTGCTCAAGACAAGATCAAAGCTCTGACTTGCTCCAGGGGCCGGCAACATAGTGAGGTGCAGAACGCATTTCGAGGCGTTTACTGCTCGTCGAAATGTCATCCGCCGCAACCCGCGGCTCGAGCCGATCGCGTTAGCGCTCAACAACGCTGCGTCGCCGTCACATGCGGCTACGTGTCAAGAATTTCGAACATCATATTCCTCACCAGAGTAGGTAGTGTCTCGATCAGTTGTTAGTCTTGTAGGATAAGAAATTGGCAAGCTACAGTTTGCGACGCATCTAATGACTATCAGTAAGGGGCAGGAATGACGCACGTAGTTAATCATTTGGAAGTATCGCGCTTTCTTCAGCTGTATGATGACGCGGCCACCCGGAAAGGCATTAAGCTTTCTATAGGATTCGATTTTCATGAGTATATTTCGATCACACGGGCCACTCCGACAAAGCAGCCGACCTCTCGAATTTTCCAGTCGCCAATCAAATCAGGCGATGGATTTTGGATGGTCGGAGCCGACAAGAATAATGACGTCGCTGTCTTACAGGCTGTTCGACTGTATGACGATTCTCGCACCAACTTTGCAGAACATCTTGAAAAGGCGTTTGGTGACGACCAGACCACCCGTGAACATACTTACGACGGCTGGACTTGCATAGCGCCAAGCGCGAGGCAGATGACCGGAAAAGTAGCCTACCATGGGGATGTTTGGGTGCGCAGAGACTATAGAGGACAGAGCATGCCCAACATCATGGCAGGAGTAGCATTCGGCGTTTCGTTTGCAATGTGGGTTCCTGACTTCGTATGTGCACTGGTAGCGCCCCGGCTTCTCGATAAGGGTGTCGTTGCCCAATACGCATATGCGCATCATGAAGCCGGCGGGCTCCGGCTGTTGGAAAGGAATGTTCTGAACGAGCATTTGCTAATTTGGCTAACCGGCGAGGAGTTGAGGAACCGTGTTGCTCGCCGCGACAAAAGTGAGTCTATTTTAGCCGCATGAGTTTCGGCGACGTGACCTGACCTTGCCCCTCGGGCTTAATCCAGTTTGAAGTTCGTTCTGGCCCCAACGAGGACCAGAGCATGAAGCGCAGCCGCTTTACGGAGGAGGTGGGGTATTCGGTCCCGATCGTCTGACCTATTTGCCGCGCGGCACGTTTTGCCTGACGATCATGGACCAACTCCATCCGAAGGAGAAAAGTCATGATCTACCTCGGCCTCGATGTTTCGCTGAATTCCGTTGTGGTATGTGCGGTGGGCGAGACCGGAAAGATTATCCGGGAGGGAACCACGTTGGCGGACGCGCCATCGATTGTGCAGTACCTCGAACCATGGGCTGGTCAAGTTGAACGGGTGGGCCTTGAGGCAGGACCGACGTCAGAATGCGTGTTCCAGCCGATCGTGATCACCAATTCCAGGCCATCGTGATCACCCATTCCAGAGCATCGTGATCACGGTTTCCAGTCGATCGTGATCGCTATTTCCAGCGATCGTGATCGGGGACAACCGGGAGGCGCACACCGTTGACAGTCTGCAACCCGGGTAGCTCGGTCTTTTGCCCAACCGCAGAGATCGAGAATGCCGGCAGAGAGACTGTCCATGCGCCACATTCGCGAAGTTCTACGCCTGCACTACAGCGTCGGCATGTCGCAACGCGCCGTTGCCCGCAGCCTCGGTCTGGCCCGGGGCACGGTCAGCAAGTACGTGAACCGAACCCGCCGCGCCGACCTGACCTGGCCGTTGCGCCGGAGCTGGATGACGACGTCCGGCTCGAGAGCCGCCTGTTTCCGCCGCCGTCTGATCGGCCTAGCGAGGAGCGTCCGCATCCGGACTGGGGGCTCGTGCATCGCGACTGCGGCGCCCGAACGTCACGCTGATGCTGTTGTGGGAGGAGTATTGCGACGCAAACTCCGACAGCTTCAGCTATGCGTGGTTCTGCGAACGCTACAGGGAATGGGCCGGCCGCCTCAAGCCGACCCTGCGCCAGGTTCATGTCGCCGGCGAGAAGCTGTTCGTCGACTATTCCGGCCACACCATAGAGGTGGTTGACGGGCTCAGCGGCGAGGTGCGCAGCGTGCAGATCTTCGTCGCCGTGCTCGGCGCCTCGAACTACACCTACGCCGAGGCCAGCCTCACACAGAGCCTGCCGGACTGGATCGCCTCGCACGTCCGGGCCTTTTGCTTTTTCGGCGGCACGGCCCGGCAGACGGTCAGCGACAATCTGAAGGCCGGCATCACCCGGGCCTGCTTTCAGAGCCGATGGTCAACCGGACCTATGCCGATCTCGCCCGCCATTACCGCACCGCCATCGTGCCGGCACGGCCGTATCGGCCGCGCGACAAAGCCAATGTCGAAGTCGGGGTCCAAATCGTCGGGCGATGGATCCTGGCGCGCCTGCGCAACCGCCGCTTCTTGTCGCTCGCCGCCCTCAACGAGGCGATCCACGTGCTCCTTGTCGAGCTGAACGATCGACCGCTGCGCAGCTGGGGACAAAGTCGGCGCGACCTATTCGAGGAGCTCGAGCGCCCGGCGCTGACCCCATTGCCGGATGAACCGTACGAGTATACCGAGTGGAAGCGCTGCAGGGTCAACCTCGATTATCACGTCGACATCCAAGCATTACTCAGCGTTCCTCACAACCTCGTGCATCAGGAGGTCGAGACTCGCATCACGCAAAAGACCGTCGAGATTTTCCACCGCGGCAAGCGAGTGGCGTCGCATCTGCGCAGCACCTTGCCGCATCGCCCGACGACGATTCCCGAGCATATGCCGAGCTCACATCGCCGCTATCGTGACTGGACCCATGAGCGCATTCGTTCCGAAGCCGCCAAGGTCGGTCCCGATATCGAGACGCTGATCGACGTCATCCTGCGGTCGCGGCCGCATCCGGAACAGGGCTTCCGCTCGGCGATCGGCATTCTCGGACTGGTCAAGCGATACGGCCGTGAACGCGTCAACGCCGCCTGCGCCCGAGGCCTCCTGATCAACGCCAGTTCGTACAAATCTGTCGCCGGCCTTGTTCTGCAGTTCAGTGAGGGTACCGGCCATAGCGGCGAGGCCGAGGGCGCGCAAGCGATCGATGGTGGGATGAATAAGCATGCTGATCTCTCCTGATCAATTGTAGTAACTGCGGCCACGGATGTTGGCATGGAAGAGGATGGGCGCCTCATCGGGGGGAGGCGCGGTTCTGTCGGTGCCGTTCTTGAGGATGCCGCCGATTGGCTCGGCCTCTTCGTCGATCGCGAGGTCACCGCCCGCGATAACCGCCGCCTCACGCGCCGCTTGAGCCGTGCCAAGCTCCGTCAAGCTGCCGCCATCGAGAACGTCGACTATCGCACCGCTCGCGGCCTCGACCGTTCGCTCTTCCAGAACCTCGCCACCAGCCAATGGATCCGTGATGCCAACCACCTGGTCATTGTCGGCCCAACCGGCACCGGCAAGTCCTGGCTTGCCTGTGCGCTCGGCAACAAAGCCTGCCGCGACGGCTTCTCCGTCCTCTACAAGCGGGCATCCCGCCTGTTCGCCGATCTCGCCCAGGCGCGCGGCGAAGGCCGTCTGGCGCGCCTGATCGCCGCGCTTGAGCGTGTCAACCTCCTCATCCTGGACGACTGGGGACCTGAACCGCTCACCGCCGACCAGCGTCGTGATCTGCTTGAGATCGTCGACGATCGCTAAGACAAGGGATCCTTATTGATCACAAGTCAGTTCCCCGTGTCGCGATGGCATGACGTCATTGCCGATCCCACTCTCGGTGACGCGATATTGGACAGTATCATTCACAATGCGTACCGCCTCGAGCTCAAAGGCGACAGCCTGCGCCGGCAGGCCGGCGAAAGGAAAGGCGCGTGATCACCTCCCGCGCGATCGTCCCGGCGGCCCACAGGTCCCTCGCGCTCGCGTCGCTCCGTCGCTCGTGGGGGCACTCCGCGCCGCGCACGGGGCCTCCCATGGACCGCCGGCACGATCTCCAAGCCAGCCACCAGCCTTGACGAGGAGACCATTTCCAGCACAGATGCAATCGTCAGTCGTGTCCGCTTCCGAACATGATCACGATCACTGGAATCTGTGATCACCATCGTCTGGAACCACTGATCACCATCCCTGGAATGCGGAGACAACGCAGCGAACTGACCAGCAATGCCATCCTGACATGGGCCGATCAGAACCGCATCGCCTGGCACTACATCGCACCGCGGAAACCCATGAGAGACCCTGTTCACCTCGCTCGCTCAGGCCCGCGTCGTCCTCCAACGCTGGCAGGCCGACTATAACGACGCTCGGCCGCACTCCCAGCTCGGATGGAAGACACCATCCGAGTTTGCCACCACGTGAAATCCGCGTCGGGATCTGGCGCTGCGCTATGCCGAGAGCTCCGCGCCAGCTCCCGCCGCTACCACCGCCCGGATGGGCATATCCAACCGCCCGAACGAACTTAGACCTGGATAAAACTTCGGGGCAAGGTCACGGGCGAAAGGGGCGGCGGCCTGACTATCAAGGATCCCGCAGCATGAAGAAGCAGATTTTCCCGGATATTGATACTACGCACGCAACACCACGCTCCTATTCGATACGGGCAATGACAAGGAGCGTCCGTGTTACCCGCCCTGCCAGCAGTTCCTTGAGAACCTAGCACGCGCAGGCCTCCCTTCCCGAGGAAGTCGACTTTCTCGTGTGCTCGCAGTGCATGCGGATCACGTCGGCTGGAACACCTGCAGCACAAGGCGAATGGGGCCACACTTTTCCAAACGCCTGGTATCTGATCGGCAAGCGCGAACCTGAATGGTGGCGAGAGACGGGACGTGGTGTGAAGCCGTACCCGGAAACTATCGTTCACCGACAGCACATGGCCAGTGGTTGATCACGGTTTGTCGCCTTCATGGAAGATGACCACGCCTTCGAGAACGAAATGCCTGACGAGCTGCGCTACTTGCTTCTCCACGATAACCGAGCCGGGCGCATTGCTATCCGGATCGGCTGGGTGAACAACATTGACCTTACAGGCTGTCCTAACCGAGGTCTGGCGCATCGCACCGACTCCAAGGGGCGAGATCCCATTCAATAGCTCGGAGGCGAGACCGCCCATATGACCACACATTCTCCATCGCCAATGTTTGCATAACGATGTCGAAGGTCGCTTGCGAAAGGCAAAACTGTCACCTTCGTTTAGAACAACGTGACGCTCGCCAGTCCATCGAGCTCACCTGAAACGAAGAATCCGGCTTGGTCCTCCTGATGCATGTAGGGTTCTCTGCCACTCTCGGATCCGGGAGGGAAGCACAGCGCAGCAGTTCGAGCTGCCGGCCAAGATTGGGTGACAGAAATTCATCGGTGATCCCCCCACGAAGGTCAGCCTTCGGCGTGAGCTTGATCTAACAACATACACGCAAATTGTTGTCGTCCTCGGTGTTCGGCGGAAAGAACCAAGCGACATACCGACGGAGTTCTGTTTCGATTACCTGCCTCAGGACTTCGAGCATTTCGAGCGGATCGTCGAGATGGCGATCAAGCGGGTTCCGGTGCTCGCAAAGACTGGAATTCAGCTGTTTTTCAAATGGCTATGAAAGCTTCACGCCGGATAAACGTAATTTGCTTGGAGACTTCCGAGGTATCGGGACTTTTTAGGGCCTGCGGATTCAATTCAGTCGGCATTCTGACTTCCGCCGGCATCGGAAAGGCGCTCGCTTTTTGGATCAAGGAGGGCCACGCACCGGTCGATCTCACTGATGTCGATGTTCTCCGCATGCAGCCGTTCCAATCGTGCGCAGAAAGTCACGGCTGCGATCGATCCGGCGAAAGACGTCATCCGATGATTGTCGGCAAGCTCTCACTGGGCGCAAGTGCCCGGGTACCCTGTACTCCGCTCGTGTGTATGCTCCTTATCAAGAGGGTTCGAGCCGAACTCGCCGGACCCAATGCCGTCATCGTTGGGCGTTCCGAGATCGACGGAAAGCCCCTTGCGCAATTTTGCTTCGAGAGAATTGCAATTTCACGGTCGCACACCCTGAGAGTGAAGATCTTCCTTTAGTGTGTCGTCGCGCCGAAATCTTATAGCTGCTGTGGGACAACCCAAGCTGGTCCGTGGTGACTGGATCAAGCCAGGTGCTATCGTAGTAGATGTAGGGACCAATCGCGTCGAAGATGAGGGACGACAGACAGTGATCGGCGATGTGGATTTCGGTGGCGCGCGCACCGTAGCCGGTGCACTTCCCCCCGTTCCGAGCGGGGTAGGCCCAATGACGATCGCCTCTTGAGAATAGAATTGAAGCCGCTTGTCCTCGACACGGCGTCGCTTCGGCTATCGGAGCTCGTGAGAGAGTCCATCCGCTGTCTCCCTGACTTCAGGCTCTAATCTGCGGCGGTGAATTTAGAGCCACTTGACTGTTTTCGAGTGCATTGGCGCGGGGTGGATCGCATGTATCCAATGCTTGACGGAGCGGGCTTGCAATTTCGTACATTCGGTCTGAATTTTGTGGTGCGAAAGCTAGACGAAGGGATAGTCGCCGAGGAGATGTGCGCCCAGAATCGTACACTCTGGTAATGTCGCCTGCTGTGCCCGAGCGAAAGGCAAGAGTGGACCGCGGCAGCATAGTCGAGGCGCGCTCCAGAGAAATTCAGCAGACGATCCATGTTGCGTCCGAAAAGACCGACGAGATCTTCCTCCGCAGCAAACCGTCGTCCTGCGGCCGTATCCGGAGCAGGGCTTCCGCTCCTGGCATCGGCATGGGCTGATCAAGCGCGATGGCTCATGGGGGTGAGGTCGGCATGTGCTCGGGAAGCGTGGTCTACGGCAAGGTGATGCGCAGATGCTACGCCGCGGTGCTGCAGATAGCGGTGTTTAGCGCGGCAGCGAAATTCTCAAGCTTGCTCGCGATGTGATGATGACCGTCACGGAAGCGTTGCTCGTGCGAGACATCGGGGCTCGCTTGTGGTCGATACACATTAGTGCCGTTCCTCATGGTTCCCGGAAGTGAAACCAGTGCACCGTTCGGCGTTATCTTTCGCCCGAGCGAACTTAGCAGCTTGTGAGCGCTTACATCCATCCGTCAATCGTTGTGCTCTCTGCTTCGTGCTCGCGTAGCATTGCCTCGGCCGAGAACGTTGCTGACATAAACCTTCGGATTTGCTTGATGCGGCGCAGGATTTCGGCCGTCTGACCCGCGAGATCGATGAAAAGAGATAGCATGAGCCGGATAATATTTTAGTAACGACGAAAGCCTAAGACCCAACCGTTCGAAATGTCACCGATTCAAAACGCAGTTCGGCGATAAACTGAGTCACCCGCAGGCGGCCCTCATGCAGGGTATAGATGCGGTCTCGACCGCACGCGCAGTTAATGCGAGCCGTCAAAGACAACGTCTTGGTCTGGGCTTTGACGCCGGAGCGCCCGGGGGAGAAATGGGGGCGATGCCAGGCACGGGACAATCGTTTGTCACATTTTTGCGGCGTTCAGAAGACCTTTGACGGCGAAACGCTGGTCGTTAGGAATCTCAACCCGGATATCGCTCCGGGGGAGCTCCTGACCATGTTGGCGCCCTCTGGCGCGAGCAGGACGACGATCCTCGTGATACTCGCCGGCTTCCGGGCGCCCACTAATGGCTCGATCCTGGTAGCAGGACGCTCAATTGAGAATATGCCGCCTCACAAGCACGATATCGGGTTGCTGTTCCAAAATTGCGCCCTCTTTCCGCATATGACCCCGTTGACGACAAAGCTCGCCCTTTGCACTCAAGGTGCGCAAGCTTGGCAAGGGCGAGATGGAGGCCAGGATCAAACGGGCGCTCGACATGGTCCGTCAGCGCTCACGGCAAACGCCGGCCCGACCGGCTTTCCGGCGGCCGTAGCAGCGCGCCGCGCTATGGGGTGAGAACGATGCCCGCTTTGGCCTCTGCCGGTCTGCTAGCGAAGGGCTGGCGCTATCTGCATCGGCTGATGTGCGGGGCGGTGCTGCTGCTTCGGATCGCGCCGATCCTTGCAATCATTCTGCTGCTTTTCAATTCTGTGTCCTTTTTCACTTATCCAATGCCCGGGATGTCGCGGCTCTGGTACGAGGAATTTTTAACAGGCCGTTGGCTGTGCGCGCTGCACAACTCTATCTTCGTCGCCGTGTTGGTCACGCTGCTGTCAACCGCGCTAGGCACATCAGCCGCGCTCTGGCTCAGTCGCCTAAAAGTTTCCTGCCGTAAGGCGGTGATGAGCGTTTTGATCTCACCCATGATCATCCCGGCAGTAATTAACGCGGTGGCCGTATATTTCGGTCATGCCGATATTGAGTTGCTCAACAGCTATATTGCCCTGGTCCTAGCGCACACCACGCTGGCCACATCGTTGGTTGTCATCGCTGTGACCGCGACTCTAATGGGTCTCGATCACTCGCTAACCCGCGCAGCCACCGGACTCGGTGCGCCCCCGGTCACCTTCGAGATCATCCTCCCGCCCATTATACCCGGCATGACCTCCGGTGCGCTCTTCGCCTGCCTTGCCTCCTTCGACGAGGTGGTGGTCGCCCCGTCCGTCGGCAGCGCCAACCAGCGCACTTTGCCTACCTGTGGTCATGTTCTCCGCATCGTGAAGAATTCAGTCCGACCATTGTTGCTGCCCTGACCGTGCTGATGCAGTTCTCCATCGCAATGCTAACCACTGTCGAGTTGCTGCGCCGACGCTCGCAGCGACTGCGCGGCATCCACAATACCTGACGGCTCCCATCAGATATTTCGGAAAGGGTAGTATAAAATGAAATTGAGAGAATACGTCGAGCACGATGCGACCGGTTTAGCTTCACTTGTGCGCGCAGGGGACGTCACGCCCTCGGAATTGACGCAGCTAGCCCGCGAGGCGCACGACGACGTCAACAGCCGACTCAACGCCGTCATCGAATTCTACGAGGATGCTGAGACTGTTTCGGGCGCAGACGGAGGGCTCTTCCATGGCGTGCCTTTCCTTCGCAAAGATATTGGTGCCACCGAAGCCGGCCGCCTCCAGGAACGCGGCAGCCGGCTGTACAAGGGCCATCGCCCCGATACCGAAAGCTATTTTTTTTGTCGAGCTCGAGCTGCCGGTCTCCGGACGCTCGGAAGAACGACAACACCGGAGCTCTTTGGCGGCTCCGGAATGAGCGAGTCCATTCTAAATGGTATCACGGGCAATCCATGGAATCTGGAACGCTCCGCAGGCGGGTCATCTTCTGGAGCAGCAGCGGCAGTGGCTTCAGGCATTACTCCCATAGCGCATGGAACTGATGGTGGCGGATCCATTCGCATTCCTGCCTCCTGGTGTGGCCTTGTTGGATTGAATCCCTCGCGCGGGCGTGTTTCGGGCGGACCGAACGACCAGGATAGGTCGTTTGGCCTTCCTCGCGACTTCGTTCTATGTCGAACTGTGCGCGACATGGCTGCTGCGCTGGATGTCTTCGCCGGTCCCCACCCCGGTGATCCATTTATCATTGTCCAGCCTCACCGAACATATGTGGAGGAACTTTCCCAGCCGACCGGAACTCTCAGAGTGGGGGTTGCTATCACTGCATGGGGGGCAGCTAAGGTCGAGCCGGAGACTCAACAGGCGGTCGAGAGGACTGCTGCGCTTCTTCAAGAAATGGGGCACACCGTGACTGAGATGCCACCGCCATTCGAGTCCGCCGAGTACTACAGATCACGTCTTCGCATAGGGAAGCTCAGCACGAAACTCAGCGCCGATTCCCTCGAAGAAGACGCGCGAGCCATGGGACGGCAGATTGATTCCAGCACCCTTGAGCCGTTTAGCCTCAAGCTTTATGAATATGGCAGGCAGTCTCAATCGGCTTCTGTGGGAGATGCGCTTGAAGCATTGCGGAGCTTGCGGTTCCGGGTGGGAGAGGCGATCAGTTCCTTTGATATTCTACTAACTCCTACATTGCCTACCGTGGCATTGCCTCATAATTGCAGTCTTTGCCCCACTAGCCCGACGCTCTCTGTAGAAGAATTCGGAGAAGCGGCGCGCGCGCTTTATCCGTATCTCGGCGTCTTTAATGTCACCGGTCATCCATCGGTGTCGCTGCCTTTGGCACAAAACGCCGGTGGGTTGCCAATAGGCCTTCAAATCGTCGGGCGCTTTGGCGATGAGGCCACGTTGGTCCGTATCGCACGGGATCTGGCGGAAGCGAGGCCATGGCACCACCGGCGGCCAAGTATTAGAGCTGGAGCGATCTGAAACTATCGATTGTGCCGACGATCGACGTTGAGACCAGGCGCGATCTTGGCGTGCAAACGATAGCCCGCTCTACCCTGCTTGAGCGGAAATTGATCACTGTCCATCGGAAACATCGGATAATGATGAACAAGCTGCGTGCCCGAGAGCTTGGTCTTCCTTTTCGCGGCAATGCTGATCGCAGCAGCGCCATTGCGACGTACAAGGTTGATGCGGGAGATGTCCCTTCGATGTTAAAGCTGGGAGAGCGAAGCATGGCAAGTCGCTCAATCGTTTGAATGGTGGCGCGCAAGCGGGTTGCAGGCTCGATCGACATTGCGCGCTCCCGACGCCTGCAGAATCAGGCGGTGGGTCCTGGGCGATCTCCAGCCGCCACTTCGCGCCATCGCGAACACTAGTTGCGAATTTGCAAGCTGTAATTCAAAACTCGCAAGGAGCCGCGGCATGCCGCAAGGAGCGACCAGCGCGTGGTGAAACGCGCGGTTCGCCCTCTCGAAATTCTCAATCGTCCGGGCGTTGTCTTCTTCAAACAGGGCGAGCTCGATCACCTCTCAATTTGCAAGAAGCGAGCCTTGGAGCCGCGTTGCGCATGGCAACCACTTTAGCGGGACTAGCTGCCAAACGGCCCGTCGACCATCGCCGACCTATTCGACACAAAGAAATCCCCGCCAAAACCCTCGCTATGGAAGAAACCCTCCGGCATATGGACGCTGATTGCGGATGGCGCGCCGAGTCTATAAGGACCTCCGCCGCACGCCGGATCCCGCATCCTGCCGCCGCAGCTACTGGCTGACGGGCAGGTCGTCATGAGCGCGGCGTGGAACGGCGGTTTACGCAACGGAATGGCGGTTTTCTCCGGCGAATCTTTTGAGTCGTGTGGCACACCGGGAATTAGGGCTGTTCCTACTAAATAAGCAGCTCGATAGTCGCCTACATCCTGGTCCCCGAAACCACACGCCGACCAGCTAGGAAATGCTCCCCTCTGTGCTGAGAACGTTCACAGGTTTCACTGTTTCCATCACGTCCGTTGCAGCATTCCGGCGCTAAAACGTAAGCCGCGCCCGAATTGTTCCTTGACCGGCGACTCTTTTGGAAAATTACGCTCATAGGCTTGATACGCTCAACGTGACTGCAAACTGCCGTCCAACGACCGACAACCGACCGAATGTGGGTGGCTCGGTTTAGAGAGAACGGAAGAAAGGGCACGAGCAAGCTATGGGTACGAAGTCTACGGGGCTTTCAGCTTTGACGGGGCTGGCGGTGACCTCACCGGCCGCGAGCGCCCCGAACGGCGCCGAACCTCTGCCGCAGAGCGTCGCGATGAATTCTTGGTACCTGCAGTGGACACCTGAGCAGCGAGCCATCGGCTATCGCAATATGGATAAGATCGATGCCACTCACGTCGTCCGCCGCGGGCCGAGCGTTCACGTGCTGCCCGAGGCTGCCCGCCAGATCGCGCCCCGATGCACCTGGAAGGGCGAGGCCATGGACTTGGACAGCTATATGAAGGCGACGCGTACCTCGGGTGTCATCGTGCTCAAGGATGGCCAGGTCGTTCTCGAGCGTTATGGCCTCGGACGTACGGAAAAGGACCGCTGGTTAGCCCAATCCGTCAGTAAGTCGGTGACCGCGATCCTGGCTGGCGCGGCGATCCAGGACGGCTACATCAAAAGTATGGGTGCGCCGGTCATCGACTGCATCCCCGAAATGAAAAGCAGCGCCTATGAGGGGGTGACCGTCCGCCAGCTCTTCACCATGACCTCAGGTGTCAAGTGGAACGAGGATTGGCACGATCCCAATTCAGACGGATACAGAGCGGGCCGGTGCTGTTACGAAGCGGGCGTCGATCCCATCGTCGCCTACATGCGCCTCCTGCCGAGAGCCGCTGAGCCAGGCGCAAGGTACAATTACAGTACGGGGGAAACCGACATTGCCGGAATCCTGGTGTCCAACGCGGTTGGTAAGCCGTTGTCTGAATACCTCTCGGAGAAGCTTTGGCAGCCGTACGGCATGGAAGAGGACGCGAACTGGATAGTGGATCGGTTCGGCCGAGATCGCGGCGGCTCAGGCATCTCAATGACCCTGCGTGACTACGCCCGCATTGGCCAGTTCATGCTGGACGGCGGCAAGGCCGGCGCCGCTCAGGTGCTGCCGTCCGACTGGCTGGTCGACGCGATCAGCGCCCAAGTCACCTTCCCGACGCGGCAACGCGGTCACGCCGCGGTGGGCTATGGATATTCCTGGTGGATCTACAAGGACTCCTATGCCGCCCTGGGCAGTGATGGGCAGGCCATCTTCGTCTATCCGCAGGACAGGGTTGTCATCGCAGTCAACTCCGCCTGGCCCGTGCCCAACACGCCTGAGGACTGGCAGGAGCTGGAAGCGGCTTTCGTTCCGGTCCTGCACGCGGAAGCTGTGCTGCGGCGCTGAGTGAGCAAAGTCAACTTGGGATCATGATTTCGGAGAACAAGACGCATTTAAGGAGTCCGTCTGTGAAGAATGGCTAAGCGACTGAGTGGGAGTCGCAATTCTTCCTGCAGGCTGTTTTGAATTGCAGGGCTCTGGCTCTGCGCACCGGAACCCTGCAATTTTGTTTTCGGGATCGCTCGAAAGGCGAAGCATCATTCCCTGTCTGCATCGGATGGGCGATGCGGCCGAAGAAGCACACGACGGCGGGATGCGGGACAATTCTGACCGGACTGTGCGGCGCGGCCCTGCCGAGGCCGTGCGTGCGGTCGCAACTGCCGTGCGGCGCTTCCGTGCCGGCCAGGCTGGACCAGACCATCAATATGGAGCACGAGCTGGTCCGGCTCGCCGGCAAGCTCGATTGGGACTGGATCGACAGCGAGATCGCAAGCGGCTCGACAGCGAGAACGGCCGGCCGGACCTCGCGACCCGCTTCTGGATCGGGCTGCTGTTGCTCAAGCACATTTTATAAGCTGTTTGACGAGGGGGCGCGAGCGCTGGGTGACGATCCGCGTCTCCCCTAGCTCACCGGCGAAGAGTTCTCTCAGCACGCGTTCCCGCATGAGCGCTCGGACCTGAGCCACTGGCGCAAGCGGCTCGGCGACAAGCTGGAACTGTTGCTGGCCGAGAGCTTGCGGGTGGCGCGTGAGGCCGGCGAGATCTAAAAAGGGGGCATGGTCGATACCACCATACCCACCGTGCAGCCAAGGCATCACCTTCCCGACCGATGCCAAGCCTTTCTTTGTACATCCCGGATGAGCCGGATCAGGTTTTCGATACTGAAGTGGGTGAAGGCCTGGACGCCATCTTCCCGAGGCCATACCACCCAGATGACGCCGTCTTCGATCTCCATTTCATTGGCGACGTCTCGCGGCCAATCTTCGTCTTCGCCGAGGTTCTCGGCAACACGACCGATGGTGGTGACGTGATGTTTACGAACGTGGTCATGCCGCTTGCGCAGCGATCGTTGCAGTCGGCTACGTCCAATTCCAGGGCAGCAACTCGTCCACGCGATGAGCCGGATGGGCGGCGATGCCGGCAAAGATATTGGTGAGTCGTCCGTTAACAACCGGGGTTGAGGGCGATTGGGGTTGCGAAGGCGCGCCAAAGGACCGCAAGAGCTTCCTGAGCCAGGCGAGGATGCGGCGGAAGTTGTGGGCGACGGCGGAGAGGATGACGTTGGCCACATCGCCGGCGCGGCCTTTGAGGTAGCAGCGGCCAAGGTGACCATCGGCCTTCAGGTGTCCGATGACGGGTTCTATGGTGGAGCGGCGCCGCAGCTCGCGCTTGATGACACCGAAGAAGCCGCGCTTCTGGCCAGAGATGAAGATTCGGCGGGGATTTTGTGCCTCGTGTGTCGACATAGGCCCGCTCGATCGCGCAGCCGGTGAGTTGTCTCGATGTGGTCGCTGGCGTCCCGCAAGGTGACCGTCGTACGGGTTATCGGGTAGCGCCCTGGCATGCAGCACGAACAGGCCGCCGGGAGCACGGCGGTTGTTGGTGACGATGGAGGCTTTGACACCGAACTCGTTCGGCTGCTTTGCCCTTGCCGGTGCACTCGACCTCCGGAGCATGGAAGGAATACAGCTTCCAGCCGCGCTGGCGCTGCTGCTCAAGCGGATCTGGGAGGCCCGGCTGAGCGGGAGGGCGAAGGCGTTCTCAAGCACAGCCTGACCTTCGATCTTGCGGCGGATATCGCGGATGGTCCGGCCCAGTCGGCTGCGCAGGATGCGCAACTGCCGCTGATGCCGCTTGAATCGCTTGGCATGGGCGTAGCGCCCCGCCATCATCGCCGCGCTGCGAAGATAGGACTGCCGCAACTTGACCCGATGCGTCCTCGCCACGCGATTGAGCCCCTTGATCGTCGCGTGCAGCAGCTTGGCAACCGTCGTCAACGGCGCACGGAATCTCCTCAGAAGTGGCGCCGCAAAGTCCCCAGTTGGCGGGATGGCGATCAGCCGTCGACGTGGTCAGCACCTCCGTCTTTTGGTGGCCCCGGCGTTTCAGGGTCGGCGGAATTGGGTTCGCGGTTGCCTGCGTTTTGTGTCGGATCGTCTCGGGGACGAGATCAGCATGTTCGCGTAGGCGATAGCTCGAGCCCGCGATTTGGATGACGACGGCGTGGTGAAGCAGGCGATCGAGCAGTGCGGTAGCGACGACGGAATCGCCGAAGATCTCTCCCCAATCGGCGAAGCCGCGGTTCGAGGTTAGGATCATAGCGCCTTTTTCATATCGGGCGTTGACGAGCTGGAAGAACAAGTTGCCGCCACCGGGAGTGACCGGGAGGCAGCCGATTTCATCGACGATGAGCAGCGCGAACGCGGCAGTAGTAGCGGATCCGCTCGCGCAGAGCGCCGTCACGTTCGGCCTCGGCGAGCGAGGCGAATATCGGCGAGGGAGCTGAAGTAGACGCTGCGCCCTGTCTTAACGGCCTCCACGCAGAGAGCGAGGCTCAAATGGGTCTTGCCGGTTCCTGGTGGCCCAATGAGATGGACCGCCTCGGCCCGATTAATGAACTGCAATCCGGCGAGCGCCAGGACGCGGTTTTTGTCGAGCGACGGTTGGAAGGCGAAGTCGAAGCCGGCGAGCGTCTTTATGGCCGACAATTTGGCCATTGATCCGCCATTTTGATGCGACGGTTCTCGCGCATCGTGAGTTCTTCGGTGAGCAAGGCATCGATGGCGTCGAGGGCGCTAATTTCGCCGTGTTAGAGGCCGCGCAGGGTGACATCGAGGATTTCCAGGGCGCGCGGCATCTTCAGACTGACCAGGTTGGTCTTGACGCGCTCGATGACGGAGAAAGCACTCATCATACGATCTCCTGGGCTGCCAGGCGGCGGCCGACGGCCGCGTAGAAGTCAAGCAAGCGACAAGCGGCGTGGTCACCGGCGCGCGTGAGGGTGACGGGTTCTGCACTGCCTGGACGGCGTCGGCCGAAGCTGGCGAGCTTGCGATGTGTCGGATCGAGCCGCTTCTGGCCCCGACCTTCGAGCGGGGCATGACTTGCCACCAGCACGCTGCCCTCGAAGATGCGGACTTCGTCGGCGAGGACGTGGACGTCGAAGACCCGCCGCCGCGTCGTATCAGGCACGCTATACAGACTGCCGCCGACGCTCACCATGCCTTCGCGCGAGGCCCGTCGCTCCAGATGCAACACCGCCCGATAGGGCGCGCTCCGCAAGGCTTGCAGTGCCGCCTTTTCCTCGGCGAAGGCCTCATCGACGACCCGATGGGTCGTGGCATGCACCCGCGGATTGGCGACGGTATCCAGCCAATGGCGGAGCTGGCCGTTGAGGTCGTCCAGATTGCGGAAGACCCCGCCGAGGAAGAAGTCCTCGCGGATGTAGCGGAATGGCCGCTCGACCTTGCCTTGGGCCGATAAGGCCGGCAAGCGCGCGGTTGTAGACCACGAGCCCCTCGGCGTCCTCGCCAAGGACAGCGGTCTTCATGCGGTCGTAGAGGATTTCGCGCGGAGCGCCGCCGATCGCTTCCAGAGCGGCGATATGGCAGCGAAGCACTGTTTGCAGATCCTGATGGACAACGAACCGCGCCCAGATCAGTCGTGAGTAGCCGAGCACCATCGAGAACAGCCAGACGATGCGCTTGACCCCTGGCTCATCGACAACTCGACCTCGAACCTGGCGAAGTCGACTTGCGCCTGCTCACCTGCTGAAGTTTCAAAACGCACTTGGATGGCTGCCGGCTGGGCAGGCCGCAGCTCGCGCACGCGATCGCGTACGATGCTGTAGCTGCCGACGAAGCCGCGTTCCTTGAGCTCACGCCACAGCCGCACGGCGGTGAGCGCAGGATAGGCAGCCAGCCGCTCACGCAAATAAGCTTCGAAGTGGTCGACAATTCCGGGCCGCACCGCTCGCTTTTTGTAGACCGGCGGCTCCAATCCTTTGGCGATGTAGGCCCTGACTGTCTTTCGGTCGACACCAAGTTGCCGGGCGATAGCGCTGACCGACAGACCTTGGCAATGCAAATCCAGGATCATGACAAGTTCCCCAAGTTTGAGCACCGCGCCCTCCCTTTCGCCTGCCGGAGGAACGTCGGCGATTCGACCATCCAGGGCATGCCCTGGACGGTCGGCCGTCACGAAAACTGGGGAATTTTCAAATGCCATAAGTGGGGAGAATTACTCTGCCACTCACAACCGTCGGGAAGGTGATGGGCTTCGGCTGCACGGTGGTATCGACCGTGACCCGCTTGAGGTTCTGCCTGCGTAACGCGCCGGCCTCTTGCGCCACCCGCAAGCTCTCGGCCAGCAACAGCTCCAGCTTTTCCCCGAGCCGCTTGCGCCAGTGGCTCAGGTCGGAGCGCTCCTGCGGGAACGCGTGCTGAAAGAACTCTTCGCTGGTGAAGTACTGGAAATAAGGGTCGTGCACCCAGCGCTCGCACCCCCCCTCATCGGACAGGCCGTAAATGTGCTTGAGCAGCAGCAGCCCGATCATGAAGCGGGTCGCGATGCCCGGCCGACCATTCTCGCTATAGAGCGGCGCGATCTCGGCCGTCGATCCACTCCCAATCGACCTTGCCGGCGAGTTGAACCAGCTCATGCTTCATATTGATGATCTGGTCCAGATATTGATGATCTGGTCCAGCCTGGCCCGGAACAGATCGCCCGATCCCGTCGTCCTATGCTTCTTCGGCCGCATCGCCACCCTCCGATGCGACGACGGAATCATGATTGGCGATTCGACGGAATCTTGAAAATGAAACTGCAAGGTTCCGACGACCGAAGCATCAAGACCCTGCAATCGCAAAAACAGTCCACCGAGGACAAATGCGATTCCAACTCAATCGCTTAGCCGCTCTTCACGGACGATTGGCCGTTTATGTCCACCCGTTTATTCGCGGCGATCTCCCGCTTCGCGCTCGTTTCGCATTGCCCCGCCGAAAACGCGCGGCTGGCATAAGCCTCAGGATTTGCGTGATCCGGCGCCGAATTTCGGCCCTCCGAGGGTCACGTTTGATGAAAACAGGCGAGGAGCCTGATGCAAGCTTTGGTATGGGCGTGGGTGCGGCGCGTCCCTAACGCATAGATGGGAGGGAAGTATGTCGATTTCTCGGCGCAAGTTTTTTCAAACAGGTATGGCTGTCGGAATGGCTACATCGGTTCCGTCAGTCCTACGGGCGCAAACAGCGCCGTCTGCCGCGCGGACTGTGAGCATGATGAATGGTCAAATTACCTACTTCGACCCATTATACTCTACGCCCCCTTATCGCACTGTCGAACATGGCTTGGCGATTTACGACACGTTGTTTGCGCTGGACTCCAAACTCACGCCTCAACCGCAAATGGTGGAAAGGTGGAGCGTTTCTGACGATAAGAGAACCTACACGTTTGCGCTGCGGGACGGCTTGGGCTTTCACGACGGAACCCCTGTCACTGCCGCGGATTGCGTGACCTCGATTCGCCGCTGGGGTCAGACAGCCGGCGGAAAATTGGTCATGGAACGGACCAAGGATATCTCCAAGAAAGATGACAACACGTTCACCATCACTCTCAGGGAGCCGCTAACGCTGTTGATCGATCAAATGGCGGATTCTACACACTACCTGCTTTTTGTCATGCGTGAGAAGGATGCGGACCGTCCCCCGACGCAGCCGGTGACCACGCGTGTCGGATCGGGGCCGTTCAAGTTCAACGAGGCGCTTTCCAGGCCGGGTGTGAGGAACGTCTACGATCGGAACGAAAAGTACGTTCCGCGTCAGGAACCGCCCAGCGGGTTGGCCGGCGGCAAGATCGTCAAGGTCGACCGCGCCATCTGGGAATATATCAACGATCAGCAGACGGCCCTGGCGGCCTTGCAAGCGGGCGAGGTCGATTTCGTGTCAGAACCGCTGGCCGATCTTTATCCGATGATCGAGAGTGATCCCAATCTCGTGCTCGAAGATCTCCACAAATCAGGCGATAACTATTATCTCGGCATAAACTCTTTGCAGAAGCCGTTCGACAACGTGAAGGCACGCCAAGCGTTGCTTCATCTGGTCGATCAGGATGCGTATATGCGCGTTATTAACCGAAATCCAAAATACAATCGCCCTGTCACGTCCTTGTTCGGAACCGATACGCCATACACCAATGACGCAAACACTGGATGGTATAAGAAAGGCGGTGATCCGGATAGGGCCAAGCAACTTTTCAAGGAGGCCGGATATGCCGGCGAGAAGGTCGTCATTCTCCAACCCACGACCTGGGCCCCCGCTAGTAATAGCGCGCAGCTTCTAGCGCTCACGCTGCGCAACATCGGGGTCAATGCCGAGCTTGCACCGAGCAACTGGGCTGGGCTTGTCGAGCGCCGGTCGAAGAAGGGCCCCGTCGAGAACGGGGGCTGGAGCATCTTTCCCACGAACGGAGTTGATATCAGTTTCGGCACCCCACTCTCCTCGTCGTGGTTGGCTATGGATGGTACTGCCAATGGCTGGGGGAAAAATGACGAATACGAGGCTCTTCGGGCCCAATGGGCGAATGGGACGCTCGAAGAACGCAAGGTGCTGGCTCGCAAGATGCAACAAATTTGGTGGGATAGCGTCGGCTTTGTTTTCTTAGGGCAAACTGTTACGCCCATCGCCCGCCGCAAGACGCTCACAGGTCTTATCGGCTTTCCGGCACTTCTCCCGATGTGGAATATGCAGCGGGGAGCTTGAACTGGTGATCGGCCTTTATGTGCTTCGAAGACTAATCTCTGCTATCGCCGTCATGGCGGTGGTCGGGATGTTCATCTTCTTGCTTCTCAGACTAGTGCCCGGCGATCCGGCAGATGCGATCGCCGGCCCCAAAGCCACGCCACAGATGGTGGCCGCCATCCGTGAACAATTGGGACTGAACGAACCGCTCCCGGTTCAATTCGTCCATTGGGCGCTGGGTATCATTAGCGGCAATCTCGGCATTTCGATTATTGCGGGGTTGCCAGTTCTCACCCTGGTCTCGCAACGGCTCGAGCCGACCATTTCGCTGTCGATCCTGACGATGATCCTTTCGGTCACCGCGGGGGTCTCCTTCGGCATTTTCGCCGCGTGGCGCGCGGGCGGCTTTGTCGATCGCATGCTCATCGCGTTCTCGGCCCTTGGCTATTCCGTCCCGGTGTTTGTCGTCGGCTATTTCCTTGCATATTTTTTTGCCATCGAGATGCGTTGGCTACCGGTCCAGGGATATGTGTCTATAAGCCATGGCGTGGGACCCTGGTTCATGCATCTGGTTCTGCCGGCTGTGGCTTTGAGTTTGTCCTATATTTCCTTCATCGGCCGGATCACGCGGGCGAGCATGCTCGAAGTTCTGTCGGAAGATTATATGCGGACGGCGGCAGCCAAGGGCGCCTCGACTTATTCGATGCTTTTTCACCATGCTTTGAAGAATGCGGGCGCCCCGATCCTCACCGTAATTGGCGTAAGCTTCGCTTACTTGATCAGCGGCGTGGTGATTACAGAGACGGTATTCAACCTGCCTGGCATTGGACGCCTGGTCGTCGATGCGATCAACGGCCGTGACTATCCGGTCATTCAGGGCGTGCTGATCCTCGTTTCTGGGCTTTACGTCCTCATTAATCTCGCAGTCGATCTTGCCTACCCCCTGGTCGATCCTCGTATCCGGTATTGATATGGCCCTTCCTTCTGCGTCAATTGATGCCGCGCCTACGGCTTGGCCGCGAGTATCCGATCTTCCCCGGTTGGGGAGGCGGCATCCTTTGGTCTTTGCCGGCGGCGGTTTATTGGCAGTCATAGTCGTCATGGCACTTTTTGCCCCGATTTACGCCGGAGACCCGATGAACATGCATCCGTTTAGGACGCTTGAAGCTCCTTCGGCCGCAATGTGGTTCGGAACCGACAATTTGGGCCGCGATGTCTTTGCGCGAACGGTGTTCGGCGCGAGAATCTCACTCATAGTCGGTTTGATGGTGGCGGCGAGCGCGGCTCTGAGCGCACTTCTGATCGGTGTTGTCGCCGGCTATCACCACCGCTTCGATAGTATCATTATGCGGGTCATGGATGGCCTGATGTCAATCCCGACGATTCTCTTGGCCATGGCCCTTGTCTCTCTGGTAGGCTCCGGGCTTGGTATCCTCATCCTCGCCATCACCATTCCCCAGATCCCAAGCACCGCGCGGCTGGTTCGTTCGTTGGTCCTGAGTGTTCGGGAGCGTCCCTATGTGGAGGCCGCGATCTGCGGCGGTGCGCGCGTACCGAAGGTGCTGTGGCGGCATATCCTCCCGAGCACTATTCCGGCGCTCATGGTCCAAAGCGCCAATATCTGCGCGGGCGCGATCCTGACCGAGGCTGGGCTAAGCTTCCTCGGCGCCGGCGTGTCGCCCGAGATTCCCAGCTGGGGCAATATGATCTCAAGTTCGCGCCTGTATCTCGGCATTGTGCCAATGACGGTCTTCGCCCCCGGGATCTGGCTTGCCGTCACGGTCCTTGCCGTCAATCTGCTCGGGGATGGCCTGCGCGACCTGTTCGACCCACGCTTGAAGCGCAGACGCTGACATGCAAATGCAAAAGACCGCAGCACATGACGTGCTTCTCGATGTTTGCGACCTCGAGACACACTTTTACAGCGAAGAAGGCGTCACCCGCGCCCTTGGCGGCATCAGCTTCCAGGTTAAGAAGGGTGAAACCCTGGGCGTTGTCGGCGAATCCGGCTGCGGCAAGAGTGTCACCGCGCTCTCCATTCTTCGTCTGCTGCCGAAGCTGACAGCCAAGACGGTCGGCGGAGAGATCCGCCTTCACGGACGCGACCTCCTGAAACTCTCCGAACGCGAGATGCGAAAAATCCGCGGCGACCGGATCGCCATGATCTTCCAGGAGCCGATGACGAGCCTGAGCCCAGTTCACACTATCGGCCACCAAATTGCCGAGGCGGTGCAGATCCACACTAGGGCCTCCCGCTCCGATGCGATGGCAAAGTCGCGGCAGATGCTCCATCTCGTCCGCATTGGAGACCCTGAGCGTCGCCTTAACAGCTATCCCCATGAGATGTCGGGCGGCATGCGCCAGCGTGTCATGATCGCGATGGCTCTTGCCTGCTCACCCGAACTATTGATTGCAGACGAGCCGACAACAGCATTGGACGTCACCATGCAGGCTCAGATCTTGCGCCTGATAATCGATCTGAAACAACGCATGGGAACGGCTGTGATGTTCATCACGCATGATCTGGGCGTTGTGGCGGAAACGTGCCAGCGAGTGATTGTTATGTATGCTGGCCGGATCGTAGAGCAAGCAACCGTAATGGAGTTGTTTGCGCGCCCCGCGCATCCCTACACCCAGGGCCTGATGCGCTCGGTGCCCGGCTCCCGCCATGGCCGGCGACAACGCCTTCCAGAGATTCCCGGCATTGTGCCAAGCCTGCGCGAGCCCATTGTTGGCTGCAGCTTCGCGGCTCGCTGCCGGTTTGCGATCGATATTTGCCGCGAGAAGACCCCGGCCATGCGTGATGTCTGGCCGGGCCATGCCGCGGCCTGCTGGCGCTCCGAAGAGGTCATGGGATCATGACTGGTCCGTTGTTGAAAGTCGAAGGCCTGACGAAGCATTATGGCCGTGGTACGGGATTCCTTACGAATACTGAGCCAGTGGTGCGGGCGGTAGAGGATGTCTCCTTCTCGGTCGAGGCAGCCGAGACACTCTGTATCGTCGGTGAGTCCGGGTGCGGCAAGTCCACTGTCGCGCGACTCCTGATGCGGATTGTGGAGCCGACGGCCGGACGCGTGATGATCGACGGCGTCGATATTGCCGGTCTAAAGACACATGCGCTTCGGGCGTGGCGCCGGCGAATACAAATGGTCTTTCAGGATCCTTACTCATCACTGAACCCGCGCCTCACCGCCGGACAGATCATCACCGAGCCCGTCGAGAATTTTGGGCGCCTCAGCCGCAAGCAACGCCAGGCGCTTGCGGCGGAGCTTCTACAAAAGGTCGGAATGGCGCCCGATATGATGCACAGGCTCCCATCCGAGTTCTCGGGTGGGCAGCGGCAGCGGCTCGGGATCGCGCGGGCGCTGGCCCTCCAACCCTCACTCATCGTCGCAGACGAAGCGGTGTCGGCGCTTGACGTCTCAGTGCAAGCACAGATCCTAAACCTGCTGATGGACCTCCAGCGGCAGATGGGAATCGCTTTCGTCTTCATCTCGCATGATTTAAGCGTCGTGGAGCACATCGGCCATCGGGTCGCGGTCATGTATCTCGGCCGGATCGTCGAACTCGCCTCGTGCGAAGCGCTCTTTGCGAAGCCCGTCCACCCCTACACCGAGGCACTGATCGCAGCAGCTCCAGTGCCCGATCCCACACGGGTCCGGCAGGAGGTGCCGCTAGAGGGCGAGGTGCCAAGTCCTATCAATCCGCCAAGTGGTTGCACTTTCCACCCGCGCTGCCCGATCGGGATCGAGCGCTGCCGCATCGAGAGGCCGCCTTTGGTGCCGATGGCAGACGGGCGCGTCGTGGCCTGTCATGTGCGCGCTCCGGCCGTTGACAACCATGCCGAGTGCTCGCGAAAAGATACTGATCGATCTGAGGCGGTAAATTCTGAATTGCCGTTTGCGGTCGGGAGGAGCGATTCTCCATGAACATTCACAGTTCCGCCATTCCCTCGTGAACTCGATGATTCCTCGTTGGTCGGCGATCTCAGGCAGCTTCCTACGCGGTCTTCTGAAGCCGTTCCGACCAGCGACGTGCGCCCCTGATATGGAGCGATGATACGCGTGCTGAACTTCAGTCGCTGACGACGCGGCGAAAGACGGCGCAGGCGTTGGCTCTGAGAGCCCGGATCGTGCTCGCTTGCGCCGAAGGCGGTCAGAACAAGGAAGTGGGAAGTGGCGCCCAAGTTAGGCCTGGAGCGGGGGACGGTAGGCAAATGGCGGTGGCGCTTTGTGAAGCAGCGCGTGGCTGGGCCGCACGATGAGCTGCGCTCAGGGAGCACCGCGCACCATTGACGATGGTCGCATCGAAGCCGTGATCGTGCGGACGCTGGAAAGCTGCCCCGAGAAGAGAACGCCACTCATTGGAGTTCCCGCGGCCTGGCAAAGGCAGCGGCCTGTCGGTGTCGACGGTGCAACGTATCTCGCGGGCCTTCGGGCTCCGGCCACACCAGCTGGAGCCATTCAAGCTCTCCACCGATCCGAACTTCGTCGCCAAGGTGCGCGACGTCGTCGGCCTTTACGTCTCGCTGCCGGCACATGCCATCGTTCTGTGTGTAGACGAAAAGTCCCAAATCCAGGCTGGACCGCAGTCAGCCGATGCTGCTGATGCGTCCCGGTCAGCCGGCTCGAAGGTGTGCCGCGGCGTCTTCACGCGGCGTACGAGTCCCTGCTGTTCGAGGTGAGTGCCATCCCATTCCCTGCAAGGGGGCGTGAGCGGGCGAGTCTGCGTACCGATCCGAAAGTCCGGCCTCCTTCATCGTTGAGCCGCTGATATTGGGGCGGGCGGAATGCTGATGTACTCGGCTGGGTACTCAAGGAGATGAAGCGAATCTGTGAACGCTCGGACCTCCTGTTCACTGCCGATGAGGTGATGACGGGCTAGGGCACCGGTTCTCTATTTGCCCGCGAGCAGGCAAATGTCACGCCTGATATCGCCTGCTATTCCAAAGGCCTGACTGGCTACTCAAGAGATCGTGCGCGCACCGTTTTTCATTCGAGTTCATATACGGCGAATCCGATCGCATGCGGGGCCGCAAAGGCACATCGGGAGCTCTGGCAAGACGAAGGACCTCGCGAACGCCTAAGGTTGATCGCAAGCTTGCAGGAGCGCGCAATCGCGCCGTTCCGCGCGGCCTCTCGGTTTGAAATGTGCGCCAGACGGGAACCATCACAGCGCTCGAGCTGAAATCCGCTGATGCCGGTTATCTCGCGAGCACGGTCCGAAAACTTCAGCGTCTGCTTAGAAGCCGGGATCTGCTGCTGCTCCCAGCTAGGAAATACGATTTATGTGATGCCGCCCTATTGTGCGACTCCGGCAGATCTCGACGAAATCTATGCCGCATCAGGGAAGCTGCCGAATCGCTGGGCTGATAGCACGCGCTCCAATTTCGGCCAAAAGAGGGAATCCTCCGACCAGGGCGGAGGCTTGTGCCGGCAATTGGAAAGATTGCGGGTAAACCGATCTAAATCCCTAGAGGATACGCCAAAGAGAGCAGGAATACCCCCGTTATTGCACAATGGGGTAATCCTCGGAGAGTAAGGTTGCGGAGTTCGGTGGAGGGTGTCGATGGCGCATCGAGCCTCGCAGGACCTATTCGGGCGTACATGCTGCGTCTCGGTCAGGACGGGGCACGATGTAGCCAGGTTAAAATGCGAAGGCATAACGTCAACAGGAGGCGAGGAATGCGGATGGCTTCCATAATTCCCGGTACGTTCAGCCTGGTTGCTGCGCGCGACCGCACAGACGTCGTTTTCGAGCCCGGGTTGGCCAGGAACGTAGATCCAGCTGCCGGGAATCTGGTGGGGGTGTATCGGTCAGCCGAAACGGCGAATCTGAGGCGAGAGCGGCGTCTGCCCAGAACCGTTCGCACAAGCGCTGGCCGCGTTAGCGGGCGAGTCCGAGCGCCCTCAAAGGAAATCGTCCCAATGAACGTGATCCGGACTGATCGCGCGCAGCGCGCGGGCAGCGCGTGATCGCAAGTAGAAAAGAGCTAGGCTCAACGTCGTCCTGACCGTTGAGAGAGCGGCACGGGAGCAATAGGTTAAAGAATGTCGGCGACAATCATCGATTTTAGCACTAAGGCGAATAGGCGCGTTTCGCGTAGAACAGCAGGCGACGCTCCGCGCTCGAAGGCGCGCTCGCGCCGCTCTTCTTCTTTCCGCTTTTCCTGGCTTGGATGCCCGTTTGCCTGTTGGCATTGCCTGCGACGCATCAACGGGCTACCCGCACATGCCCCTGACGTTGGTAACAGGAATCCACCTGGTTGACTGTGCGCGGCGGCGATCAGGGTGAGACTCCAGCGACAATCAAGGTGAGACTGCGCCGATGGGGACGGACCGAAGGGAGGGCGTAGCCCGACCGGAGGACCGTCCCCATCGGCGTCGCGCGTTTTTGGACCCGTCTGGCGGCTGGGCGGGGCTAGTGCAAGCTGTTGATTCGTCTCGACAAGAGGGAATCGATGCCTTGCCTGGCCTGCACATCACCGACCACCAGATGAGGCTGTACATGACCTACCGACAGACACTGTCCCCCGAGGCCGCCGCGGCCAAGGCGGGGTTCTCGAAGGCAAGCGCGTATCGAATCGAGGGCGATTGTCGTCCGCCATCGCAGAAGAAGGCGCCGAGGGGCCGGCGCCGGTCCCATCCGCTCGCGCAGTATTGGGAGGCCGAGATCGTTCCGATCCTGAAGGCTGCGCCCGGCATCCGCGTGATCGGCGTGCTGGACGAGCTGCGCCGACGGCATCCCGACCTCAAGGCGAACATCCGTCGCAGGCTGGAGCGGCGCATCAATGCCTGGCGAGCGCTCAACGGTCCCGAACAGGACGTGATCTTCCGCCAGGAGCACGAGCCCGGCCGTCTGGGTCTGTCGGATTTTACCGACACAAGCGCGCTCGGCATTACCATCGCAGGTGAAGCGCTCGATCACCGGCTTTATCACTTCCGGCTGGCGTTCTCCGGCTTCGAGCATGCCCATGTCGTGCTCGGCGGCGAAAGCTTCGTCGCCCTGGCGAAGGGCTTGCAAAACGCGCTGTGGGCGCTTGGCGGCGTGCCGCGGGAGCATCGCAGCGACAGCCTGTCGGCAGCGTTCCGCAATCTGGCCGCCGACGCACGGGAGGATCTGACGCAGCGCTACGCCGGGCTGATGGGCCACTATGGCATGGCGCCAACGCGCAACAATGCAGGCATCGCACATGAGAACGGCTCGATCGAGAGCGCGCATGGCCATCTCAAGCGGGCACTGGAAGATGCGCTGTTGCTGCGGGGGACGCGCGACTTCGCCAGTCTCGATGCGTACCGGGCGTTTGTCGACGAGATTGTCGGCCGGCGCAACGCCAACCTCGCCAAGCCGATCGCGCTCGAGAAGGAGGCATTGGCGCAGCTGCCAAAAGGCCGCACGACCGACTTCGAGGAGAAGGTGATCCCGGTGACGTCGTCAGGCGGCTTCATCCTGCGGCGCGTGTTCTACACCGTGCCTTCAAGATTGATCGGCCATCGCCTGCGTGTGCGCATCTTCGACGACCGGCTCGAATGCTTCCTTGGCGTCACGCCGGTCGTGACGCTGCGGCGGGGTCGACCCGTGTCGGAGAGCCAGGGCGGTCATGTCGTGGATTACCGGCACGTCATCCATGCCCTGCGGCGCAAGCCGATGGCGCTCCTCAATCTCGTCTATCGCGACCAGCTCTTCCCGCGTGCAGCTTACAAACGTCTGTTCGAGACCTTGCGGGAGCATGGTGATGACCGGCGCGCCTGCAAGGTGACGGTCGAGCTTCTGGCGCTGGCTCACGAGCGCGCCTGCGAAGCAGAACTCGCCGGGGTGATCGCGATGGATCTGGATGCCGGACGGTTATCCGATCCTGCCGCGCTGCGCGACCGCTTCCGACCCGAGGCGGCCTCGATCCCGCGTGTCGCCGTCAAGCTGGCGCCGCTCGACGTCTACGATGAACTCGCCTCCGTCAGCGTCATGTCGGGCCGCTCGAATCTAGGAGAGGCAGCATGACCGGTATCGCTACCTCCGTCGATGCTGCCCGCGTCGAGCTGCTTCTCAATGAGCTCCGCCTACCTGGCGTCAAGGCGATCTGGCCGAAGCTCGCCGCACAATCGGACAAGGAAGGCTGGCCTGCCGCCCGCTTCCTCGCCGCCCTTGCCGAGCACGAGGCCGCGGATCGCACCCGCCGTCGGATCGAGCGACACATGGTGGAAGCGCGTTTGCCTGCCGGCAAGACGCTCGCCACCTTCGACTTCGAAAGCGTGCCGATGCTGTCGAAAGCACAGGCGATGGCGCTCGCCGCCGGCGACGCCTGGTTGAAGGCCGGCGCCAATTTGCTCTTGTTCGGTCCACCGGGCGGCGGCAAGACCCATCTCGGCGCGGCGATCGGCTTGGCTCTCGTCGAGAACGGTTGGCGCGTTCTCTTCGCGCGCACCACTGATCTGGTGCACCGGCTGCAGGTCGCGCGGCGCGAGTTGGCGCTGGAGTCCGCGATCACCAAACTCGATCGCTATGACCTCCTGATCCTCGACACATCACATATGTGAGCAAAGATCAGGCAGAAACCAGTGTGCTGTTCGAGTTGATCGCCGCCCGCTACGAACGACGCTCGCTGCTGATCACGGCCAATCAGCCATTTGGCGAATGGGGGCGTATCTTCCCGGACCAAGCAATGACGTTGGCTGCCATCGATCGTTTGGTCCACCACGCCACGATCCTCGAGATGAACGTCGAGAGCTACCGTCGAAAAGCTGCCCTCGATCGCAAGCGCGGTCCAGGTCTGCCGCCCGTTCACGCCACACCTAACGAGCTCGACAAGACTGTGATTGACGCCAGCAGCTCAGCTTGATTGTCGCGCAGCGTCAATCAACGCTTGCCAAGCCGGCCGCCAGCGTCAATTATCTCCCAACTCGGCCGCCTCGTCTCATCTCGATTGACGCGCCGCTCTCATCCTGATTGTCGCGCTATATTGACTGCGCGTCATGCTTCGCGGCTGGTTGCAAATAGCGCGCTTTTTCTGTTGTTGCTGAGAGACGCCTCATCATTCGCGCACTTCGTGTGGTTCAAAGCTTCCGAAAGATAAAGCCGAGATCCGTTGGATCGTGGTCGTTGCCAATCATTTGATGGGCGCGTCCTTACGGACGCTCAGTCCGAAAGTGCGACGATCGAAGCACAGGGGTTTGTAGAGAATGGGTCAGATTTCGTCCCCGACCCGTCAAAAGGGCACGATTCCGGAGGACCGTGGAGCGGAAGAGGCGCGGGTCGCGATGACCACCGCTTACGAGGCGCGGCGAGATCGCAGCTCTCGGTCATGAGGTCCGGCTCATTCCGCCGGCTTATGTCAAACCCTTCGTGAAGCGATGCCTCGCTGTCCGTTCCACATACGGAGGCAAGGTCACGGTGGCACATTGGACTCTTTGATGGCCGTCTTAGTGGGATTGCGGTTTTGGCAACGTGGTCCTAACCTCCTCTGCCATTTGCAAGAGATGCGACAGTGCAAAACGGCGTATGCGACGCAAATATTCCTTTTGATTTGTCTCGATCAAATATTTGTATCCAGCGACATGATTTGCTTTCCGGCAGCATCGACACATGAAGCTCTCGGCGAGAGAGTACTCCGAGCAATTATAATCAATCGATATTTCGCTGGTCTCACGATTAATCTCAGAGATGGCATTCAGAACAATGGTTTCGGATTCGACTCGGATATAGGCGCTCGGGCGACAATTATGATTAACAAAGTCGATAAAATCACTACAAAGGTGCCGATCACGGTCGATCTGTATGGTTCTCTTGTTGGGCGTCCGTTGAATAGCGCCACCAAGTCTCCCCACGATAGCGCCGCTCGATATTGTTTTCCTCGAAAACAGACCAAATCCGTTGATCTCGGAAGGGCCAATGAAAAGCCAATCACTCTTCTCATAGCCGTAGTCATCCTGAGGCATATCGAAAGTTTCCCTGTTCCCTGACATACGGCGGGATCGTTGCGCCATCACCGGCGTTGGAGACGCGCGCTGTTCGCATCGTAGCCCGCAGCGATGAGCCATCTAAACCGCGATGCTCCTGGCCTGGCAAGCTATGATCTCTGATAGCCTATCTTCCGGATAGCCCACATGCGGTGCCAAAGTCCTCAAAGAATGCTTACGGTTCGGATCAGGACTTCCAAAGGCCCCTTCCTGTGCGCCAGTGTCTGTTTCACACACGATTGACAGTGCCTGTGTTATCACAAACCGGTGCTGCGGCTTCAGTTCTTCACCGCAGCTGGCCGGCGGCAGACGTGGTTTCACGAGGACAGGATGCGCATTGTTTGGCAGATTGTCGCAAGGCTCGGTATGTTCAGCCTCGCGACGGCATCAGCCCTCAATTCCGAGCTGACGGTCGCTTCCAAGTATATGACCAGAGATGTGTGCGCTATGAAGCGTAGTTGAGCTTAAGATTTCGGGCGCCAGGCCTTTGCGGCTAGGCACCGATACGTTTTGACGATTCAGTCCGTAATAGCCGCCTCAAGAGGAGAAGGTGCTCTATGGGGCTGACATTAAAGGATCGATCGGCGAGAGACTGTTTGCGATCCTTGGGGGATGACGGCGGGGTGATCAAGAGATTGCTGAATGCGAGTTTAGGGACGGCTCGGCGATAGATTCCGCGAACAGCTCACCCAGATTGGAGGAGCCATGGGACAGAGCATTCCTCTGGTGTGGCAGGACTGGGCGAACACCAAGGCAGCCTATCGCTTCTTTTTCTAGTGCCTGGGTCAACCAAGCGGACATTCTGCCGGTCATTTCCAATCGACGCGTGATCGTGCCGCCGCTGGCGGTCGCGTTTCTGTACTGCACGACACGATCGAGTTTAGCTATAAACGCAAAGTTCAGATGAGACGGCATCACCAAGAGCATAAACAGTGTACGGGACACAGCGGGCCGCTCGATATCCATGGGTTTGCGGCATCCTGAGGCACTCGGGCCTGGCGGTAACGACGAAGGGCTGTCGCTTGGACTGTCGGCCGTCAAATTCTGGACCCGGAAGAAATTCAGCGAAGCGCCGCGCTTAAGAGGATTTCGAGAAGCGAGAGCATCCGGTGGATCGTATGTCGGGCAATCCGCGGAGCTGCTGGGGTGATCCGGGACATTGCGTCAATGTCGGGAATCGCGAGAGCGACGCTGTGAGCTGTTCTGCGCGGCCCCGGGGAGCGGGACCGACTTCGACGCGTCGTGTTTGAGACGGGCCCTTGTGCCCCAAGGCGGCGCTAGATATGGCGTCGAACAAGACGACGCAAATGACACGGACGGGCTCTCGCATCTTGCGGAGGTCGGAAGACGTTCGGCCTCGTCATACCCAAGAGAGCAGGACGCGGGTTTGAGGGCCATGTGTGCAGCCTGCTGGCGAATAATGCCGGGCTCGGGCAGATTATCAAGCCGTTGCTCGATGTCTGGAGGGGCATGCGCGCCCGTGCTGCCGAATTGAGCAAACAACTTGTTGCTTCAGCCGCGCGAGTGAGCAATGCCAGTTGCTTGCGCGATCCCCCGTGCCGGCGCGGTAACGACTTCCTCCTTCGTTGCAGCAATCGAGGATCCGACAAACTTCAGAACATCGCGCTCGGTAAGCGCCTGGATCGGTCTGACGATCAGACGCTACCACTCGGGCAAAGTAGACTACGACTGTCATGTATCCCGGCGCGGCGACAATCATCTGCGCGGACTGTTGTATGAAGCAGCGACCGTGATACTCACACGCACCAGGGCCGACAGCGCTGCGCATCTTGGGCCTGAAGCTCAAGGACAGGATAGGGGTCAAGCGAACCGCCGTTACGGTCGCGCGCAAGCTTGCCGTGATCATGCATGCCATGCTCCGTACGGGCGAACTCTTCGAGCATTCCATCCTTGCTGAAAATCTGACATGTCTCAAAGACGCCAGAGCAGCGCTCTTCTGAACAGGCCTTTTTTCGCTTGCGTCCACGCAATGGATGAGCTGATCCGTCCCCATCGGGACGTGGATGGGGTCATTCCGATATACGGGTATACGGGCTGCACCTGGCACTATCTTGGTAGCAAAGCAAGTGTGTCAATTACATTGGAGGATCTGTCCCACGAAGTCGTCCTTAGGCGTGTTCCGACCGCGTAAACGACCCTGTTCCCGACAAACGGAAATCGTCAGCACAGCAGAAGTTGGAGGAGTGCATACAAACCGGCCAGGCCTATGCCGAAACGAATGTTGAGGTCGAAGAAAGATGTAAATGGACCTTGACGGAGGCGCGATTAAACGACACGCCGACGCCGATAAGCTGCTGCATGGCTGTCTGCCGGACGCGTCTGGATCGTCCAGTAGCATATCTTGCGTTCTAGAGCGCGATCCCGCGCCGAAGCGGTACAGCTGTATCTGATCATGGAGCGTTCGCTCTGGATGCTTGCTCTGTAGTGAAACCGCACAAGATACGGTTTCCGATGCGAGGGTCTTTCGCGGAGCATCCTACGCAGTGATCTTGGAATTTGATGGATCATAGTGCGCAGCGAGCTGGGCTGCTGCTCGATGACGCCGACCCGCCACCTCGATCTCGAATTTGGATGCTAATAGAAACGAGGAGTCGATCCCTTGGTCGTTCTCAACGTACCCCATTCCGAGGGAAGCTCCGACACGATGTCCATAAGCGCCAGATGTTATAGATCCGATCAAACGACCATCAGCCCATATGGGCTCCTGATGGTAGATAAGCGGAGCGTCCGGTTCGATCATTCTGAGTTGGACGAGACGGCGGCATACGGGGCCGTGATCTTTCTGTCGCAGCAATGCCTCGCGGCCAATGAATCCTCCGGGCTTCTCCAGTTTCACGGCAAAGCCGAGGCCCGCTTGATATGGTGTATCTTCCGGCCCGATGTCATGGCCCCAGTGACGATAGCCTTTTTCCATACGCATAGAGCCAAGAGCAAAGTAGCCCGCCTGCGCCAAGCCGTAGTCAGCGCCAGCTTCAACGAGCCTGTCAAAGACATGCGCCGCAAATTCGGCCGGGACGTAGAGCTCCCACCCGAGTTCGCCCACATAGGTAACACGGCTTGCGCGTATGTTCGCGTAACCGATCTCGATTTCCTGACTGGATGCGAACGGGAAGGCCCCATTCGAGAGGTCGCAACCAGAAAGCTGCTCGAGCAACGGCCTCGCATTTGGTCCCATAAGGCCGAGCATTGGCAATCCCGAAGTCACATCTCGGATAAAAACATGGGCCTTGTCTGGAGTGTTGCGTCGCAACCAAGCGAGGTCGCGTATTTGCGATGTCGCTGCGGTCACAACCAGGTAGGAATCTTCGGCAAGCCGAGTGACTGTGATGTCAGCTTCGATCCCACCACGCTCATTCAGGCATTGCGTGTAAACAAGCTTGCCAACGGGCACATCCACATTGTTGGCACAAATTCGGTTGAGAACTGCACAGGCATCCCGCCCGTCCACCATAAACTTGACGAAGCAACTCTGATCGAATAGGGCGATGTGCCCGGCTGCGTTACGGCACTCTTGGCCGACAATATCAAACCAGTTCTGTCGACCATACGAATATTCGATTCTCTTCGCCTTTCCGTCAGGGGAGAAGTATCCAGGCCTCTCCCATCCGGCAGCCTCTGTCATCACCGCGCCGAGTGCTTTCAACCGATCGTGGAAGACGCTTTGACGAATGTCGCGGGCCGTCGCGTATTGGCGGTAGGGCCAATGCATATCAAAGAGCAGGCCAAGTGCCTCCTTCGTTCGATCGTAAAGATATGACTTGTTCGATTGGAACGGTTGCATGCGGAGAACATCGACATCCGCAAGATCGAGAGGTGCGTGGCCTTCTTTGATCCAAGAGGCGAGGGCCTTTCCGATTCCGCCGGATGAGAGAATGCCTACCGAATTGAATCCGGAAGCCGTGAAGAGCCCCGACACCTCGGACGTCTCACCAAGCAGGTATCGATTGTCAGGTGTAAAGCTCTCGGGGCCGTTGAAAAACAGCTGTATGCCGGTATCGGCAAGGACAGGAACTCGGTTGACCGCCATCTTGAGGATTCGTTCGAAGTGATCAAAATCCTCAGGTAGCGAGTCGAAACAGAAGTCGGCGGGTATGCCATCGCGCGCCCAAGGCTTCGCCTCCTTTTCGAAGCATCCAACTAGCAACTTGCCAGCATCTTCCTTGTAGTAAGCCTCCTCATCGGCCACGGACAGTACCGGCAGTTCGCGCGGCAGGTCGGGAATCGCCTCAGTGACGACGTAGAAGTGCTCTGCTGCATGGAGAGGCAAGGAAATCTTATGTTTTGCGGCAAAGTCTCGTGACCACATACCGCCACAAATGACGACCTTTTTGCAGCGAATGTCGCCCTCTTCGGTCGAGACGCCAGTGGCACATCCGTGCTCAATCAGAATCCGGTTGACGGGCAGGTTCTCGACGATCCTGGCACCCCCCATACGCGCGCCCTTCGCAAACGCCTGTGTAACGTCGGCAGGATTCACTTGGCCATCTTTGGGAGCCCAGATCCCGCCAATAATGCCGTCAAGATTGAGGAGCGGCCAGCGCTCCTTGATCTCTGGAGGCGAGACTGCATGCATCTCAAGGCCAAAATTACGCCCCATCGAAGCCCCACGCAGCAATTCCTCGAGACGGCCGGGAGTTTTCGCGAGCCGCAGAGCCCCGTTCTGCCTGAAGCCTGTCTGCTGTCCAGTCTCGGGACCGAGACTGTGAAACAATTCGCCAGTGTATTTGGCGAGTTCCGTCATGTTTCGGGTAGCGCGCAACTGCGTCACGAGACCCGCGGCATGCCACGTCGTTCCCGAGGTTAACTGCTTGCGCTCGAGCAAGACGACGTCGCTTACACCGAGCTTGGTCAGGTGATAGGCCACTGAACAGCCCGCTATGCCACCACCGATGATCACGACTTCGGCCTGCCGGGGGATGCGTCCTGCCATTCTCTCGGCCTCCTTGATGAACTCACTGGACTAAAATCCACAATAGTGAATATATCAAGGGGTAACTAACACTTTACAATGACTTTTGGTCTACAAAAGAATGCTGGGCGAATAATCAGTTCGGGGGCTTGCCTACACCGAGACAGAAACGGACAGAGGTGACCTCTGCGACGCATGCACTGGAGAACTGAGGAGCGCACGTGAATTCCATGATCAGGACGCGACCCAAGATGCTGCGCCCCTCCAATCTGGAGGGCCTGGCAGAGCAGGCTGAGCAACCCGTTAACGTGGAACAACTGCTCAATCTCGACGACCGCATCGGGGGCGAGATCAAGAGCCTACGCAAGGCGCGTGGCATCACGCTAGACACGCTTAGTGACGCCGCGGGCTTGTCGAAGGGATATCTCAGTCAGATCGAACGCGGAGTCTCGAGTCCCTCGGTGAAAGCTCTTCACGGTATCAGTCGGGCGTTGGGCGTCACAATCAGCTGGTTTTTCCCCCCGAATAGGGACGAGGAACGTGATCTGCGTGAGTATGTTGTGCGAGCAAGTTCACGACGGAAACTGACCTTCGTGGGGGGCATTACTGACGAACTTCTGTCTCCCAACCTTGACCGGCAGCTCGAACTTCTGCGTTGTACTTTCCCTCCCGGGTCAGAAAGCGGCAAAGAACCCTACACGCATCAGGGTGAAGAGGCAGGGTATGTCGTTTCGGGTAAGCTCGATCTTTGGATCGGCGACCGCCATGTGGTGTTGCGTGAAGGCGATAGTTTCGCTTTTGCAAGCGACCTTCCTCATCGTTACGCCAATACTAGAGATCTCCCATGTGTCGTCATTTGGGTGGTTACGCCTCCCAGCTATTGAACCAAGAGGGGCAAATCGGATTCCTCGAGATGTCATAGCAACGTGAAGATCACCGGCCACAGATGGAAGACTCTTATAGCCTTCGCTTAGAGCCGCCGCGACGCGACGGTATCGGTATTACTTCGCGCGTGGGTCGCTAGACGATCAGGAGGACGGCTTCCAACCGGTCGCAAAGCTTGTCGCGGCGGCGGCGATAGGCGGCTTGCAGCTCTGGAAGGCCGTCCGGAAACTCCTCGAGCGCGGCGACGGCTGCGTCCTGCAGAAAGGTATGAATGCCGTAGGTTGAGCAGAGGGCTAGTTGACCGGCACGACAAGGCCGGCACCTCTCACCTTCTGTCCTTCCGGGATGGCGGAACGTACGATCACCTAGCCTTTCTAAATCCCATGCGATGGCCGGTTGGCGACTCGGCTGGATGATCAGTCCGCTGGAATTGTCGTGCCACCGGCCCGACGGCTGCATGTTTGTCATGCTAGGTGTGCGTGCCACCGGTTTGTCGGTCTATGACTTCGCCAAAGGCCTCGTCCTTGAAGGTGTGGCAATCCTCCCGCGGTCGGTTTTGGCGAGAGCGCAACCGGCTATTTGCGCATCAATCTGGGCGTCACGTATACGGAGATAGAGGAAGCGGCTTTGCGGATCGCCCGCTACGCCCGGAGGCTCGGACTTCATCGGGCCGTCTCTTGAATGAGCCGTCGGAACGCCCGTCGATCAACGGAACGCGGCGCTCCAAAGTCATTGTGCGTGTGCAGGGTGGTTCTTTTTGACCTTGCCCCCGGGGCTTAATCCAGTTTGAAGTTCGTTCTGGCCCACGACGAGGACCAGAGCATGAAGCGTAGCCGCTTTACGGAAGAGCAGATTATCGGGATCTTGAAGGAGCACGAGGCCGGG
>NZ_JADYVJ010000018.1:0-84324 GCF_020193715.1 Bradyrhizobium sp. IC4060 | reverse complement strand
GCGCCGGGATCTGGCGCTGCGCTATGCCGATGGCTCCGCGCCAGCTCCCGTCGCTACCACCGCCCAACTGGGCAAATCCAATGGCTTGAGCGAACTCAGAACTGGATAAAATCTGGGGGCAAGGTCACTGTTAGACGTTGCCCCATACTCTAGCGCTCTGCGCACTACCAAGTGCGGGCAATCCTCACGAAGCGTAGCTAGCTCAATGCTACCTCTTCGCTGACCTCCAATGCGAATGTTGGGTTCTTCCGATGATGTAGCGGATTCGAGATAAGCTAAACATGTTTGCGGCGGAAGCCGCGATCCGGATGTTTTTGGAAAGGCAGGCGACTCCGAAGTCAAACTGACTGAGTTGGACCACGACCACAGGGCGCCATCGATGATGTGCAAAGTTGCAGTATCGACGGGCCTTGAGGAGGAGGCGAGGCGTGCAACGCGGCTACAAATCGTTGCGCAATGTAGAGCTCATATGCATTCTCCGCCAGGTGGGTACGACAGGTGCGGAGCCATTAACGACGCACGCTCCTGCCAAACTGGTCAAACATTTGAGTTGCAATTTCGTTCGTATCGCATAGTGGGAAGCCGCCCGCATTGTTTGTGCCGCGGGCAGAGTATCAAGCCGACCACATTATCCTCATCACGGTATGAACAGGGGCATGTGATGGAAGCGCGTCGTATAAGCGCGCAGGGCCGCACCTGATAGGGTCAAGGTTGCGGGCCGGGACAGCTTGAAGGAAGCTTCTCTTAAGGTTTCTACTTGGTATTCGGATGCGCGATGATGCGCGAGGGGCGGACCACGTCAGGAGCTCTATGATGCCCGTCTATACGGTGGGGTCGAGCGAGCAAGATCTTCTGCATCCAAAGGATTGACTACTCCATAGACTCGTCATTCCGCGCTCGCGCCATTTGTGCCGATCAGAACGGTCACCTCGCCACGGCGCCCGAGCCTTTCCAGCGTCGAGGCCCATTGCGCGTCGCCGGCTACTAAGGCAACGCTCTGCTTGCAAACCTCGGATGCGGAGGTAAGCAGCATCGCTGCGTCCCAGTCTTGCCACTGAAGATCGAAAATGCTGGCGCTGTCTCACAGGCTGTCCGCCGACACGCTGTGATGTCCGTTTGGCAACCAATGGCGGCAACGGAACATGGTCGTGCAGCCCCCGAACGCTGAAACTTGCGACTCCTTAGCCGGCACGCAGCTTGCAGTAAGCGGCGCATGACATAGCGCAAGCCGCGCTATGTCCTGCGCTTGCACGGTTTCCGCCGGGTCTGCTTGACGCGCCAGGGCCGGCCAGCGTGACCCGCCGATCTTATCGAGAAAAAGTCCATGAACACGCCACCACTCTTGTCCGCGGTGTTGCCTTCGATTGCTAGCGCTACGTCCACGGCGTTTTCGCAGGAGCGAACGGATGCGGCGGTGACTGACGACCCATTCCTTTGGCTCGAGGAGATGGAAGGACCAGGCGCGTTGGCTTGGGCTCGCGGCGAGAACGAGAAGACGCTCGGGGTGCTTCAGTCAGATCCTCGCTATCGGCCCTTCTACGAACAGGCGCTCTTCATTCTGCAGGCTAAAGATCGGATCGCAGATGTTCCATCCGAAGGGGGCGGTTTGGAGCAGTTCTGGCGAGACGAGAATCAGGTGCGCGGCGTCTGGCGGCGCACCACGCGTGAGAGCGATCGTAGCCAACACCCAAAGTGGGAAACCATCCTCGACGTGGACGCTTTGGCCGCCGCCGAAAACAGAAATTGGGTCTTTCAAGGTCACAGCTGCCTTCCGCCTGAAGGGCGCCGTTGCCTGATTAGTCTTTCCGATGGCGGAAAGGATGCCGTGTCCATACGAGAGTTCGATCGTGCCGCCAAGACCTTCGTCGCGGACGGCTTTCATCTCCCCGAGGGCAAGCAGGACGTCAGCTGGGTCGATGGTGACACCCTCCTTGTTGCACGGGACTGGGGCGAGGGGACTTTGACGCAAGCCGGCTACGCTTTTGTGGTGAAGGAGCTCAAACGTGCTCAGCCGCTCAGTGAGGCTCGCGAGATCTTTCGGGGCGAGCCCACCGACGTTGGGGCGTCCCCCTTCGTGCTTCGTGACAGCGAAGGTCATATTCATGCGACCGGCGCCGCCCGCGCAATCAGCTCTTTCGAGTCCGAGTATGTGGTCTTCCGCCCCGATGGGCCCGTCAAGCTCAATCTGCCGAAGAAGGCCGAGATCGCCACGCTCGCTTGCGGCCGCCTGCTTGTGAAACTTGATGAGGACTGGACACCGTCCGAGGGCATCCGCTTCACGGCCGGCTCGATGATCTCGTATGACCTCGATGAATGGAAACAGGATCCTTTGCACGCCAGACCATCGCTCGTCTTTCAGCCTGGGCCCCGGCAGGCACTGAGCGAGTTCACTCACACAAGAAACTTTTTGATTCTGACGATCCTTGAGAACGGTCAGAGTAAAGCCTTCCTCTACAAGTACGATCAGGGAGCTTGGTCGGCGACACCGATCCCGCTGCCGGAAGATACAAATGTCAGCCTGTCAGCCACCTACGATGAAGCCGACCGGGTCATATTCACCGTCTCGAGCTATCTCAGACCAACCTCAGTTTGGTCTTTTGATGCCGAACGCAAAAGCTTGGAGGAATTGAAGAAGGCACCCTCTGCCTTCGATGCGTCGAACCATGTCGTGGAGCAGCTCGAAGCCATTTCGCGTGATGGCACGTCAGTTCCCTATTTTCTGGTGCGGCCCAAAAACGCAAGGTTTGACGGCACGATCCCGACACTCCTCCATGGCTATGGCGGTTTCCAGGAGTCGCAACTGCCCTCTGATCTGGGATCGATGGGGCGGATATGGCTCGAACAGGGCAATGCCTATGTCGTTGCGAACCTGCGCGGGGGCGGTGAGTTTGGTCCACAATGGCACCAAGCGGCCCAGGCGGCAACGAAGCAGACGACATGGGATGATTTCATTGCCGTTGCCGAGGACCTGATCCGTCGGAAGATCACGAGTCCACGCCGGCTGGGCGCGATTGGCGGCAGCCAGGGCGGCCTGCTCGTTGGCGCCGCGGTCACCCAGCGTCCCGAGCTCTTCAACGCGGCGATCATCGAGGTGCCGCTATTCGATATGCTTCGATACACCAAGCTGGGCGCGGGCGCCTCCTGGATCGGCGAGTACGGTGACCCCGCCATTGCCGAGCAGCGTGCGTGGATCGAAGGCTACTCGCCATACCAGAAGCTGGTGGCGGGCAAGACCTATCCCGCTCCCTTAATTCTTACCTCCACCAAGGACGACCGCACGCATCCAGCGCACGGCCGCAAAGCTGCCGCGAAGCTCGCCGCGCTGGGCCAACCTTACTTCTATTACGAGAACATCGACGGCGGACATAGCGCCGCGGCCAATCTCATGGAAGATGCGCGTCAACTCGCCCTTGAATACACCTATGCATCGAGGCGGCTTTGTTCTGAGTAAGATCGGCGGACGGGCTGATCGAAGCCGATAGACTAGAGACAATTGGTTATCTCAACTCCTCACGTTGCTCAGCTGAATTCATGGAACGCAAAGGCGAGAGAGCTGATGAGGGTGGGCGGACTCGATGAAGCTCGTCAGATGCGCAAATTACCGGTCTGAACAGCCTCCACCGCTGTCGAGCGGATTTCCTGGCGTCCCAAGCACAACATGACGAGCTGGAAGTAAGTTGCTAGATGGGCTTCCTTGAGGATTGTCAATCCGCGCCATGCCTGCATTGAGCTACGTGACATGCCCTGATCAACCATCTATTTCTCGTACGGCGAAGTCGCTACGCAAGCGGTCAGGGATGCGACCAATTGCTTATTCCTCCGCGCAGTCGCCGTCAGAGGCCACGGCGACGCAGGAACGGCAGATCCAATCGACGCACAGCGTGACGCAGCAGTCGCCTTGGCTGCCACCCCGGCTGCGAAGCGCGCGCGGCACTTAACTCAGGTAAAGTGCTATCGTTCTCACGCAGCATAGATCCAAATCGACAGCGATTGTTGATGGGTCTGGAATGATTGTCTTTCCGCGGTGAGAAAGAGTTCGCGCAGGGTTGCACAATATTGTCTGCCAACTGCACGAGCGGGCGGTATGACCCCGACACATTTATCGCGATCGTCAAAACGTCTATAAGGACGCTACCTCATTCGCCGAACGTGAGGAGGTCGCCACATCGAGTGGACGCCAAGGACCATGTTTCGCTCGAGGGGATGAGCGGGGATTCCCTCGGGTCGTCATCGATTTCCAAAGAACCGAGTTGGTATTGGCAGCAGAATTCCCGCTCGGTAACTTTCTGGGTCGCCCCACCCCGGCTTGGGGTTAAAGTTCCCGTTCGGTAACTTTCTGCTCTCAGTTTGGAACCGCGCTAAAAATTCCCGCTCGGTAACTTTTCTCTGGACATCCGCGGTTTCCGCTCCTAAAGTTCCCGTTCGGTAACTTTACGACGAGAGAGCTATGAACACGCCTCCAAAGGGCACTCCCCCCTCAGGCGGAAACGAGGCTCCTGGCGAGACCGGTGTCGCGCGCCAAGCCGCCGAGTTCGCTGCAGCATTCGGTCGCCTCATCCAGGCAGAACGCAAACGCCAGGGTCTCCGGCAGGACGAACTGGCCATGGTGAGCGGGACAGGAAAGCGCTTCATCGTCGACCTCGAGGCCGGAAAAAGCACCTGTCAGCTCGGGCGCAGCCTGCACGTGGCAAACGTGCTCGGGCTGCGCATCGAGGATGTTCTCAGGGATGCCCAAGCCCGCCGCGCGAACACTTCCGAGACACCGGACATTCCCGAGAGCGATGAGGAGGAGCCTCATGGACCGCCTTCCGGTCTACTTTGAGACGCGAGAGGTCGGCTGGATCACGGCCGCCGACGAAGCGTCAGGCTTCACCTATGCCGAATCCTGGCGCGGGCTGACCGGCGCCTTCCCTGTGTCGCTCACCATGCCGCTCTCGCGGGCCTCGCACGATGCCTCGGCAATTCTGCCATGGGCGGCAAATCTGCTGCCGGAGAACGCAACTCTCGGGATCGTAGGTCATATGCTCGGCAAGTCGCCGGCCGATGTCATCGGTCTTCTTGCCGAGATGGGCCGCGACACCGCCGGCGCGCTCTCCGTCGGACAGCCTGGCACCGGGCTGATCGCCGGAAAATGGCGAGAGATCCCCGACAAGGCCGCGCTCGAGCGCATCCTCAATGAGCTACCCCACAAGCCCTTCCTCGTCGGCGAAGATGGCGTGTCGATGTCGCTTGCCGGTGTGCAGACGAAGCTCGCCGTCGCTCTGGATGGCGACACCCTGTACATACCGATCGACGGCGCGCCATCGACCCACATCATCAAGCCCGATGGCGAGCGCTTACCTGGCGCCGTCCAGAACGAGGCATTCTGCCTGACGCTCGCGCGCATGATCGGAATCCCGACGCCGAAGGTGACGACCGGGACGGCAGGCGAACGTAGCTACCTGCTGGTTGAGCGCTATGACCGCCGTCATGACGGCAAGAGGTGGCGGCGGTTGCATCAGGAGGACTTCTGCCAAGCCCTGGGCCGACCGCCAGCTGCCAAGTACCAGAACAACGATAGAGGCCTAAAAGGACCTTCATTGGCCGACATGGTCGGCGTGACCCAGCGCCACATGACAGCACAGGAGACCGCCCGCTTCGTCGACCTTGCCATCTTCAATCCAATGGTGTGGAACACGGATTCCCATGCCAAAAATTACTCGCTGATGCTATCGGCGCGCGGCGCCGCCATGGCGCCAGGCTACGACATCGTCTGTGCGGCGCCATATCCGAAGATCACACGCAACATGGCGCAGAAGATCGGCGGGCAGAAGCAGGCTGATCAGCTTGGACGCAACCACTGGGAGCGCTTCGCCATCAACTGCAAGCTCTCTCCAACACAGACGATCCGTCGCGTCTCCGAGATTGCTCAGGCCGTGACGCACCATGCAATGGTGGCCAAGGCCGAGGTCGAAGCCATGCCTGCCCGCGGCGATCCCGTCCTGGACACGGTCGTCGAGGCGGTGATTTCGCGCGCACGCGGCTACCTAGAGCGCCTGAAGCAAGCGGAGCCAGCGCCGAAAGGCGCAGCAGCCCTATCGCCCTAGCATTACAGTTGCTATTTTCGGTGAGTTCTGAATCCATGGGTGACCATGATTCGGGATCTGATGATTGGTGGTGCGTCGGTTCAAGATACGCTGACGCTGTGGGCTTCCTCGTTGCGAGATGCCAAGCAACGCATCCGTCCGCTGTTTACGCAGGAGCGGGTGGCGGCCTCGGCGTGGCGGTTTCTCGACCGACTGTTGGGTAACGAGCCGCGCAAGACGGGTTGGATGCGGGCTGAAGCGGTCGGCGATCCAGGCCCGTGGCGCCAGCAGGCGACCCTGGGTCGGGGGCAGTTGGATGCCGACGCGCTGCGCGACATTGTTGCGTGAGTACGCGCTGGAACGCTTGCCGATGAGGACGCGGTTCTGGTTATCGATGAGACCGGGTTTTTAAAACAGGGCAAGGCATGGCGCGGCGTCGCACGCCAGTACACTGGCTCGGCGGGCAAGATCACCAATTGCCAGATCGGAGTGTTCGCCTCCTATGTGTCGCGGCATGGCCATGCCTTCATCGATCGCACGCTCTACCTGCCGAAGGAATGGACGGACGCCCCCGCTCGCCTGAAGGCACCGCATGTACCGAGCGATGTGGGCTTTGCGACCAAGCCCAAGATCGCGCGTCGAATGATCGCTCGTGCGATCGCCGCAAAGGCGCCGTTCTCGTTCGTGGCGGCGGACAGCGTGTATGGCACGGGCGAGATCGAAACCCTGCTGCGCGAGACGGGCAAAGGCTATGTTCTGGGTGTTGCTCCCAATCACGTGTTCCGTTCCTGGAGCAAGCCGCAGCCTGTCGCCGGCACCGCCTCCGCGATCGCGCAGAGCCTTCCCAAGAAGGCCTGGCGCCGCCTGTCGTCCGGCGGAGGGACCAAAGGTCCGCGCTGGCACGACTGGGCCTATCTCGAGTTGGGCCGATCTCGACGTCAGTGAATACAACGACGACCTTGCCGGGGAATGGACGCGGGGTCTTCTGATCCGCCGCAACATCGCCGACGGCAGCTTGGTCTTGTTCTCCAGTTGGTGCCCCAAGGGCACCTCCATGCTGAAGCTGGTGTCGGTAGAAGGCCATTGCGGCCCATCGAGGACAGCTTCGAAACCGCCAAGAACGAGCTCGGCCTTGATCACAACGAAGCCGCTCCTGGCATGGATGGCATCGCCATGTCTCACTCGTCATGCTGGCCTTCGCCATGATGGCCGTCATCCGTCATCGGGCCAAATGCTGAGCCAGCGTCAAAAAAACGCGACGCCGGCGCACCAAACATCGTTCCTGATCCGCTGGTCGATCCAGGAATCCGTCGCATCGCTATCAAGCTCGCTCAACGGCGCATCTCGATCGACCGTGTTCTCGCATGGTCGCTCTGGCGGCGAGCTCACCAGGCCGACGCTTGCCGCGCTCACCTCAGACGAAAAATGAACCTGTAATGCTAACTTAGATGCGCCCAGAGCCTCTCTTCGTGAAAAGCCTAATCAGTCTCAAATCATCCGACGTCAGACAGGTTGCCAACTCCGTTGTTCAACAAGGACCTGCAGAATGCAGGCGTGAGCTTGCCGCGGTGGATCACGACGTTTTCGTGCCCCATCGCGGCTCGCGCGCTCTGCCAGTGCCGATTGTAGCCGCGCTGTTCATTGGATTTCACATGGCAAGCGGCGAAGTCGGCGTCAGCCGCCGTCGCCAACTGCCACGCATATACCGGCCGCTTCGTATGGATGTGCACCCACATCGGATTCGCCGCCGCACCGTTGCGCAGTGCCTTGGGCCGCAGCTTAATCTCGAACAGCGTCCCCGGATCGCCGCTCAACGCGCGCGGTGGATCCGGAGGCTCCAACTCCCCGGCCGCCCGCAACCGTTCAAGGTATTTCTGCGAGGGAAAGCCGTAGCTCTTCATGCAATCGATCATGATCGCGGCTCTTTGCCTCTTCAATGAGTTTGCCTGTCCCTGCACCTCGGAATACATCGTCTTGAGCCGGACTATCTTGTCGTGCACTTCGGGCACTTGCGCGGGCGTGAGCAAGCCACTTCGACGAGGCTCCTCCAACGCGGCTACACAGGCTTCGATCTCGGCGGCCTGTCTGTGGAGGCGCTCGACGACGATATTTAGGACGTGGTCGGCGTCCTCGGGTTTCATCTGACGCGCTTGCGAGACGGCGCTTTGCTGCGCGGGCAGATCGAACTGCAAAAGTTCGTCCAATCGCTTGAGCAGTCCCGTCAGCGCTTCTCTGGACGGCGGAGCCTGCCACATCGTCAGGTTTCCGCTCGCCGACGATGACGCCCGCGCGCGGGCCTCCTCCGCGCTCGTGAGTTTCTTTGTACCCAAATCCGAGAGTACGATAACCTTGCGTGTTGAGCCCGTGCCAGCGTCGGACCCGGCGAGCTGCGGCTCAGCGCCCCCAGCTGTCGAACTCCCCTCGCCTGCGGCCGCTGCGCGCCTGCCTTTGCCCTTCCTGCGCGCTGCAGTGCCTTCGGCCACCCCGGCAGTATGTTCCGGCAGCACAGCCCAAGCCGGCGGTTCAATCGTGGCTGGCGTCTTTGGCTGAAGTGCCAGCAGCCGCATGACTTCGTCCGCTGTAAGCCACGCACCTTCCACTATCTGATCCAGCAATTCTAACGGAAGATCGGCTCCCGCTCCGGCGTCCGTCAGGCTGGCAACCATGCCGCTCACTCCTGACGCAAATTCCGAAAGCCGCTCCATGACTCCTTCCAGAACGTCGCGGTGCTCAGCGTCAAGCGGCGCTCCGTTGTGGTTCATCACGGCCTCGGCCGTCGAGGCGAATGCCGGAACAACATCCTCGATGAAGGTCCCGAGCAGACGCACCCGCCCGTCTCCATCGATAAGGGCGTCTCGCACGGCTGGTCCCAACCTGCTCGCTAGGGAGAGCTGCGCGAGAGTGATCTGCGATTCCAGATACTTGTACTTCGTATTGAGTGCATAGCCGGTATGCAGTCGTAGCGCGGCCTCTTCGGACTTCCGCAACTCGGGCGTGCTGCTTGGTAGGTCGGCAGTAGCCGCGCAGACGGACTGCATCCGCTCCGAGCGCAATGCCCTCTTTCTCCACCACTCCATGCAGTGCTCATAGTAGGGCTCCACGCCTGAAAGCACGCGGTTCAGCTGGTCAGGCGAAGCGGTGCGGATGATCCTGCCGAGCAGGAGTGCTGCTTTGTGTCTGCTCTTCTCCAGGTCATCGAAAATCCCAGCAGCCACGGCGTTACATTCGTCGGCCGCGCCCAGCGTCTCATCGCGGAGCTGGCGAGCCCGATCGTCGGGCAGAATGCGCCGCGCCAAACCTGGGGGCAGAGCAGCGTAGTAGTCCAGAACTGCTAAGCCTGCTTTGACGACTTGATCGATCAGCTCTTGCCTCTCGGACAAGGTCCGGCCGCTCGTGGCTGCCCTACGACAAGTATTAAGGTCCTCAAGCAGGCTGTCCAACGTTCGCTTTGCTGCCTTAACCTCATCTCGTGTTGGCGCCGCCACGTCCGAAGTTGGTTGCCGGTTCACGAGCGGCGCGGTTCTATCTTGAGGCCCGGAGCGCATCCGCTCCACGACGGCCTCGAAAGATTGACTGCGTTCCCCAGGGACGAGGCCGAACTCCAGGCTCGAACTGCTCGATACCCCAGTGCTGTCGGCTCCTGCAGCTCCAGCGTACGATTTGCCAGCTCGGCCGATGCCCGTCATATTTTATCTCCGATAGAAGAGTAGCCTTCCTGGCTAAACCGCTTCGCTGACGAGTAGCTGACCAAGAGCGTTTTTCCCGATGCACAAGCCCATGTCGCCTCGGGTCCACTTCCATCGGAGCTGCTGTGCTGCTGAAGACAGTGATGCCGGGATAACCGCCTCAGCTGCGGGATCATCACCTGCAGTACATGACCGCAGCCTGAACCGCGAAATTTTCGCGAGCGCGCTGGGGGCAGCACACTGCCACTCGACAGCGTTGCATTGGGAGTTCATTTTCCTCTGGAAATTGCCCGCGATCGGCGCAGCAATGGGGGCGCGGACGTTTCGGGCGAAAATCCGTACGCGGGACATCGCGCATAATCTAGTGTCCTAAACCAGAAGTTCATGGCCTTTTAGGCCTTGGCTGACACAGAAGCGTTCGATGGAGCTGAGAATGTCGTCAGCTGATTTGGTCCATCGGAATGGGCTGGGGTCGGCGTTGTGCTGTTCGATGAAGGGCGTGATCTCAGTACGTAGCTCCGCCACGCTGCGGTAGATGCCGCGCCTGATTTTGCGCTCGGTGATGAGGGCAACGAAACGTTCGACCTGATTGAGCCAGGATGAGCTGGTTGGCGTCAGATGGACGTGCCAACGCGGTCTTTTGGCCAGCCAGTTACGGATCAGCGGCGTCTTATGGGTTGCCTAATTGTCCTTGACGAGACGAACGTCCAGATCATCCGCCACGGCGGCTTCGATCTCATCAGAAACTTGCGGAATTCTGTGGCCCGTGGTGCCCGTAACACTTGCCGATGACCCGGCCGGTTGCGATGTCGAGAGCGGCAAATAGCGATGTCGTGCCATGGCGCTTGTAGTCGTGACTGCGGCGTTCCACCTCGCTAGGCCGCATGCGGAACGAGGGGTGGCTCCGATCCGGCGCCAACATCTGCGGCTTTTCGCCGACACACAGCACGATGGCGCGCTCGGGCGGGACTACGTAGAGGCCGACGACGTCGCGAACCTTGGCGACGAAGTCAGGATCGTTTGAAAGCTTGTAGGTCTCCAACCGATGTGGCTGCAGGCCGAAGGTGCGCCATATCCGCTGTACCGTCGAGACCAACAGTCCACTGGCCATCGCCATGCTGCGCGAGCTCCAGTGAGTGGTGTTGGGCGGTTTCGTCTCAAGGGTGCGGACGATTACTGCCTCGATCCGGGCATCTTCGATCGTGCGCGGCGTCGCTGGTCGACCCAGGAAACCGTCGCATCGCTATCAAGCTCGCTCAACGGCGCATCTCAATCGACCGTGTTCTCGCATGGTCGCTCTGGCGGCGAGCTCACCAGGCCGCTGACACGCGGCGCGCTCACCTCAAACGAAAAATGCAACTGTAATGCTAGGAACAGACGCATGTCACGACAAACCCGAGCCGACTCACCGCCGGCAAACATGGCTGCACATCTGCGCTCAAGGCTTCCGGGGCCGTCGCCGATGATGGGCGAGAGAGCCTCGTCGACATGTCGAATTGGCATCACGGCGTTGGCGACGCCGTCGGATTCGCAATTGAAACGCGCGCCAGAAGACCTTCCTTGCCTCCCGTAAGCCCGTACTCCTCTGCCGGCTTGCCGTCGAGTTTAGCCGCTTCGGCTACGCCCTTCGCGAGCATCTCGAAAGTGTCGTCCGAAAGACGCAGGGCGCCAACACCAAACCGTCGTCGCCATCTGGCTCCGCGTTCCCACGCTTCCATCCACGCAAAGCCTAGGTCGCTACTACGTTTGACGGCATTGAATGCTTGAATGAGCGCGCCAGCCTGGTTGATGTCCTTTTTGGCCTTATCCGCAAAGAACACATTCCGTTTGGTCGCGATGATCAGTTTGTGGACGGCGTAGCGCTCCGGGGCCGGTACAAGGACTGGCACGCCGGCGTCATGCAAGACAACAGAGCGGATGGGCTCATGGATCAGGTAGTCTAGGAACCGCAAAACCTGCGCCCCTACAGACTGCCACAATGAAGGCATCTGCGTCAGCCTGGAGGAGTAGTCCTCGTCGCCACGGTTTGGTGTAAGGAATTCGACCTTGAAGCCGGTGGCATTGGCAAAACCGCTGAACAGCTTGGTTTCATCGGGCGAGAATGAGGGCGCACATGTCGGATCCACCTTTTTCAGGATCTCTTCGATGTCGGGCATGCTTTCATCGATCCAGATCGAGATGCCGTAGAATTTCGCGATGTCCATATCCTCGGTCGTCACGAGCTCGTCGGGCAGCTTGAGGCCGACTAGGCCGCTGTATGTCCGATAGGCCATCGAACCGACGGTCGTGGCGCGAAGCCGAAAAGTCCCGCGCGCGCGAGTTCGTTGACGACGAGACCTTCCATTTGGGGAGGGGCAGGGTAGCTGGCCCGCCTCAACTCCGCTGCTAGCTCGCGTCGCGCGCTATAGCCAATCATGGTGCGCTGGAAAGCTTCCGCGTGTTTGGCAATCTCGGGATCATCGATCGGACCGACATATTTGAGGGTCGTCTTCGCCGGTCCCTCGCCACCGAGGGCGCGTAGGTCTTCTAGTAACAGTATTCGCGGTTGGCTCGCTCCTTTTTTGAGAAAGGTCCGGTTTTCCGGAGCGGCTCGCCAGCCTCAATAAGGATCTCTCGCAGCGATTCGGCGGCTTGATCGTGCAAATCCGCCTCAACGGAGGCCGTTGAAAAACTGAGGCCCGAGATCATCGACCGCAAGCAGCGCGAAGCCGCAATCGCCGTTTGCGAGGCGCGCAATCAGGCCGACCAGTTCACTAAGAGCTTGCGGACCATTCTGGCCGATCTGAAGTGCGTCCGACGGACCGTCATGGAGTCGAAAACAGTCGCTACCCGGCTGGAAGCCTTTTTCGAGGAGTTCGTCGACTCCTGCTGAAGGAGTTCGAGTCCATCCTCACCGGTAACCATCCGTACCGCTTCCGCAGCGCCATTGTCGATCGCGCGCGGAGGATCTCCTACACCCCGGAAACCATGCAGGTCCTCGCCGAGGAGTACACAGCTTCCAGCATGGCAGCCGACCTCGAGGACGGTCGAATGGCCGCTGCCGACGACCTGCTGGCCATCGAGAGCATCTTCGATCAGATCGGGCAGATGTTCGACAGGATCGAGGCCTTCCGCAGGCAGCTCGAAGCCCGGGTCCGCAACACCATTAATTACGCCGACCGGGGCGGGCAGGGACTCGTCGGCCGGGCGGCGGACCTGGTGCGACGCCTGGATGCCCTACTGCGGGACGGCAGGCACCACAAGCCGACAATCGAATGGAGCTTAACTTCGTTCAATCCGTGCCCGGCAAACAGCGCCGCGATCCTGGCCACGAGAACAAGATTCTAGGCGACTGCATCCTTTACAGCCTGCAGACGACCACAGAATTCATCAATATCGGCGAGCGGAGGCCGGGAAGCAGCTGTCCTCAAGCGAGACGCGCGCCGCGCCAGCCTGACGAAGTTTGCGTGCGAGGAGGCGAGCATTGTCGAAACTGCCGAAGCTGCCATCCCCGTCGACGAGCACAGCTAGCTCTGTCGAGTCCACCATGCGTTCGACGCTCTGGACGAGCTGGCTCCATGAAGCTTCATTGGCATCACCATAGCTCAGCGAGCTGGCAATCGACAGACCAGACGCCCAGAGCCCCTTAAATCCTGAGCGCTGGGCGATTGTGTCGGAAAAGCCATCATGGGCTTCGATCAAAAACGAGAGCTCATCATTCGAGCAGACCTGGGCACTAAGCATTTCGACAGGCGAGGGCCGCACGCGTTATTGACCTGCGGTGGACCGAACGGCTCGTGCTTGATGCTGCATGTCTAAATCCTGTAAGCCGACCTAGATTGCCACCAACGTCGCTGCTCATTTTTTTTCGGCGTGATGCCGCTCAATGACCAGCATTGGTAGTTTATTGGGACCGCAAAGGCTTGCATGATCGCCATAGGATTGGCGCCGAACGTAGAGCTTTCGCTATGGGTTGATTGGCCTCGCGCCTAAGGCTGGAAAGAAGGGCTTCGGATGCAAAATGAATGACCTGGGTTCGCGAGCCCGTGCTACGTCCCGAGAGAGAATTCCCACACTCTTTCGGGGGAGGAGTGCTTAGGGAAAGGGTGATATCCGGCTCACATAGATTTAGAGCTCACATAGATTTAGACGCAAATATCGACAGTCACGGTTGTCGTAATGCCGCCGTCGGATTGGCGACAATGTCGAAAGCCCGTCGATAGGGCTACAGCAGGATGGCAGCCTCGTGCGAATGGAACGGCAATCGCCGAAGAACTTGTCCTGATCCGCCGATACTTTGCGGGCGCCACTGAGTGGTATGGCCTTGCTGATGCCATTCCTGTTCTCTCTCGAATCCAGGAGAAAATCATTGGCGGATGTGCAAGAGGTTGTGCTGTCGGAACGAGAAAAACAGTGCTTGCGATGGATCGAGCAGGGGAAGTCATCCTGGGAGATCGGAGTCATCCTGAACGTGAGCGAGAACACCGTCAACTTTCATGTCAAGAATGCGATGCGAAAGTTGGAAACCACCAGCCGGACGCAGTGCGTCGTCAAGGCGCGGCGTTTGGGTCTTCTTTAAGCCGCGGTTTCGGTGGCGCTGTGGCGAAATACAAGCAGACAGCGATGATAGAGGTGCTGATACTATGAACAGTGCGTGCTTCCATGTCATCGCTGATTGTTACGGTGAGGCGCAACGCGGACAAGGTAATCAAGCTAACGGCGCACGCGCATCACACTCTTGAAACTGGGCGCTCGGTGGGGTCCCAATGTCCGTCCTCCGTTTGCCAGCCTAGCGGCGTATACGTGTCGCAAGCTAAAGTGTGGTGGATCATAGCGGCTGGCGTGCTGAAACTGTGATCACCCAAACGCGGCTCGGACGGCGCGGGCCGGACCTTAAGTCGGCAATGATGGTAGGCAGACGCATTTCCAAAACACGTTGCTGGTAGACGTTGCACGAACTATGACTCTGCGCGCTCAACCAGTTCGGGTGATTCTCACGAAACGTTGCTGGCTTAGTGACCGATACTTCGCGGACCATCAATGCAGACGTCGTGTTTTTTGATTATTGGGGCGTGTTCGATGCGTGCAACTCTCTTGTGAACCGTTCGCCGCGGCAACTGAAGCGAAGGTCAAATCGTCATCCGGATCCACAGGCATCGAAGCGAAGTGCGGTCGCGTCAGGGGCTTTCTATCGTTTGCATATTGGGCGACAGCTAGGCGATCCGACAGAAAGATGAGACGAGACCTTCGCATCCATGCCGCGATGTTTTTTGCGGCTGCTCTTGATGGCCGGAAGACTCTTCGCTAGATCACAACGGTTCACTATGGAGGTGCCGACGTGGCAATGGGTATTGTGAAGTGGTTCAATCCGACCAAGGGTTATGGATTCATCAGGCCCGAGGATGGAAGCCCCGATGTCTTCGTGCACGTCAGTGCCGTGGAAAAGGCCGGTTACACCACTCTCGAAGAGGGGGCCCGCGTAAGTTATCAGCCCAAGGCCGGGCGTACGGGCAAGATCTCAGCTGAAGATCTCCGGGTTGGCTGATCCGAAAGCCGGATGACGTCTTGGACGAGAGCGGGGTCTCTGTCTCGGGTTGATGCGGATAGTTGTCAGGTAATGGTGAGGTCTTGTTGACGTGACCAGCTCCCCTTCTCAGCTGAAGCAACATAGCCGAGGCGTGCGCCGTCCAGGCATTTTGGATTGCGACACCGGTGAAGCGCTGTTGGCGCAGAGCCGTCAGTCCCGCGACAAATAGTTCTCGGTGCGGGCTGGTAGTGATTGTGGTTCGAGTGCGGTAAATGCTTCATCACGAGAGCCGAGCTAGAAAGGCGCGTCAGCATAGCGCCGGCGCAGAGTCTGGCGCGTCTGCTCTGCCTGAACTGCCTGCTGAAGATGGTCCGGAACTTATTGCCTGGCATGCGCCGCCTGAGGCACGAACTCGTCCTGGACCTCCATCAAAGCCGTCGGGCTCGACGCGGAGGATTGTCCACGCTCTGCTCCTTCTGTCAAGGACAGCACCGCTACACCGGAGACTTTGCGAGAAGCTGACGGGCTTTGCCGCTGGCTACAAAATAAGACGATGCGCCGGTTGCCGCATTCGGTCTTGCCGGTCACGGGCTACCATAATCCTAAACGTAATTGTTCAGGACAACTGCCCGCCAGCTTACCAATGTTTTGTGAAGGCACTCCACCATTCCACAGAGTGCCCGTAAACCCCGTTTCATGAAGTGATTTACGCGAATTCGACCCACATATACTTCGGCATGGTTATCCGCCTCAATCCACGTGAGAGGCGTGCCAGATCGTGCCATTCTTGGACTCACAGATCTCACCGTTCAGTCACTGAAGCCCGGTCTGTATATGGACCGGAAGACGCCGGCCTTTGGCTTGCGCGTCCGCAAGAGTCGAAAGACCTGGATCGTTCTCAAACAACCGCACCAAATCCGGCTGAGTCACTATCCTGACTAGAAAGTTGCTGAAGCACGCCGCCGCGGCTTTTCCGCTCTCGGTACTCCCGTTGGGAAAATGAAACGTCAATGATTTGGGTCAAGAACATGCTGCTTGATTGAAGGAGCCGATCGATAACGCAAGCGTCAAGGAGGGCGGAGAGACATCGAGAATGATGGGGGCGGCTAAGGCGCCCATGAACTCATTTTCGTGCTTTGCGTTACGACTCGGATTTGCGCCTGCAGCATGATCGTACCATACGCTAGCTTGCAAGTAATCAGCGGAGTTCGGCCTATGCGCGCCGCGACGTCGCGCCCCTTGAGGCAGTCACTCTGCACGCTAAAGGTCCATTAGGAGTACAAAATTCCACTGCTGAGCAACTGCCCCCCTGGAATTGGTAGAGCCAAGTAGGATTGCCATCTTTCGCAACGCGGCTTTTGTTGTCGATGCACAGCTTACTGTCCGCGATACTCAGAATAGTAATTCCCATCGCTGCTTGGGATCGGCAGGGTTGTAGACTGCAAGCGTCAGCGGTACTTCCGGAGCGATGCGATCGCCCTTCCTGTGCGATTGCGAGCTTACCTGCACTTGAGTTCAACGTTGGTCCGCGAATGTCGGGTTGCAAACATTTTGCGTCCTGATGGACATGGAGGCAGAACAAGATAGGCCACACTTCACAAGTATACACAGCCCAACCGAGGTACAGCAGCGTTTTGGAAGAAAGGCACGGTGCTTGCTTGGGTGCGGTGAGCGTCACCGGTCTTGCAGGGACTGTGATGCTGGGGCGGGCCTGAGATGTTTCAAGGCTATTTCGGGTCCGCCCCGTTACTGCTCGCGAGGCAACATGGAGCAACGTATTCGAGCGGCTTCAGCGGCTATCGCGTTCGCTCATGCGCTCGGTCGCGAAGTCCTCAGCGTATACGAACATGAAGGCCGCAGGTACAACAGAATCAGAGTCCGCGTAACCGGGAGGAGCATAACAAACGGTTACGACTTCGAAAGTGAATGCCACATCGCCGGTACGCTACCGAGCATATATCACTTCGGTGCGGAGTCGCATTGGCTACTGAGGCCCAAGTGCCCAGGAGTCTACAGCGGCCTTGATTATTGCACCTCAACCCCCTTCTCCGTGAGAGTAACGGACAATGGTGTCCAGATAGTCGATTGGCGGAGGAATTCCTTCACATACAACGTCTGGTGGGTGGTCCGCGCAATGGAAGGAAGCCGACGATGGAAATTGTGCTAGCAATTGGCGCTGTACTCGTTTTCACCGCAATCACGGTCGCTTGCCTGTGGGCGCTTGAGCCCGGCGTGGCTGAGTATCTTGGTGAATGAGCCCGATGGAGAAAGGGTTGTTACCATGCCGCTCCTTCTCGTTGAATTTCTGTGCGGTCCGGATTGGGCTGACGGACCCCCAAGCGGTCGTGCTGTTGTGGGTGTTGATTGTGTGCGAATGCCGCCGGAACAAACGGGTGCGGACTGCTCGAAAGCTATACGGCTGCGTGGCCTAACTCGCCGCCCGCTCTCAGGGCCGCCCGTTTTTGAGCGGATCACTCTGCAAGCTTAAGGTTCAGTTAGTTCGGAGAGTAGGGCAGGTCAGCGGTTGGCGTGACAGCACCGAAACGCCCATCTTGAGGGCCATGATCTCAGCGGCGCTTCCTTTGTAGAAAACAAGGCAGTCACCATAGCTCAATACGTGCGCGAGATTGCGCCTATTCAGGGGAAGCGGCGCGCCGCTGACTTGAATACGCCGATGGCTGTCTTCGCGATGCTTTGTGATGCGCGTGATCTGGCGAGGTGCCATCTGGCTGACTCCGGTTAACTTCTAAAATCATACAGTTCGTCAGAAAGACGCGACACTCCCAGCTTAAGTAGGCCATTTCCCAATGGACCGCGAACGCGTGCGTTATTCTCGCTTGCTGATCGTCCCATGGAAGAACGGCAGGCAGCCACGACGGGCGGTCTTGCCCCAGTGATCATCGTGCGATTGCTCTCTCGTCGGTTTTCCTCGGCTGCTGATCCCACCAACTCTCCCGCTCGTTTTTTCCATTCGAGCTAAGCCGCGGATAAAGGATTATGGATTCCGCTACCGGGTTCGCTGTCGGCTACAATTGGCTCCCTTAGTTCTTCGTCAGTGAAGAACTCGGGGACAAAAATCGCGATCTGTTCTTTGACGGACGGTTGGCGTGCGCGACTTATTCCGCGAGACATGGATCTTCGGACGGCGGTCTCGCTCCCGCAATGAGCAGCTCCACCGTGCTCGCGAGTATCAACTGCGGGAGATTTCGGAGGTCTTGAGCCTCTCATCGGGCAAGCAAGCGAGAACGCGCGATGAAGAGTGAAACCGAAACGCTGTTGACATTCGAACATTGTCCGGGCTCCAGATCGGCTTGAGCTTGGCATATTCGGACGCGAGTGCTTGTCTCACTGTAGGCTCGACCGTTCAATCTCCCACGCCATCCAAGATGCCCATGCTGACTGAAGGTGAGACAGTCCGGTCCGAGCGGCGCAGTTGCGTAGCATCGCGACGTAGGATGCAAGCGGGCCACGAACTGATCTTCGACCAGGCTGGGCCAAACGCGGCTTCGGAATTCAAGCGTGAGATCAGTATCGTGAACAGCCGTGGCATCAGATTGCGAGGAGCCTCCAACGCTCTTCTGCATTGGGGATCGACTGCCGATCAGCCGCACAGCACCGTCACTCTGGCGTTAACGCTCGCCACTGTGGCTCACGCCACAACGTCCTGCGCAAAAATGGTGGGAGCACTCTGGCCGACATCGGCTGCCGGAGCGAGCGCTGCTAAAGGCTCGTGGTTGCGGCTTTCGCTCCCTTGCTCAAGACATCGGTTGTTTCAGTCGCGACAAGTAGGGTCGCCGGCAGCCAGATGGCGCGAAACAACCTACATGATTCTGTCTATAAAGTGCTCGAGGGCATTGGCACGTCGGTTGCTTGAATGTGTGACGGCACCAATTTGGCCGTGATATTCCTTCAGCACCCGATCCAGGTATTCAAATGAAACTGCCCACTTCATCGATGGCAGACGTCTCCTGATGCACTTTCCAAAGCGCGTGCCAGCAACGCGAACTCTGCTACGTTCGGATTGCCGTTTGCTTTGCCGGCCAGAATACGGCTGTCCTGCAACGGGCTCGCGACCAATGGCGGTCCTCAACAAGATGGCGCACACCGGGGTTAAGACGGTACGCTTCTGGACGATCGTTTGCGCCACCTTTAACCCGTGGCTCAAGCGCCGCTATCGGCGAGATGCCAAGCCTGGGTTCTTGGAGCTAAGCGCCGGCCCTGCATCGGTGGTCACACATGGTCAATGAGCTGTTGCAGGACGATTGGGATCCTGAGAAAATGGTCAGGCAGAAGGACGAGCTCACGGTCAAGCTGCTTCGTGCCCAATCGGTCGTCGCCGAATGTAAGGCAGGATTGGCGGATTTGGAGCGGAGGCTTGAGCGTCGAGCGATCTCATTGCCGATCGATGAACGCCACTGCAACTCTGCGGCAAACAATTCAATACGTGACGCGCTACCGCGCGAACCGTGAAGCATCGATGATCCTGTTGACCAGGAAGCTGCCGTGGCGTTTTCCAGGCGATCATGAGACCATTGAAAGCTGCCGTAACCCACGTTAACGGCGAGAATACCGACCGGCTTGCGAGGCATCATTTTACGGACCGGGGCGGGCGAACTGGCGGCCTGCCGTTATGCCTGGCGTTTTGGTGATCGCGGTGCGTTGGGCCGGCGGATGGGGCGCGGAGTAACACCACATGCGGGACGTCTCCCTGCGGTGTTGACTAGAGCCTCCTGTCTGGAGGGCGGCTCACGCAGATGTCTGGATTGAACGTCAAGAGCTGTCCCCCTTACTCAGGGACAGTTCGGTCGTTTTATCCATCTTCCCGGCCGTAACCTCGTCAGCTTTTCGAAAGCTTGTCCGAATACGGATACACCCATTGATCCTGCACGGGAGGCGGGCGTGCACTCGCACAATTTCGACTATCCAGTGCTGCCCCTCCGCCATCGGTACAGCGCGCCGGACTAAACCATCAGCCGAAACTGGCGGAAGAAGATGCCTTTGAGCTGCAACTGAATACAGCGCGCGTGGCAGGCCTTGCCTCGATGCCGCGGTCGCAATCCGCCGTCGAATGTGTCGCGCGCGGATCATGATTACATTCACGAGATGGTGAGCGGTCCCAGTACTCGTCCGAAACTCTCACCATCTACGGCTGAAAAGTATCTTCAGATGCTTTAAGGTGGCGGATTTTCCCGGCGAGGGCGGCAGTCGCTGCAGGCCAGTGATGACAGCACACTAAACCAGCTCGCCAACCCGGTGTTCAAGGAGAACAAGCACACAGGTATGGCTTTCCGGACGCTTCAAGAACAGCGCGGAGGTTCAGCAGCAGCAGCCGGGGTCAGGCGCGCGTGAGTGCCGCGGCTTCGGCGGGTACTGGGCCAATTTTGCTCCCAGTGAGGCTGATGCGCCGCTCATCGAAATCGTTATCAAGAGCAAGCACTGGGCGCCGACGACTTTCTAGATGCAAAAAAAGCCGAATCTGGCGACCCGCTTGATTGGCGCGAGAAGGCCGACCATTGACGAAGCTGTCGGATTTTGAACCATCGCATGACGCTTCGTGTTTTTTGCGCATCTGCAAAGTGCTGCTGCGCAGGTGCACGGTCCGGGCCTCTGCTGCGTCTTATAAATGTCATCTTGCGCGCGCCAGTGACGCGCGCGGCGGCTAGATCGAGCCAGCGGCTCGATACCGATGGGGCGTGGATGCCTGACAAAGCACGAGGAGGTCGATGACAAAGCGTTTTCGCAACTTGGCCCTATTGTTCATACTCACCTCCATCGTTGTCTTCCCCGCCGCGAAAGCGCAAGATCGCCGGACTATCACCGAGCCTGTTGCACCTCATAGTGTGTGCGAGCGCCTCGTGCCGTCTGGCAAGCAAGATACGACCACGTTGCAAAATGCCATCGACCAATGTTCTTCCGGGGCCGCCGTGTATTTAGGGCGTGGCGAGTTCCGGTCGGGCCCGCTCGAGATGAAATCGGGTGTGACGTTATGGGTCGGACGCGGGGCGACGCTGATCGCCATCCCCGAACCTGCTGCTTACGACAAGGGCCTCGGACAATGTGGTCGTATTGCGGAAAAGGGCGGCGGTTGCCGGCCATTCATCAGCTTTTCTAGAACGCGCGGCGGCGGCATCTACGGAGAAGGCATCATCGATGGTCAGGGCGGCGCAATAATTGGCGGCGGCGCGGAAACCTGGTGGCAGCTAGCGCGCCGCGCTCAAGCCCAGGGCGGCAACCAGAACGCCCCGCGCTTGATCCAAATCGATCACGCGCAGGACATCACTTTCTCTGGTGTCACCTTGCGCAACGCTCCCAACTTTCATGTCGCGATGAACCGGGTCCAAGGTGCCACGTTTTGGGGCCTCATAATCGATTCACCGGCGGATGCGCGCAACACCGATGGCATCGATCTTGGCGCGAGTCAGGATGTGACCATTACCCGCAGCTTGATCCGTACGGGTGACGACAACGTCGCAATCAAGGCCGGCGACAATGGCTCAAGCAGCCATATCTCGATCATTGATAATTATTTCGGCTGGGGGCATGGCATGTCGATCGGCAGTGAGGTGAATTCCGGGGCCAGAGACATATTGGTGCGTAATCTGACGCTGGATGGTACGACGTCCGGCCTGCGCATCAAGAGCGATGTTAGCCGAGGCGGTCTGGTCGAGAGCGTGACTTACGAGTACGTGTGCCTGAGGGGCAACCGGTGGCCGCTAGCTTTCGATACAAAATATGATCCGCGCGCACAAGGCACGAGAATTCCGGTCTATCGGCGAATCGTTCTCAGTCATGTGCATGGCGACACCGGTGTGTTGCTGATGCGCGGCGTAGACGAGGAGCATGCACTTGACGTGACACTCGAAGATGTCCGATTTGCCGATTCCGCCACTTGGCAAGTTGAACATGCGAACGTCACCGCAAATCATTCTGACGTATCACCGCCGCTGCCCGGACGAGCTTCAAAACCGCTGCTGCGCGGCTCGGAGGTATGTTCCAGGGCGTTCCGCAACAGCAATCGGTAAGCACTACATCCGCCGCCGAACTCGGGTGGTGAGTTCAGAATCTGCGCCAAGATTACTGGTGTTGACGAAGGTCGGCCTCACGTCCGGACTTGTTTGCAATTGTCTGACGGTTTGCAGGGCCGGGAATGCGAAGGTGACGTGGAGGTTCTGATTTGGCGCGAAAAAATGAGTTGCCCATGCGCGGCGGCTATCCCGCATAGAGAGGCTCTGTCGACTGCGTCGAGGTGCCGCTGACTCAACGAAGTGTAGGATCATGCGTATTTTCGTTCACCCTGCTGCACTTCTGACGGGATGTTTCTGCATGTCATCAGCATACGCTCAGCCACTGTTGGTGTCGCATGCCGAGAATGCAGCCTATCACTCCGTGCAGCAAGCTATCGACGCATTGCCGGCGGAAGGCGGAGATGTTCGGATCGCGCCGGGTATCTATCGTGAGAAGGTCAAAATCTCCAAATCCGGTGTTCATCTCTCAGGGACTGGTGGCAAGCCGGAGCATACCGTCATTGTGTATGGCGACGGCGCGATCAATGTAGGAGGAACCGCCCGGTCGGCGACGCTGGATGCCACTGGCGATGACTTCCGGCTCGAGAACTTGACCATCCAGAACGACTACTCTCTCAACCCGGCCAATCCACCCTCGCAGGCGGTTGCACTATCTCTTACCGGAGACAGGGACGTCGTTACGCGCGTCCGCCTGCTCGGCGCCCAGGACACGCTGCTTGCCGGCAAGGGTCCAAACGGCAGAATGTCACGTCAATACTTCTCGAACTGCTACATCGAAGGGCATGTCGATTTCGTATTCGGCAACGCCAAGGCCTGGTTCCGGAAATGTGAGTTGCACGGCATCGCCAACCAGGCGGTCGTCTTTACCGCTCAGAGCAAGGCAGCACCGAACGAGGACAGCGGCTATGTTTTTGATCATTGCACTCTAAGTGCCGACCCTGCCGCACGCGATATCGCGCTTGGCCGACCCTGGCGGCCGTACGCCACAGTGGTCTTTCTGTCGACGAAGATAGATGCGCAGGTTATTCCCGAAGGCTGGCGCGAATGGGATAGGGGCAAGACCAACAACTTGAGCACGAGCTATTATGCCGAATATAGATCCTTCGGGGTCGGGGCTAACCCCTCAGGCCGCGAACCTTACTCCCATCAACTGACCGATGTGGAAGCCGCGAGATGGTCCCTGACAGCGTTCTTCGGGGGTGCCACAGATTGGCTGCCTGCGGAACCATATCGATGGAAGACAAAACAACGCTGACGGTGAGGGAGCGACGGCGATCCTCGGATAAATGACGAAGAGAGCGGACATGATGGAGAGTGGTATCCAGCAACCAAACTGCCGGGGCGTTGAGGGGGCAGGGCGTCGGCTGTCACTCCAAGCTTAGAGGAGCTCGTTAAGACGCTCCATCGCTCGCGGCGGGATGCGATCATCCGGTTATCCCGCCCTTATTGGCAGCCTGTCCAACTACCCGTCGAAGATTGGGGCCAATGGGCGTAAATCGAATGTGAGGCCAACATCGCAGCTCGATTTAATCGAATGCACAAGCGAGCGCAGAAGGTCATTCTTCAGCTCAGATGAAGGCAAAGTCGGCATAAATTTCTCGTCAGGCGCCGGCCGTCGGCATTCAAAATAACATGTCAATCGACTCCCTCTCATGTCAAGTGCCGCGCAACATTTCCAGGTGTGCCGATGGCCGTTTTCATCAAGGAGAGCCCTGATGCAAGAGCATGCGTTCATCACGGCAAGCAGACCTGCATGGGGCCGGTGACGGGGTTGTAGCGGCTCTTCCGTCGTCGGCGGGCTTGCCCAGCGAACCGATTCAAATGGCTCCGATAGCCGGGCACCGCGATTACCCAACGCCCCTTAGGCCAGCGGCATATTGCAGCGGGCGTCTCGCGCGATCCGCGATGGGGTCTTTACGGGCATACGCGTAGCCCTGTCGGCGGTGCCTTGAAGCTTGTTCCCGAAGGAAGGTCCCGAACCGTCTTTGGAGCAGGATTGCCAGCACATGGTTGATGACGGGCTGTTGCTCGATGTGCCGGACACGTTTGACGAATTGATGCGCCGCTGCGCGAAGATCGAAACGCGCGCGAACAAGCCAGCTTGAACTCTTAACATTGCAGGCGTGTCCGATAAATGTGTACTGGCGTGCTCCGCATGGAGAGTTGGTATGACTGACGATCCAGTCGTTGCGCATAGGAGCCTCAGTAGAGAGCTAGCAGCCAGTCTTCTCCAAGCGTCGACCTGACCTACATCAAACGGCAGCATGACAGACAGGAGCAACGCCGGTCTCTCGATCGGCACTCCGCTGCACTCGCTGCGCATTAGGCGTTCCTCTCGGCCCCCAAACCGGTGCACGAGAGGAACGACAACAAAATTTAACAGCATCCTACGGCAGAGGGGGCTTCAGAGCGCGAGGCCGTGCTCATTGAGCACCTTATCTCTTAGGGCGCCCTTGATCTCACGGGCGATTTCTTTGCGAACTGCGGCGCCCAACACTCGCTTGGCATCTTCGACGAGGCCAGCTTCAGCCCCGGTCAGGCCTTGATCGGCGAGCTGTTGCTCCATTCGGCTGTCGAACTCCTTTCCCATTGCACCAATGAGCTGGTCCTGCGTCTTGGCATGCTCTTCAGGTGCGATGCGGCGAATCACATCGTCCCAAGGCTGCCAATCCATTGCCAAATAGTCGGCAAATTCGGCCGCCTCGCTCTCCCGCACGGATGTCTCTGCCCTGTCAACGTCAGAGTCGGTAACGCCGGAGACTTCAAAGAAGCGCATGTCCGGCGCGACGTGTTGTAGTCCCAGCCGCTCGCGCAGTTTGCTCTGATAGGCAAGAAAGACTTCAACGGCGTCGATGTCTTCTACGTTGTCGACCGAGGCGAGCGAGTGAGCCTTATCGCGCGCGATCGCCTCGAGCGCGTCCATGCGGAACATGACGCGCCCCAATTCGATGAGATCGGCAAGCCGTGCCTTGTTGTCATAGAGGCCGTTCTCGACTTCCGCGATGAGGCGCGCGGTCTGCATTCCGTTCCAGGTTAATGTTCTGCGGTCCTCGCAGCTCTGGTTGGCATCCCATGCCAGTTGAAAGTACTGGGCACGCAGTTGCGGGTTTTTTGCCGCCTGACGCAGATCATTGGCCACCGATTGCCGGAACCCTTCATTGCCAGAGCTGACGGACTCGAACAGCTTGGCGAGGAAAAGCCCGTATTCCCGAGCGCCCGGCTCTTCTGCAAAGTTCTGCCAAGCGGCAAGCACCTCCCGATCGTCCTCCTGTGGATTGCCCTTCAGCCATTCTGCAACTGTTTCAGCTAGAGCGTCCGCCTGCTCATCGTCTGTCCCGGACGATTCACTTTCGTCGTCGTGCGAAAGGTGGACAGTCGGGCCGACATAACCCTCCGCGCCTATGATTGCCCCCAGGTTCGCCAGCACCTGCTCAGATAGCGGATTTTCAGTCAGAACTAGGGTGCCACCATCGCCCAAGGCGGTCAGCAGGTTCTCGGGCAGACTGGTCAAATGGTTTTGGCTTACGTCGAGAAACCGGAGCGAAGCTGGGAGAGCCGCCGGCAGATCCGTCAGTTGATTTTGGCTGACGTCGAGAAACTCGAGCATAGCAGGGAGCGCCGCCGGTAGACTCGTCAGCTGATTATCGCTGAGGTGGAGAAATTGGAGCGAAGCAGGGAAGGCGTCGGGTAGGTTCAGCAGCCGATTGTAGTTGGCGGAAAGAAATTGGAGCCCGGCAGGCAGCACGGCAGGTAGGCTCTCCAGCCGGTTCGAGTTCACGTCGAGGCCTCTGAGCCCGCCCGGGAGCGCGGGCAGGCTGCTCAACTGATTGCCACTAACATCAAGACGCTGGAGCGAAGCCGGAAGTTCGTCAGGCAGATTGGTAAGCCGATTGAAGGGCACATCGAGCACGACGATCTCGCTTGGAAGTCTGGGCAGACTGGTAAGGGACAGCGACTGGAGATCCAGCGTGGCGTCTTCACCCAGAGCATTGACCCGCCTTGCCGCTTCGTCCCGGTCCTCGAGGAGACCCACGTGCTGTTCAGAAGCCCAATTCTCAAGGGTCTCGTCTGCTTCGGTCACCGCATGGGTTGAATGCCCGGAGTTTGCTGCGAAACCCGTCACGAATGCATCCCAGTGTGCCGCCCCCCGCCCGTCTTCCGCCCCCTCTTGTTGGGAAGATGCAGAAGGAATGCCTCCGTCAGGCCGAATTTGCCCTGTCTCAAAAGGATCCATTTCACCTCCCTTACCACACCGGGCCAACTCAGCCCGTGACAACACCATCTAGGACCTAGGACACTTCTCTTTCGACAAGCTGACGGTCCTATCGCAGTTACCGCAGCGATGGCATCGAAGCAGGCATAATTTCGGTGCAACGATTTGGAACTGTGAATCCATGGTGGCCCGTTAGCTCCGCCTACACGTTTCCGCACCGACGCGGCAGCGGCTTAAACATCGAGCCCGGGGCGCGGCAACGGTGCGTTACCTCAATGGCAGGCAGGGATCCCTTTTCGGCCGAGTCCGTGAAGAACGAAGAGCGGCAGGCGCTCGAACGCTCACGTCCGCGGCCCGTCCTTTCACATGCCAAGGCAATCGGTGCAACGCTGGTCTTTGCTACGGGTGGCAAACCGAGTGACTTGGGCGTTTTTGCAGCGAGACTCGTCAGCTGATCGACAGGTGGCCGTGCTAGCGGCAGAACGCTTTCACGTTAGCGGTCCTCTGGATCTATCGGCCAACGGAATGGCAGCAAACGTTGCAGCAGCAGCGATCCATTCGCCGCCTCCAAATCGTGTGAAGCTGAACCGCCTTCGACCAGGGCGGGCCGCCGCGGGCGCACGTGCGCCCGCTCGAATGATTATTGCGCCAGCGCGCAAACTCCTGCTCCGCGGCCTTGCGCAGCGGCACGCGGATTTCTTAGTTTCTGACGAGGCAGATAAGGTGATGGACACAGGACAGGCACAGCGGAGCGCAGGTTCTGCCCCGGATAATTTTGAAGAAGGGGAGCGGGAAAGCTACCTCGGCGGCTTCAACCGCGCCTTGGCAAATTTGGTCGAAAGCTTGACAGGGTATCGGACCCCCAGCTCCGCGCGCGCGCGGATCCTGGACGAGTGGGTTGGCGAAGAGGGGCAGGGCTCAGCGGAGAACCGCGGACAGGGGCGCTCGCGAATCAGGGCTGCGGACAACATGCGCTCGCACTTGGTCGATTTGTCATCCCTGTCCTTAACCGCTTTGCCCGACGCCCTGCCGCCGAGACTGCTGAACCTCCGCGCCATGCACAACGAGCTAGGCAGCCTGCCCGCTAGCCTCCCACCTGGTCTCCACGAACTTTTAATTAGCCACAACCGGTTGACCAGTTTGCCGGACGCTCTTCCGGCGAGCCTCTATCGCTTAGAGGTGAGCGATAACAGGTTGACGAGTCTCCCAGATAGCCTCCCGGCGGAGCTGGGGATCCTGAACGCAAACAACAACCGACTGACTAGGTTGCCCGACGCTCTCCCGAGCAGCCTCACCTCGCTCGAGGTTAGTGGCAATCAGCTGACCGAACTCCCCGAGTCCCTCCCATGGCGGCTCGTTGAGCTCGATGTCAGCAGCAATCAATTGGCCAATCTCCCCGAAACCCTTCCGAGCTGGCTTGAATCGATCGATGTCAGCGGTAACCGGCTGACCAGCCTGCCCGAGGATCTCCTACCGGGGAGTTTGAGCCATCCGCTGCAGAACGTCGAGTTCGGTAATAACCCATTCCCGGACGAGGTCCGCGCTCACCTCGCGGCCCCCCATCTTGAGCAGCTGCCTCTGGACGAGGCTGCCGCGCACTGGCTCGGGGACGATCCGACGGCGCTAGCCGAGTGGCAGCACTTTGCGGATGAGCCTGGCGCCCAAGACTACGCCCGGTTCCTAGAAAGGCTACGTGGGACCGTCAATTATGGCAATCACGAGTTTCGGCAGGCCGTGGCGGACGATCTGCGGCAGGCGGCGACCAATCCGAGATTGCGCGAGCAGTTTTTCACACAGGCTTCTGAAGCCAACGCGAGTTGCGAGGATCGTGTTACTCTGCACTGGAACGGTATGCGGACCGCGCGCCTTAATGCTGACGTCGAGGAGGGGGTGTATGATGATAGGCTCGGCCAACTCATCCAGCGCGGCCGCGTTGCGTTCCGCCTGGACGCGCTGGAAGGCATCGCGCGCGACAGGGTCAACGCGCTCCTCACTCTCCACCCGGACTTAGACGACGTTGAAGTCTACTTGGCCTATCAAAATCTTCTTCGCGAGCCGCTGGAGCTGATTCACGTCGCCCCTGACATGCGCTTTCTGACGGTTTCTCACGTGTCATCCGATGATGCGGCGCGCGCACTGGACTCGGTTCGCGAGCAAGAAGCGAACCAGTTTACTGACTACATGGCAACCCGCTGGCAACCCTGGGAGACGGTGCTGAGGCGAATCGCTCCTGATGAATATGAAGCGATGCAAGACCGGCTCGTCGAAGCCATGGGCGAGGAGTTTCAAACCCGCTTGGATCAGCGACTGGCCGAGCACGGTCTTCTAGGCGATCCGGATGCGGAGCGGGTGCTCGGAGCCCAAGTCCGAAACGAGCTCGCCAGCGAGATCAAACGCGATGTCATGCACCGTGTGCTGGCCGAGCGTGGCGGCCTCGAACTCTGAGGTCTCATCACGCGAGATATATCTATCAATGCTCTGTGGCGGAGCCAAAAATCGGTCAAAGCCTCGCCAATTGCCGCGAAGGTGCTGTCGCACTTTGGAAAATGCGGGCCTTTCGGTCTTGCCGAGCGATGAAAACGCGCGCGCAATGCGAGGCATATCTGCGTCAGCTCAACAGCTCCTCGGGACCAGAGCTCCGTCCGTCGGAAGTTGTTGAGCAGACCAGACAGGGCGCTGCGCCGGCCAACCAGATCGTTTGACGTGGGAGTTAACTGTTCGTCAGATCTAGTGAAATTCGAGCCCTTCCAGCGAGACTCCATCTCGCCAAGCAAGTGTTGGAGGACCGTATTCGTAGCTTACGACGGCCCATCCGTCATCCGGGCGAAGTCGTTCACGCGCCTGATCGAGGCGCTTCCGAGACTGCACGACAAGCCTTGCGGTTCCGCAGTCAAGGGCTGAGGCGGATTGAAGCGAACGAATGAAGTCTGCTGGATCTTCATTTGCCGAGCTGGCTTGCCAAGCTCATCCTCGAACTGCGCGCTGCCTGTCCGATCCCGAGCGCCGAGAGGCGCTCGGGATGACTACTGAGAACTCAGGACAATCTGCACATCTTCTTGAAAAAGCTGTCTGGGCGATTTGATATCTGAACTCGCTGTTCGTCTCGTCTAGGCGACTACGCTCCCTCAAGGGCAGCCCTATGTGATCCACGTCTTCCGGGAAGCGGGGGATACGCCGTAAGCCTTCGAAAGGGACGTTCTGCATTCGAACGAAAGCGCCGGACCTGGTAAACCGCAGTAGGCCAATTCGGTCCCTCACAAGCGCAGCCGAAAGCAACAAATGGAAGTCCAGGTTACCAGAACGCCCCCGGTCTGCGTCAAGGAGAGGTCGCTGTCCGTCATTGAAGAGCACCCGCAGGATAAGCTCAGCGCCAAAGTTGATGCGAAGGAGGAGAAGATGCTCGTCACGCCATGACCTTAGACATTGTTAGCGGCTGAGTGAGTTCCGGGCCTGATGCTTGAATTCCTCACACGATCGACAGGACGATCCATTGGTATCATCGGCTTACGAAATTCGTCGACTGAACAGGCCGGGCGAAGAGGTGCAAAAAGATTGGAGCGCCTATCGCCAGGCGGCGGCCGATGCGAGGCCGTCAATCGCGCAGCAATGTCCTGATCTCGTCAGCTTTTCGAAAGGTTGCGGCTACAACAATCCACAATCTGTTTCTTGCTAGACGATCTGCTACGAGGCCGTACCGATTGCTGTCGGGCCTGTACAAACATGAGGAGAGCAGGGTGGATCCGGTTGACCCATTCTTCGATTCAGGAGCCTGGATGCGGGAGTACGCCGCCCTGCAAGAGCGGACCGCGCAGCGAGGAGACAACCAAAGGGAGCACGGTGGTTTTGAACGGCGGCTGGAGGATTTGAATCTCGATCCGTCAGATGAAAGCAACTCAAGTTCGCCTGATCGGGCTCCCGCAGGAGGGGGTCGAGCAGTCCGGCGGGAGAATTTCGGCGGTTCGATGCGGATGCCGCCGGACTCCGCTTTTAGGGAGAGTGCGCTGGGCGGCACGCGGCGGAGCGTAGACATTCCCAGCTTCCAGCTTCCCGCTTCGGCGCAAGTGCCGCAGTCCGGCTTGCGAGATGATCCGTTCAGCAGCGCGCGCTACAGCTTTCCAGACGCAGAGTCTGCCGCGTCGGCCAAGAGCGGAAGAAGCGGCGGATTATGGTCACGCTTCAAGTCGGGAATCGGCAAGGCTTTTGGCGGGAGCAGCAGCGAAAAGTACTCGCGCAATGCGAGACAGGGGGATGCCTTTTCCACGACTTTTCGCATTGACTATGCTCGCCAGCCAGGCCGGACGCGCGCTGTCCCAGAGGAGGACGAGGTGCTGATAAGAGATTTCAGAAACAAGGCCGCGGGTAACCTCACCGACGGCACGATCAAGAATGCCGCAGCCGATTTGCGCCATTTGAGCGCGCGCCTGAGCACCGCCGGCAGGCCCTCAATTGCGGATCGAATTCAACGGGAATCAGAAAACGCGCAGCAGGACAACCCGGAGGTGGAAAACCATCAGCTGGAAGCTGAGCTGGATGAGGATGTCGATACCTACGCAAAGGACAGAAGCAGACGCATCAAAGCGGCCTTGAAGAAGCTCCGTGAGGTCGGTGCCGGAAACGCGCTGGCGCCTGATCTCCGCCGACTGGCCCCTCACCGCGCGGACGCAATCCTCATCGACATGTGGTCGGCGGCGGAAAAGGCGGCGCACAGGATCGAGCCGGAGACGATCGACAGGCAAGCTCGCCGCATGTATAGGCTAAGTGAGTGGCTGCAGATGCATGATCGGCCGGCAATGGCTGGCAGACTTTCCACCCCAGCCCTTGACCGGGATGTCGAGGAATACAGGCGCGAAACCAAGGACGGCAAGATCAAGCCTGATCTAGTCAAGCTTGGCCAATACGAGCAAATCCTGGAGGCGAACAGGGCGCTTGGATTGCCGCCTCCTGAGGATCCGGGCCAGCCTTCTTGGGAAGCTGCTCGACAGCCGCACTCACTGCAGGAGCCTCCTGCAACGCCAGCCACCCCGAGCGCGGGAGCCTGGGATTGGCTTGGCGAGCAGATCCATGGGCCCACCACATCGATGCGAGCGCCCAGCGATTGGCAGGCCGGTTCGTCGCAAGAGCTTCCCGCAGCCCCGGCAACGCCGAGCGCGGCAGCCCGGGATTGGATTGGCGAGCAAATCCACGAACCCGCCTCACCAGTGCCAGCGCCGCACTGGGCCGCGCAAGCTCATCCGCCGCTCGAGCTTCCTGCTACTCCGGCCACCCCGAGCCAGGGAGCCTGGGCCTGGCTTGGGCAACAGATGCAAGAACCCGCATCGCCGTCATCGGTAAGGCCCCGATCCTCAAACATCTACGGCGGTCTCGACTCCTTCGTTGATCTGGATCCACCCACACCGCACGATTTGCGTGACGATGCGCGCTCTGCGCCAGCACCTGAATTTGCAGCCACCTCGTGGTTCGCAGGACCGCCGGGGCCGGCTGCGGAGCTGCGGGATATCGGAGCGATCGTTGGCGCCGACTGGCGCCACGGCTCCAGGGCGGCTTCAGACGTGTTGATCGACGTATTGAGCAATATCAATCTGCTGCCAAACCAGTTCGGGCCAAGTCAGTTTGCGATCAATGGGGAGCGCTATTCCGCGACTGTCGGGCCGGAAGGCCCCATGGATGTTCGCCTGATCCATCACCCGCGCGCTGGCGGGATAAACGAAGCTGGCCCATCGCAGCCCCTCTATCGTCCCCCGCAGATCGTCAGGGCCGCGCGACCCGACGAAGGTACAGTCGATCTTGGCTATTTGATTCGGGGCGGATGGGAGCACCGGGAGCGATTCCTGCCCGATTACCTTGTCCGCGTCCTTGAAGGCCAGCGCATCATGCCGGAAGTTGGGCGCCCGACCTATTTCGCTATCCGTGGAGTGCCTTATAGGGGCGAGTTGGTGGAAAGCGCGGGACGTCGGCGCGTTCGCGCCTATCCCGAACGTGGCTGAAGAATCAAACTTGGCTGCATTTCCAAATGCTCGGCGGGCAGTTCGCGCGCGGCCTTCGCTCACGTCGCGCTTGATGGGCCATGCATCCAGTCGATGTAGATTGCAGAGCTGAGGCGGGACGTTGGCGATGGTGCTGGCGGTCGGTTTATCGTGCTACAACTCCAATGCTCGTACTCAGACACGAGGTTGGTCTCGAAGACGACTGTCTCTCGCCAACGCCGTGTGCACCCCGATCGATAGGGCCCTCCTGCGACGCTTACCCGAGGGTTCCTCCCGAGAGCTCTGCTCTGCGTCGAGCTCCCCTCGAGAACTGCTCCTCGTCAACAGTAAACCCTTCAGGATCAACGAAAAACGAGAGGCCCAGGGGATCCTCCCATTGCCGCTGAACCTCGTCACGTAAGTCCTTTCGAGCTGCTGAAGCTCCTTTGAAGGAACGGAACATGGCAATGCTATGGATTGGTCGCCCAGATGATCCAGTAGGCAGCGAAGCTGCTCTTAAGAAGCTGCTCTGGACCGACAAGGACCTGTCCTTCGTGGAGAGCCGACGGTACGGGCGTATTATCCTGCCCACCCTGATGCTCCTCTTGCCGGTTAGCCTCGTGCGGCACGCGGTTCTGCACAGGGGCGCCATCGATGCGTGTCCGTGGGTATGGCGTCTTGGAGAATTGATGAGAGTCCGGTTCTGTGGGGGAAGAATTGAGATTAGCGCGAGTGCGCCTTGGACGCACGATGGGCACGACGCCCCCCGTCGAGCGAAAGGTCCGTAGATACTTTAATGCTTCAACGAGTCTGTTGCTATTCGCGTCCCCGCTGAACTGGCGCACGTCACCGCCGGGTCAGCGACTTTCCGTCAAGCCGAGCAACAATGCTTGGCTAGCGCAGATGCGGCGGATCCTTTCAAAGAGATCGCCAAGCTCAAGTCCCTCGGGTCACGAGGAGTTGGTAGCAGAATGGCGGTTGCGATGATCAGAAGAATACCAACGTAGATAGCAACAGATTGAGCGCGTCTTTAGTCTGGGGAGTGTGCGTGATGCTTGTCGGGTTATGAATGTATGACAGCCCCACCCCTGCATATATTCCCGGAGCGAGATGGGCGGTATATGTTGCGGTGATTGCTGTTGTTTCGCGATGCGCAAGCTGCCCTTTGGCGAGGGCAGCATCCACCGCAAAGTTGCTCCAGCTCGTGTTGCTAGCAACGAGTGCAATCAGATCACTGGGCCGACTGTCAAATGATCCCCTCGCGTAAAGACGAAGCTCGCAATACCGGCTGATCCTGTTCAGGTCCGGCGGAGCTTCCATAATGGAGAAGCCGCCATAGATGCCGCGAGATGGGATCCCATCGGGGTCGTTCTGCCAGAACTGCCTGTCCGCAGCGATGTAGTGAAAGTTATTCCCGCTTTCCCTCCCTCGCTTGGGATCCGTCAAACTCGTGTACCGGCTGCTGTTGAAACCAACGCCCGCCCGCAGCCAGGTATCGGGTACGCCGGGAGCTGCCTTGCTCTTGTAGCCGGCTTCATCAATGAGAAGAATGCCTGCGTGGGGCGTGCTCCAGTTCAAACCCGTGGGATTCTCCGTTATCTGGACATAGGGACCATCTGGACTAATTGAGCGCTGGACCGAGGCCTTGTTGTACAAGGCACGGGCAAAATTGTACTTCAGGTTGACCGCAGGCGTCGGTGCGGCATTGGTGCTCATGCCCCCCTGGAACAAGGCAGACATGTTCGATCCTGTAATCCCTCCGAACAATGTGCCGGTGAATTCATTTTGGTTTCTGAGATAGCCAAGTTTGAGTTCTAGCGTCCTGTCGAAGAAAGTCTGGTAGTAGGCGAGCGTATTGAGCCCCACTCGATCTGGTCCCGCGCGATCCCACGTCCAGTGTTGCTGCTCGGCCCCTAGTACAATTTGTCCGTCGGAAATGCCAAACCGGCTGAGATCGTAGGTGACGATCATGAAGTTTGCCGACGCGAATGTCGGATTCTGGCCCATATAGAGCTGGTTTTCGATCGTGCTTCTGGCGGCATTCGGCAGCAGGTTGTTTGCAAAGCTGTTGTGTGTCCAGCCGATGTAGCCGATGCCGACATCTGCAAGCGCCGATCTAACGCCGCCCTTGTCCTGATCGATCGTGTCCGCAGCGCCAGGTATGTTGAACCACACCCCTTTTTCACGCAGATTATCGTACCGTGCGAAGGGATCGACCGTCTTTTGCGTTCTTGTCTGAGCAGCTCTGTCCGCACCAGCGTGCTTTTCGAAAGGCGCACCGGGACTTGGCGCTGGCGCCGGGGCAGGAGGGCTGATTGCCGGGTCCATCCGGAGCTTTTCGGCCGGATCAGAAGCCTTTCGTCTTTTGCTGGCCTGATCCACAGGGTGGCTACTAGGATCAAACCCGCTGGCGGTTTGTGCCAGTACGGAATTGTCGACCAGATAAGCTGCGAGCGAAACTGCGATGACAAGCCAACGTTGCTTTCCCCTCGGCTTTAAATGGATGGAAAGTGCTCTGGCCGCCGGGTATCCCCACGGCAAACTCGTCTCAAGAAAGTAATCACGCACGGCGCACCTTGCTTCCATCTCTGCCGGCCATGAACAGATTGCGCAGCGGCCTGATTGGCCAAGAGCTCAGCGTTTTCGCGTTCGAGAGCGAGGGAGGCGAGCTGGATTTCGATCGTTCCGACAAGAACCATCCACGCTTTGTAAAGCTGTTAGATCGCGACACGATGATCTGCTTCGCAACCATGCTTATGAACGAGGCCGGTGCGCCGAGGCCAGCCCCGCGCGTTGGTTCATCGAGGTGCTAAGGAAGAGCGCGCAGCGACTCGCTGTCATGGATGCAAAAGCGTTGCGAATGTCCCGCTTGCTCACCGTGAGTCAGCCGATTTGGCGCTGAGGCCAGGCTTCACGAAGCGCTTCATTGGTATCGTTGTCACGGAAACACGAGACAGTCGCCAAGCTCGCCGAGGCGCCTTTGAAGTTGCGCGTCCGGCAATCACACCACAAGGTCTAACCTGATGGCCCAGGAGGCCGGAGGAATCAGCGATCGAGCAACTTTGCCGCCTACCCGCGAGCAGGTTGCTGGCTCTGTTACCGCGGCTCTCACGGCAAAATCTGTGTTGCATCCGAGTCCCTTGACGTGCGCGGCGTTCGTTGATCACGCTTGCCATGTATCCGTCATCTCAAACAACCCGCCGGAATTGGGAGTTGAACAGTTTGCAATGATAGCTGGTCCAATCGGCCATTCCGGCTCGGCCGCTCAGCCGTTGTGCCTATGTGGCGTGTGCCGGATGAAGTTTGTGATGTCGCAAGACGGAGTCTCGCAATTTTGGTGACGCCGCTTGTCCTCGTCGTTTCAGCGCGCAACTTGATCGATCTGTTCGGCAATCGCGTGTACTCAAGCCCTGCGAGGACTCGACGATCGAACTCGACGGCTACGGATATCGCTGGTTTCGAGTCGACGAATGAGCGCACTCCGACGGATATACGCGACCTTCGCCGGGCCCTTGACTGAATCTCGTCGGTCTGCCGCGGGCAGCAAGCGCCATGGGGGAGTTACTGATGAAGATAGCTCAGATTGCTTCGCTCGCCGAAAGCGTCCCACCAAAGCTCTATGGTGGAACGGAAAGAGTGGTCGCCTGGCTCGTCGATGCACTCGTCGAACTCGGGCAGGATGTCACCCTCTTTGCGAGCGGCGATTCCGGGACCCCCGCCACACTTTTTCCGGTCTGGCCAAAAGCACTTCGCCTTGGGCGACCACGCTCAGACCCGAACGCGGCTTTGGCTGCCCAACTGGAAGCAGTTTAGGATTGCGCAGACCAGTTCGACGTGATTCACGCTCACATCGACTGGCTACATCTGCCCATCCTCTATCGCGCAGGAGTGCCATTTATCACGACGATGCACGGCCAGCTGGATCTGCCGGGATTGCCGGCCGTGACCAGCAAGTTTCCAGAAGCTTGCTTCGCATCCATCTCGGATAATCAGCGCATTGCGCTCGCCAGCGCAAACTGGTGCGGAACGGTGTATCACGGTCTGCCCATGCACCAGTTCGGCGCCTCATTTGCTGCCGGATCGTACCTGGCGTTTCTCGGGCGCTTGACCGCCGAAAAAGGCCCCGAAGATGCGATCCGCATCGCGCTCGCCGCCAGGATGCCGCTTCGGATTGCCGCCAAGGTCCGTCGCGCCGAAAGTGGGTATTTCAGAGAGAAGATAGAGCCTCAGATTGACGGCAAACAGATCCAGCTCGTCGGCGAGGTAGATGACGATTCGAAACAGCCGTTCCTTGCAGGAGCCGCTGCTTTGCTCTTCCCAATCAGGTGACCCGAGCCGTTTGGATTGGTGATGATTGAGGCGATGGCCTGCGGAACGCCAGTCATTGCTTACCGGTCCGGTTCGGTGCCCGAGATTATCGAGGAAGAGGTGACAGGCTTCATCGTCAAAACGAGGACGAAGCAATTGAGGCTGTGTCGCGGCTTGGGCAAATCGATCGAGGGCGCGTCCGCGCGCGCTTCGAAGAGCGCTTCACGGCAGAGCGAATGGCACGGGATTACTTGCGCCACTATCGCGCCCTCTTGGTCCGGTAAAGCTGGACATCCTATGTATCGCTTTGGGTCAACGGCTCTGTGATCTACACCAAAATCGGTCGGGTCGGCGCTCCTGAACACTGCATCACAAAGTGGTTAGATGAAGCAGGGATCTTTCTTCGTTGGTAGGATACCTTGACCATATACTCATCGGCCACCGAATTTAGCGGCGACGCTCGGCCATGCCGGGTTGGGACGTGGATTGCGGTATCTCCGTGCTCAAGGGTGCGACCTCCAGGCGTGTTGATGGAAGCCGGCACCTTTGGCTATCCGCGCTGGGTCAACCTTGCTGATGTCAGGAGGCAGCCGTGACCGATCGGACCATGACGGATCGAGCCCGGCGTATCGCCTTGCTTGGTGCTCCCATCGACATGGGGGCTTCGCAGCGCGGCACCTTGATGGGGCCTGCGGCGCTGCGCACTGCCGGCCTTGCGACATTGCTGGAAAGCCTTGATTTCGAGGTCGTCGATTATGGCGATCTGTCCGTCGCCGACGTCCGGGATCTCACCGACAGGCCGCCCGAACAAGCCAATCATTACCGCGAAATCCAGCGCTGGACCCGCGTTCTGAGCCGCAGAGGCTATGAGATCGCGACGACCGGTGCGCTGCCGATCTTTCTCGGCGGCGATCACACGCTGTCGATGGGGTCGGTCAATGCCATGGCGCGGCATTGGCAGGAGCGCGGCCGCGAACTGTTCGTGCTCTGGCTCGACGCCCATGCCGACTACAACACGCCGGAGACGACGATCACCGCGAACATGCACGGCATGTCAGCCGCGTTCCTGTGCGGCGAGCCCGGGCTCGACGGCCTGCTCGGCGACGATCCACGCGCTTCGATTCTCCCGGACAAGCTCGATCTGTTCGGCGCGCGTTCGATCGACAAGCTCGAGAAAGAGCTGATGCGCTCGCGCCGGATCCGGATCGTCGACATGCGCCAGATCGACGAGTTCGGTGTCGCCGTCCTGATCCGCCGCGTCATCGAACGGGTCAAGGCCAGCAATGGCGTGCTGCATGTCAGCTTCGACGTCGATTTCCTCGATCCTTCCGTGGCGCCGGGCGTCGGCACCACCGTGCCGGGTGGCGCCACCTATCGCGAGGCGCACCTGATCATGGAGTTGCTGCACGATTCCGGCGTCGTGGGATCGGTCGACATCGTCGAGCTCAATCCGTTCCTGGACGAACGCGGTCGGACCGCGCGCACGGCGGTCGAGCTGATCGGCAGCCTGTTCGGTCAGCAGATCACCGACCGGCCGACGCCGAGCAATGCCATCGCACCAGGCGAGTGATGGCCGCTGGCCTGCAGCACTTCCTGCCAAGACCAAGCAAGAGCCGCCCGCCCGTCCATCCTTGCAGAGCCGTCCGCAGGCCAAGCGTTCGGCAAGGCTATTTGAGACGAGCGCCCGGACTTGCCACTCCGGCGCGGCTAAAGGCCGGGCCCTCCCGCGCAACCGATCGAGGGGGCCGGAGCGGCGGAATCCGCTGCGCTTCTCTCCAATCAGCTCTCTTCTGATCAGCGCTCGCCGATTTGAGCCTGTATCGAACACCGCCGCTCCATCCTCGAAATCTGGCCTGTCTGTCGGAGGCGCCTCTTGGGATCATTCCCTCGCGAAGAGCTTAGATGTTTGGAGTCTGCTCACATGCGTGGCTTAGCTAATAGGCGTACGGTCGAGATAAGTGTCGAATGCGGCAGCGACTGCACGAACGACAAACCGATGCTCCTGCTTGACCCGAATTAAACCCCCTTCAATGTCCACTATCCCGTCTTCGGCAAGCATTCCCAGCCGGCCTGCGGAATTGAGAAGAGGAATCGGATCAAATCCGTGAGCAGCACAGATCGCTGGTATGTCGGCCTGCAAATCGCACATTAGACGCTCGATGATTGCGGCGCGGAGGCGATCTTCGGCCGACAGCCAATAGCCTTTTGAGATTGCCAAGCGGCCGGCCCGAACGTGTTCGGAATAGGAAGTGGTCGCGATCTCGTTCTGGACGTAACCCTCACGCAAACGGCCGATGGCGGACGGACCTAGGCCGATTACGGTTTTGCAGGTATCAGCCGAATAACCGAGGGAGTTGCGGCGCAGTCGACCAGCTTTCTGCGCCAGGGCGAGCTCGTCGTTGGGCAGGGCGAAATGGTCGAGCCCGATCTGGTGGTAGCCGGCCGAGACCAGGGTATCTGCAATGGCCGCGGCTTGCTCAGCGCGGGCAATATTGTCCGGCAGCGCCGTCTCATCGAGATGGCGCTGACGTTTCATATAGGAGGGGACGTGAGCATAGCCGAAAACCGCAAGCCGGTCTGGCCGCATGGCCAGAGCTGTCCGCGCTGAGTCCACGCAGGACCGCACCGTTTGATGCGGTAGTCCGAAGAGAAGGTCGAAATTGATGCGGCTTATCCCATGCTGGCGTAGACTTTCGACGACAGAAGCCGTTAGCACCTCGCTCTGCAGGCGGTTGACCGACCTTTGAACTATAGGATCGAAGCTTTGCACGCCGATGCTTGCGCGGTTGATCCCGGCCGATTGTAACGTTTCGACCATCTCGGGCGTGACCCCACGCGGATCGATTTCTATGGCGATGGTAGGTGATCTTCTGAACGCAAAGCAGTGGCGCAGGAGTTCCATCAAGGCGAGAAAGTCGCTCGGTGCAATGGTGGTCGGCGTCCCGCCGCCGAAATGCACGTCGCTCACCGGCAGAGCGCGCGGCACTTGCTCCGCGACCAAGCCTATTTCCTCTCGCAATGCTGCCAAGTAATTGCGGACCGGTCGCTCGCTGCGAGTAAGGCTTGTAGGGAAGCCGCAATACCAACAGATAGAGCGACAGAACGGAACGTGGATGTAGAGCGATACGGGCTCGTCGGGCGGCAGTCGCCTCAGCCATGTCTCACAAGTCTCGACACCGACCATCGCGGAGAAATCCCGTACGGTTGGATAGATGGTGTACCAAGGCAGGCGAGCATCGCAATACTTGTTCAGAAGGGAGGTCTGCAAGTCCTAACTTTCCAGTGCTCAGGCCAGCATAAAGCTGACGAATACCCTCTCTAATGTCTTTGCGATATGTCAAACCCGCCTAGTGGTTTCTGAGATCTGGTCCCGTTTTCGACGCGACTGCAAACGCGGCTTAGGGGCAGGGTGAGGGAGTGAGACTCGCTCGTTGGCGGCTATCTGAACGTTTAGGATATGAATTTCTCGTGCGAGCACGCTCGAAGCGGCTAGTCGTGCCCGACGAGCCTGCGCGGCGTTCAATCGCTCATACAAGGGCACGTCGTTTCCGCATTCGCTGAGGGCTAGTTATTTTTGCGACGAAAACAGGGACTGCAGCTCTCACCAGAAGCAGCTGAGCTTGCCGCAGATTTTCAAACCGGTTTTCCCAAGCAAAGGCCGATTTGATTGCTCACAGGGTTCAACGGATGCCTCCCGTCAAAGGCCGGCGTGCCACGGAGACAAGTTGCTTGATGGATGACAGCGAGAGGAGCGCAATAGTACAACGTGACGCGACGTGCGATTCGAGTCCGTCGGCGCTGCCGACGAAAACTCGCTTTGATCTCTAGTATCGAACGCATAAGCCTCAATTCCGCCACGCTGCTTGTCTCATTGCCACAAGCATCATCACGGATGTACTGATGATGTTGGGGCGAACCCGGCGCACTTTCAGCCCCCCGGCCGAGTGCGTCGGGGCGCCTTGGTTTGGCGGCGTCTCGTTGCTGTCTAATGCAGCTCACCAACTCACAACGACTGTGGACGTTCTGCTGATGGCAAAGCGAATTCTGGCCAGATGCATCAGACGTAACACTATCTGCAATGGTCTATTCTGCGTGACCAGCTAGGTTGTTTTCTTTCGAACATAGCCTTTGCAGCTATCGATCGGCGCCAGATCGCGCATATCTACTCCGTTAGCCTTCATTCGCGTCGATGTGATGCACCTGCAGCTCTCAGTGTCACATAGGCCGCCTGGTCAGGCGTCGACCATCCAGTCACTATGTTCTCGATGCTGCGAGCTCGAGCCGTCTATGCAGGACCGGGGAGGGGAGATCTTGCGCCTTTTCATTGCATGAATGCGTTCGCATCCTGGTATTCCAGTCCATTCACAATGGATCGAGGAAGTTTGTGGTTCGGTAGACCAATCGAGCCTGCAGATGCTCTTGCGCGAATGCGAGCTGAGCCTACCCAGGTGTCGAGGAGATTGCCGCAACCGCTTGATCAGCCGAAAGTGGGTGCCCCACCCGACCTCTGTTGTACAATGCGGTGGCATACCAATGAAAATTATTAGTGCAGTACCACGCGCCTCGCCAACGCTCGTACAGAGCAGCGAGATGATCGCGAAGAGCAGAGAAATCATGCCTCAACGATCTTGGCGAAGATCTTCGCCGTTTCCACCGAGCCTTTCATAAGTTGTGCATCAGGTGCGGCCTTGTTGTGTTTCCGCAAGGGGGCTTAAGTGGGGATGGCGCGGCCGGAGCTGCAGTCAGGTCAAGGTCCTTAATGAGTGTCGTGTGTAGACCGTCCCATCAACTGCCGAACTTTGTACTTGACTGGGCTGGAATAGGGCTGCGCTTTTGGCCCTGAGAGGGCCGGACTCGAGGGGCCGCCGAGGTAAGCTGCATTTCTTGCTGTAAGTCACCTCGTGTCCCGGCTTCGCAAATGGTGCTGTCGCCTTCCCTACCAATGTCATGATTGCCGTTTTTGTGGGATCAACTCGCGAAAGAACCCCGACCGCAGGCCGGGGTTCCGATTCACGCAACCGCGTAGAGGTCTCTATCTAGCAAAGGACGAGCCAAACTTGTAATTGAGCCGTGCCGTGATGAGATCAACATCCTGGTGGACGCGATCCGTACCAAGAGCCGCTGGGAAGCTGATGTTGCTGCGCTGCATGAAGAAGTGGTTATACTCGACGCCAGCTGACCAGTTCGGCGTGAGGCTGACTTCGGCACCGGCGCCCAGCACGCCACCCCAACGCACATCGCTGCTTTTGCCAATCTCGGTGCCAGTAGCCACTGAGTTGATCTGATAGGTGTTGCTGGTCACCGCAGCACCACCCTTGCCGTACAGGAGCACGGCATTGAACGCGTAGCCGATATGGCCCGTGAGTAGACCGAATGCATCTGTTGTGGTGCCAACGGTGTTTGCCGGAAAGGCGGTGCTGATATTGGAGCCGTTGAAGTCGGCCCAGTTGCCCTGACCTTCGATGCCGTAGACCATGTTGAAGATGTGCCAACGATAGCCAATCTGGCCACCAATGGTCCCGCCAGTCGAATTATGGCAGCCCTCGGGAGTGGCGCCATTGAAATCCCAGCAATTGTGGCTCGTTCCCCAGCCGCCATTTGCACCGATATAGTAGCCGGACCAATCGGTAATCGGGGCCGCGGCAGGCAGCGGTGCCGCTTTGACCTTGACAGGCTGCCCGGCCAGGTCCGTGCCGAAGGAGGGAGCGGCGGCAACGAGTGCGCCGATGGTTGCAGTCAGAATCAGAATGTTTTTCATTCGAGTGTCGTTTCCTTTCGGTGCCCCCCGGCGCCGTGCGTTTAACAATATGAACGCGAATTGCTGTAACTGCCGCACAACATGTCTTGGAAAGAAATGTGTCCAATCGTACGCGGCGTTAGATTGCGGAGCGCGCAAAATGCCGCTGCTCCACATCCATCGAGACGCTGCGGCCCGGCAGTGGTGCCTCGCGGGGCCCTTCTTTGGACACGAGCCGTTCATGATGACGTCGATGCGACTGCAAAGTTGGGAGGTGCTTGGCTCCTTCTGTTGCAAACCGGCAAACCGAGGCCGCGCTTACACACTTCGTGCATGCTGACGGCTCAGACAGATCGGTAATGAAGGCCTTGATTACGGGCGCGCCGGGCAGAGCCTCAGTAGAGGAAAGTCTGCTCGACCACGCTCTGACCCGATTTGTCTATCGCATAGACCCGTTAGATGCGTTTACCAAGCCAGACGCTCCCAGCGGTACGGCTGCAAGCGCTCATTGCTCCGTCGACGGCGCGAGTTCAGCACGCAAGTTGCGTATCGCCTCGTTTGCCAGATTCAGAGTATTCCGTTCGCCTTTTCTTATCGAACACTCAAGGTAAGTGCGCAATTGTCTATGAAGGACGGCCTTCAGATTATGTGCCAGCAAGGGATCCTTCTCGACGAAGCCCCAAGCCTTGTCAAATGCGACGCTCACGACAGCATCTGGCACCTGCACTTGGTCGGAAGAAAACTGATCCATCTAAAACACTCCTCGACATCCTGACACAAGGGAGTAACCTCCCAAAAGCTAACCGAGATTTCGTGACGTGTAGCAAGCAAGACATCAGCGTGCAGACCCCCGATCGAGCTGCTCTCGGTGCTTCAGGGAAGTTTATAGATCGTTGTTGAAAGTCGGATGACCGAATGTCGTATTGCCAGGCGCAGTCGAATAATTCTGAAAGGAGTGAAACGAGCAGGGATTCTAGCGCGCTTCTTTACCGTAGTGCGCTGTTGATTGGTGTCGACAATAAATTGTGGATATTCTTCCTGCAAACGGAAGATCCGCGCTAGGCCAGTCACGACTAACCGGACGTGAGCGGCCCAACCGCAATATTGTGATCTCGGAAAGCTATGTGAGGTTCTCGGATACTGACAGGTGGTGCGCGCCGCGTCTCAGCGCCACCAGTGCGCGGCGGACAATCTCGGGGTGCCTCGCGGAAAGATTGCTAACGTGCGGAGTGACTGATCGCCCTGTTCCGAGCATTAGCTTTGAAGGGTACCACACATCCAACATGTCGTAGCTACCTCATCTGGTAGACCTTGATCGGAAGAAGAAGCACCACATCCCCTAGGGCTGCTTGGGGAATCGTATCTGATACATGTAGCGAGTTCGAAGGTCGGCGCAGGGAGCGGTCGGAAGCGGCGATAGCCGTCCGGTGTCTCGAACGTATGTGTTGGGTTGCGCTTCCGCGCTATCAGCTCTTGGTGGCCACAGGCGTCGAGGAACAGCAAGGTCTTGCTAGATCGAACGTAACTGTGTCGTCCGCGGCGCGAGATAAAGCGAGCCTGCTCTCGAACGTCGTCGCGAGCAGTTGTGATATAGAAAGCCAGCGGAAGCGACCCGCTTATGGACGGGGAGCCCATAAGCCGCATACCCTCGATCTGGTGCGGACGACATTGGCACGATTGTCAGTCCAGCGATAAACGTTCGGTCAGCGCCGTCAACCCAGAAAAAGCCAAATGAAAGTTCAGTCCGCCGCCGCACGTGAAAAAATCAGCTTGGCGATCGTCATTCGATTGACGGAAGTTCGTAGCGCTGCCGGTAATGCCGCCACAGTCTGATCGAAGAGGCGTCCCAAAAAATGAAGGTCCTCGGGGTGGTAAACGCCACGGTCTCGCGACAGTCGCATTCGCCCGTCATCGGTGCTCGTATCACCACGCTGGCCGAGCTCCAGCTCCGCCGTAATCATTTGGCCTATGAGTGCATTGAGCAGTCGGATCGCTTCGAGCTCGTTGCCTTCTTCGCGCATGAGCGCGGCCACGATGTCGAGTTGCAGGTCGATGCGATCCTCGAGATCCTGTATGCGTGAATTGGAAGGGTCAAGTTTCACGGAATTTCTCCAAAATGGTGAAATGCAAGACAGGCGGAATAAGGGTATCTTTTCCCGTTCGCCAGATGCCGGATGCGTCGGCCGACGAATCGCTGCTGCACGGGAGGTGCGCACGGTCCCCAAACAGGGCGGCACACATCTCCCGCGACAGGATTGCAAAGGCGAAGTGAGCGAATATGGAAAAGCCGACAAGCGTTGTAAGTGGCCCGGAAGTCTATTGGAGCGTGATCGAGCCGTCCAGCGCGTCGGATAGCTGCAGTGACCCCAGTCGGGGTCACACAGGTGATTGTACTGCCTTGCTTGGAGCCGCGGCGACACGGCTGGATTGTTGATGCTATCGGCCTGGTCAGAGCGAATAGTCCGGCCCGCACCGGTGCAAAGGACAGTTCACCTGCCCAAGTTCTATGCTGCGGACGCATTTACCTTCGCCGAACAGTGCGCGTGAAAGCTGCTTTCTTGGAGCCGCCGAGTATCATGGCAAAGGCGAGAGACAACAACGTGATAGATTGCGCGCCCGCCTGCGGTTGCTCATCGCACTGCATTGGTGCCCCGCGTGTTTCGCTGTCAAACATTGCGTGATGCAGCCACGACAGACGCGAATTGAGCTGCGACCAACCTGCAAAGAGCCATTGTCACGAGACATTCGTGGACTGTTCTTTCCGTAATCCGGCGTCGACTTATGCGGTGTTTGGGCTGAATGAGTAAAATCGAAAGTGTTGATGGGATGCATCCAGTTCGTTGATAGCGCCCGCGAGCAGCCTCACCGCCTTCATGGGAGCCGGTTAACTGGTTCTTCCCGCGGTCTGGGCTCAGAGCATAAGCGATGTCGGGCAGGGTTGCTGATCCGTTGATCACCGATCATGGTTGACAAAGAAGAAGTCGCAGGGCTGCACGTTTGCGAATAGCTTTGAAATGGAGCCGAAGAAGCTCTGCAGTAGTCCCGAGCCGAAGAGACAGACATGCAATCTCGGCGCCGACGATCCACCAGCTGTGGTTACCCGCAATACCCGGCTATAGCCTATGTAATGGGTCCTGATTGCTTCATGCCGTCCCGCTCTCTCTTCCCTGCGTGGATCCGAGCTTGCGCGATATGATCGGTCCAGGAGAATGTGTCAATGGCGATCCGGCTGGTCATGCCTTCAGACCCGCCAGAACTGTAGTCGACCGCCCAGCGGTCCTGTGCTGCCGGACGGATCAGGACAACGGGGCTGCTATTTGTCTATCATCGGACGTAGCACCTCCGTCAGCTCGACCCTAGCTAGTTCTGCGAGCGCCGCAGCGAACGCGAAAAACGCTCCGAAAGCAGCAAGTATAAAAGAGCTAGCGAGTATCGCTGCGATAACGTTCTGAGGGCGTCTCGTCATTCGTGATACTTTGCGTTTGGAGCCGGCGGTGCGTGCCAATCAGTACTGCTTGACACGTTCAACATGGCCGTCGCGCCAGCGGTAAACCAAAAATCCAGAAGCCGAGTTGTCTCCCTTTTTGTCGAACCGGACCGGGCCAATCACGGTGTCGACCGGCCATGAACGAAGTGCGCTGGCGACCCGCGTAGCATGGAAGGAGCCGCTCCGGTTCACCGCCTCTGCCCAGGCTTGCACAGCTGCATAGGCGTATAGCGTGTAGCCTTCACCGGACAGGCCGGAAGCTTTGAGTCCGGCGACAACGCCGGCCGCCTTGGCACTCCCGGCGGGATTGGGCATGAAGGTAAACAATGTGCCATTCCCAGCGCTGCCGGTAATCGCCCAGAATTCAGAGGTCATCAGCGGATCGTTTGCCATGACTATGAAGTCTGCTTTTGCATCTGATGCCTGGCGCACAAACAATCCGATTTCGGTATGATAGCCGCCGATATAGGCGACGCGCACTCGATCCTTTTTCATTCTTGAGACCAGCGCTCTGAAATCCCGTTCACCTGCAACATAGCTTTGCCGACTGACTTGTCGTCCGAGTCGATGAAGCTGAGCTTCAACCACGTCGGCAATGCCCTTTCCAGCAGTGCTCTTGTCGTCGATCACCGCGATGTTCTCGTTGGGATGGTTCACGTGAATGTACTCGGCGGCAACGGTCCCCTGTTGATCGTCGCGACCGCAGATCCGAAAGACAGTCTCAAGGCCGCGCTCTGTTAGCTGAGGAGTTGACGAGCCTGGTGACACCTGAACGATGCCTGCTTCAGCGTAGATGTCGGAGGCCGGGATCGACGAAGAGGAACAAAAATGGCCAACCACCAACAGGACGCGCTCTGTCGCGAGCTTATTCGCAACTGCGACAGCTTGCCTTGGGTCGCAGGCGTCGTCAGCGACCCTCAATATAACTTTGGCATTATCCGGAAGTAGGCCCGAAGCGTTCAAGTCCTCAACCGCCGCAGCTGCACCATCGCGCATTTGCGCGCCGAACGCGGCGCTGCTTCCAGTCATTGGGCCAGCCACGGCGATCTTTACTTCAGAACCGCGCGCAAGCGGGGCGGCGAGAGCGCAGAAGAGAATCGCCGCACTTGCAACAGAAGCGCGCTGCGTATTTGCAATTGTATAGCCTTCAATGCTCACTGAAGTGATCCCAAGTGGTTGTGATCAGACACCCATGCAGGTCAAGGCTGCTCCAAGCCAAACGTGCGTTGGCTCGACCAGCTTCCAATTTCCCTAGAGTCTACAATTTGACGTTACGTGCGGATCAAGCGGGTTTGAGGGGCATGGGTGCATCAGGAGCGCGCATCGGCGGGCTATGACCATCTGTCCGCTTAAGCCCATAAAGTTTTCAGCCCGCATCAGAGAGCGGCCAATCAACCTAGCGTTGTCAGGTTGCCGTCAACCGACGTGTGGAAACGGCCATGAACGGGTCAGTACGGCTGATCCTCCAACCCACCAAGGGCAAGATCGAGATATTGCATTAGGCAGGGATCCCAACCAGCCAGAGCGCGGGGGGCGCTCAGTCGTGCAAGTACCTTCAGGATCATCGAAACGCGTGAATCGGCACCGGCGATTTCGCTGATCAGCGAGCGTGCCGCAACCGCGACAGCCTTTGCGCGCTCACCGCAAGGGTGCTCGCTCCGATCCATGCAATCGCGAAGGTCGTCACGGATTCGCCGCCACCGGTCCTCGCGCTCTGACGCCAAATTGCAGATGCATGGGGACGTTTGACTACGCGTCTCGACTCGCGACATGGCATTCAGAGTGGCAGGCAGCTCATCCACACTTACTTGCGCCTCGCCGTCGATTGTCATGTTGCGCAAACGGTCGCGCAACAGAGTTGCTCGAGCGACTTGAAGTTCTATGCGCTCTAGATGTTTGCGCAGCAGGTCCGTGAGAGAGGTCGTGCCCTCCATGGCTTTACGGATCTCGACGAGTGAGAAGCCAAGCTCACGCAGCGCGCGAATCTGGTGAACCCGCTGCACGCTATCCCGGTCATACATCCGGTGGCCGCCGTCAGTACGCTCTGTGGCTGCTAGGAGTCCTGTGTGCTCATAATGGTGCAGCGTGCGTACCGTTACTCCGGTCGCCTCTGCAAGTTCGCCAATGCGCAATCGGCGCCTTCTTGGTGTAGGTTTGTTCATGTTGTTCAATTCTGAAGCCTACAACCTGACGTCACGTATGATTCAAGCGGCCTTCTAAGCTCCAGCTGAATCGTCTTCCATTCCAGCGCGAGAGTGGTGACTATCCTTAGAATGGCGGCGGATCAACCCTGGGGGGAAAGGGTGATCAACAACTTCGACAGGCATGCCAGTTGAGCCTCGCCAGCCGCTGTACGCTCCAGGATGAGCTTGGCGATTGCCGTACGATTTTCTTGACTCCGCATCGAAGGGGGTAGCGCGTCGACGGCGCTATCATAAAGTCGTCCGAGGGCAGAAAGCTCTTCTGGATCGAACACGCTGCTGCATAGCTTCAACCTTCAGCTCCTTGTTTGAATTGCGTCCAGGGCAGCGCACGTCGTCAAGACGTTTGGCTGCGGTAGGGCCAAAAGAAGTCATACCTGCGGCGCAGAGCGAGGGAGAAGCGGTGTACTGTAGAGTGATGCCATAGGGCCACACGCGAGCGCGATGCTTGCTTTGGCAGCGCGGCAGAGCCGCGCGATATGTATGCTCGACGCCCTCTATGCTCACGACGCATTTTGTTGCGACTCCAAATAGCCGATCGCCTCCATCCATCGGGAGCAACTACTAACTCGGAGCGTTGACGACAGGAGCCCCGTGCCGGTCCTGCCTTCTCGAGAGACGCGCTTGGCGGTCGCGGTTGTAACTTTAACGCCTGGCCTAAGCGCGAACGTGCTGCTCCGTCCCCGTCTCTAAAGTCAGACCAACACTCTGCGGTTGTGACATCGCGCCTAACGCCAACGCGCGAAAGAAATCAAGAACGTCTCATGAACCGCGCGCCCGGAGGGTCTTTATCCGCGACAAGGAGAGCAAGCCTGGCAGGTGCAATTGTGTGTGTCGAGACAAGTGTTGGAGTGTGAAGTTCGTAGACTTCACGAACATCCTTACGGCAACGGCGAGACGGATTGTGCGAACTTCCCGGCACTGCCGGCCCTTTCCGGAGTGCTGGTCACGGGGTGCTCTTGTGCAGTTGCCATGCGCGTGGCCTCCTGGAACAATATTTCCCGTATCCACAGGCTTTCCGGGTCATTGTTGTGAATTGCGGGCCATTGGACCGCTTCAGTGAAGACGGGGAATGGATCCGGAAGCTCGACAATCTGAAGAGGCATGGTCTTTTGGAAATGCCTCACGAGCCCTAATGGCATCGTGCCTATGCGGTTCGTCCCAACAAGGAGGGGCGGGATCATGCTGAAGCTTTGCACGAGAATGTCGATGCGCCGAGTAGGGCTGAGATCGCTTAAAAATGATCGCTCAATTGGCGTGTGGGGCGCACCTCCGTGCTTAACTGCAACGTGACCCATCGACATATATCGATCGAATGTAAGCCCGCGTTGTAATTCCCTGTTCGTGCAGCAACCTACGCAGACGAGTCTCTCCTCGAACAGGGCCGCCCTGGGGTGCGCGCTGGACATGAGAGAATCTGGCAGGATAACAAAATCGACTTCGCCCCGGCGGAGGAGCTCCTCGTGCTCAACGGTCGGCGCTGCCAGTTCGAAGCTGACGGTGGGGGCTTCTCGCGTGACGCGCTCCACGACATTTCTTAAGAATACAACTGTCATGAAATCAGGAACGGCGATCCTGAATCGCCGGCTCGATCGAGCTGGATTGAACACGTCTCGCGCCATAACTGAGAGTTCGATGTGCACCAGAGCCTGGCGTACAGGGGCTGCGAGCCCTTCCGCGCGCGAGGTCAAGACAAGTTCGCGCCCCCTCATCCCAAACAGTTCATCGCCAAAATATGAACGCAACCGGGCAACGGCTGCGCTCATGGCCGGCTGACTGAGATTGATCCTGCGTGCCGCTGAGGTGAGATTGCGCTCAGTTATCAGAGCATCCAGCGCGACGAGAAGATTTAGATCCAGGCCTTTGAAACGCATCTCTTCTTATCCGGCGCAAACGTCCTTGCTGCGAAAAAACGTGCGGTGGCGGCTCCACCTGGAGCAATCGTCCTGGCTCGCCCGAATGGACATCGGCTCAACCCTGCGATCACGATAAGGAAGTCGCGAAATGACCACAAGAATGGAGAGCAAGCGGTAAGCCGATCGGCCGCGGCGGGAAAGCTTCAGGACCCTCCAAGCTGATCCGTCTCGCCGGTTTCGGCCGACCACGTAGCTGGTCCGTTCAGCTCGCTGATGGCAGATCATCCCAGCGTCCGTGAGCGCCGTGAGCTCCCCAAAGCGCTCCGTCGACGGCTGCGTCGTGCAGCGCTAGTCGCGACCGTCAACCTACAACCTGACGCAATGTGCGATTCAAGCCATTTTATTGGCCAAGCTAAACATTTGTGATGGAGGCGTGTTCTATCCGCGATAGTGCCAGGGGTAGCCCTGAATGCAGCGCAAGACCATCAAACCACACCTGGGAAGTCACCTCGCTTACAACTGGAAAAGTCTTCGCAACGGATCGCTGCATTGTGAGGTCGTGGCAGTGTCTCCCCAGGAGACGACCAGGAGACGCGGAAGCGAGGAAGGGACCGAGCACGTCGAAGGGACTATAGCGTGCTTAGGATATTCGGAGTCGCAGCTTGCGGTAAGCCTAACAGCGCCTGCGAGTTGGAGGCGTTTGCTCACCAGATGCCATGTTGGATGCCTCCTCCAGCAATATCCGCCGCATCCAGATGCTCGCGGGATCGGTATTGTGGAACGAGGGCCACTGCACGGCCTCTGTGAATATGGGTAGGGGCAGAGGCGGTTCGATGATGCGCAGTGGCATTCGTTTTTCGAAGTGTCTGGCCAGTCGTAAGGGCATCGTGCCGATACGGTTCGTGTCTAACAATATGGGCGGAATCAGGCTAAAGCCCTGCACGACGACCTCAATTCGTCTCCTCAGACCGTGCTCAAGCAAAAACCATTCTTCGAGGTTCGGTCTCAGTGCTCGTCCGAACTTGGCAGTAACGTGCCCCATCGAGATGTATTTCTCGAACGTAAGCTGTCGGGATAGCTGCTTGTTCGCGCGGCATCCCACGCACACAAGGGTCTCGTCGAATAGCGTCGCCTTAGGGTGCGCACTCGACATGAACAGTTCCGGCAGAATGAGAAAGTCGACTTCGCCCCGACGGAGCAGCTCATCGGGTTCATCGGAAAATGGCAGCAATTCGAACCGCACGGCGGGAGCTTCTTGTGCCATGCGGTCCACAATTCTGCGGAAGAAAACGATCGTCATGAAATCTGAAAGAATGACCCTGAAGCGTCGACTCGACTGAGTCGGGTCGAACGCGTCGCGTGATATGATTGAGAGTTGGATGTGCAGCAGGGCCTCGCGAACCGGACCTGCAAGCGCCTCCGCGCCAGGTGTCGGGACGAGCTCGCGACCTCTCATAGTAAATAGTTCATCGCGGAAATAGGTGCGCAGCCGTGCGATCGCAGCGCTCATAGCTGGCTGGCTCAGGTTAATTTTGCGAGCCGCCGCTGTGAGGTTGCGTTCCGTCATCACGGCGTCGAGCGCAACGAGAAGATTTAGATCGAGTCCTTTGAACCGCATGTTGTCAGTCTATCCATCGTGTGGATGTGTTCTATCGAAACAATCGATTTTACCAAATTGCGGGATGTTGGATAGCAAACTGAAGTTTGAAAAAGTAACCAGGCACACCACAACGGATTTTGGTCGTTCAGGTGAGCTCAGAGGAAAGCTCCTGGACGTGCGAGCGCGCCGCCGAGTCCGTTTCATGGCCGTCTACAGGCGCGGCATGCGAGCCGTGTTGCGCCTCCGTGCGAAGTGCGCTCGTTTGGTCGGCAAGCGGCGTCCGATAAACCTTGGTATGGGGATGCCATCCGTTTCCATATTCGAGGTTTACCCGCGTACACTTGAGAGCGCTTTCAGCATCATTCTAGTGTCAGGGAATAGCGGCAGGCGCAGATTGCGGATGCCAAGAAATCCAGGCGCCTTTCCAAATGGCTCGCCTGTCCAGTGCATTCGGGGCGTGTCGAAGATGTATGAAAGCCAGTTTGACTTGATGCCGATCCCAAGCGCCGTCGATGAGGGCCGCGCGTCGATGGTCTGCCCTCAGAGATCAAAGCGAGGGACATCGATGCGACAGGAGGCGCAAAAGCTCTTTGGTGCAGGCAGGTTCTGGCTAGTCGAATCGCATCGTGGGCATCTTCCGATATATGGCACGCAGGGCATTGGCCGGATGAGGAGCGCGAACCGAGCGCTGGCTGCCTCGCGAGCATGGGGCCGGCGGCGCTGTGCAGGCGAGCAGTGCCGAGGTCCGACACAGCAAGTCCGCGCATCTCGGTTTTGATTGGCCGTTCGGCGACTAACGAGTTCACCTGACCGTCTCGCTCTTAATTCCACTGGCGCAAGGAAGCTTGCCATGAACATTGCCGTGTCCCCGGCTGCGGAACGCTCTTCTGCGCGCGCTCAAGTGCAGTGGAGCCTTCGTTGGGAGAACGAGCTGCGGCTCGCCGATCATGCCGAGCTCGCGGAGTTCTTCCGCAAGAGTTATGGGCCGACGGGCGCGTTCAATGCGCAGCCCTTTGAGGGAAGCCGAAGTTGGGCCGGCGCAAGACCGGAGCTCCGTGCAATTGGTTACGACGCGCGCGGGGTAGCGGCCCATCTCGGGCTACTACGTCGCTTCATCAAAGTTAGTGAAGTCGATCTCCTCGTAGCAGAACTGGGGTTGTATGCGGTGCGTCCGGATCTCGAAGGGCTCGGAATAAGCCACGCAATGCGCGTGATGTATCCAGTGCTGCAGGAGCTTGGCGTTCCATTCGGCTTTGGCACGGTTCGGCCGGCGCTTGAGAGACATATGACGCGACTGGTCGAAAGGCAGGGGCTCGCCACCCTGATGCATGGCATTCGCGTCCGCTCCACGCAGCCGGATGTCTATCCCAATTTATCGCCGACCCGCCTCGAGGACGTGGTCGTCGTGGTGTTTCCGCTGGGACGCTCGATAAGCGAATGGCCGGCCGGGACTTTCATCGATCGGAACGGGCCTGAGTTGTGACAGAGCATTCCACCCCATCCACTGTCCGCTGCGACTACGCTGACGTGAGCGGAAGTCGAGCCGTCTATTTGACCTTTGATGACGGGCCGAACCCATTTTGTACGCCAGAGGTGCTCGATGTGCTGGCGCAACATCGGGTTCCGGCGACATTCTTCGTCATCGGCACGTACGCGATCGAGCATCCTGACCTCATCCGACGAGTGATTGCGGAAGGGCATGAGGTTGCGAACCATACGATGACCCATCCTGATCTATCCAGATGCGGACCTGCGGAGCTACAGGATGAAGTGCTGACCGCGAGCGAGGCGATCCGTCTGGCGTGCCCGAAGGCCTCGCCCAGGCATATGCGAGCGCCTTACGGCATATGGACGCAGCAGGTGCTCGCAATGACGGCGAGCGCTGGTCTCACGGCTCTGCACTGGTCGGTCGACCCGAGAGATTGGTCCCGCCCTGGTGTTGATACAATTGTGAATTCGGTGCTGGCGAACGTTCGCCCGGGTGCAATTGTGCTCCTGCACGACGGGTATCCTCCCGATGAGGAGAGACTGTGCACCGATACAACGCTGCGTGATCAGACCACGAAGGCGCTGGCATCTCTGATTCCGGCACTACAACGGCGCGGGTTTGTAATCCGTCCACTCCCTCAACTCCACTGAACAAGAACTGGCACCCTATGGACCTGCTCGCGACAACCAGTGCTGCCGCTGTTTCAAGTTATGCGCTACTCTCGACTGTCTATAAGAGCGTGCAAGCGCTTTATGCCCAGCCGACGATCAGCTCATCGCTACAGGACAGCCTCGGACAAGCCGAGGTGGTCCTTCCCTCTGTGGACGTCATCGTGCCGTGCTTCAATGAGAATCCAAACACGCTTGCTGAATGTCTGGAGTCGATTGCCAGTCAAAACTACGCCGGAAAGATGCGGGTCTATGTGGTCGATGACGGGTCTGCAAACCGGGACGTGGTCGCGCCTGTACACCAGATATATGCCATTGATCCGAGATTCAATATCATCTTGTTGGCCAACAACGTCGGAAAGCGCAAAGCGCAGATCGCTGCAATACGCAGCTCATCCGGGGATCTGGTTGTCAACGTCGATTCCGACACGGTTCTTGCTCCCGACGTCGTCACGAAGCTTGTATTGAAGATGCATGACCCGGAAATTGGTGCGGCGATGGGTCAACTCATAGCAAGTAATCGCAACCAGACCTGGCTGACCAGGCTGATCGATATGGAATATTGGCTCGCGTGCAACGAAGAGCGCGCGGCACAGGCGCGCTTCGGTGCCGTCATGTGTTGCTGCGGCCCATGTGCAATGTATCGGCGTTCCGCACTCACCTTGCTTCTTGATCAGTACGAAGCGCAATTCTTTCGTGGGAAGCCGAGTGATTTCGGCGAGGACCGCCATCTAACGATACTCATGCTCAAGGCGGGGTTTCGAACCGAATACGTCCCAGACGCGATAGCAGCCACAGTCGTCCCGCACAGTCTTGGGCCATATCTGCGTCAGCAGCTCCGTTGGGCCCGCAGTACCTTTCGAGATACGTTTCTTGCATTGCGCCTGCTGCCAGAGCTCGATGGATATTTGACCCTAGATGTTATCGGGCAAAATCTCGGCCCACTTCTCCTCGCCATTTCAACACTTACTGCGCTTGCACAGCTCGTGATCGGTGGCTCTATACCCTGGTGGACGGGATTGACGATTGCTGCAATGACTATGGTCCGGTGCAGTGTGGCAGCGCTTCGTGCCCGCGATTTGCGGTTTATCGGCTTCTCGCTCCACACACCGATCAATATCTTTCTTTTACTACCATTGAAGGCTTATGCGCTTTGTACATTGAGCAATAGCGATTGGCTATCCCGAAAAGTTACCAATGTGCCGGCGGAAGAGGAGAAGCAGCGTGTCATCCTGCGCCCCAATGACGGACGAGGCGCGGCTAGTGTGGGGATGGGGCCTACTGCCATTCATACTGCCATTCAAAAAGGGGGCCTCGCGGCCACGGAGAGTGTTTCCGGTCGCGAACGCTCGACTGCCTACAAATAAGTGGTCGTCTCATGAATCTGGACGCGAACCATCAGCTATTAGAGCGAGAGTTGGCTGTCGACGACCCATGGCGCCTTGACAGCAGTTCGTTCGAGCAGGAGCGATACGCGCAAATGCTCCGGATGTCGTGTGGCAACGGAGATGCTGCGTCTGCCCTCGAAGTAGGATGTGCAGCCGGTGCATTCACGGAGATGCTGGCGCCGCTATGCGAGCGACTTACCGTTGTGGATGTCATGCCGCAGGCAATCGAGCGAGCGCGACTGCGGACCAGTAAGTGGTCACATATTACTTGGGTGACCTGCGACATTCAGCGGTTCTCGACCACTGAGCAGTTCGATTTGATTGTCGTGGCCGAGGTTCTTTACTACCTCAAAGACGTGAGGGAGATGCATGCGGCTATCTGCAACCTGGTGAGTATGCTTGCGCCAGGTGGCACTCTGATTTTCGGGTCTGCGCGTGATGAACTATGTCAACGCTGGGGGCATGCTGCTGGTGCAGAAACTGTGATCGCTCTCTTTAAGGAGAGCCTATCGGAGGTCGAGCGTCGGCACTGCTGCACCGGATCGGCAAACGAAGACTGCTTGATCGTCCGGTTTCGGAAGCCAGGCGCCTCGTCGGAACAATCAAACGTCGGTCATTAGGCCAGGAGCACGTATGCGCATCTGCGGAATAAAGCTGACACATGACGGAGCAATTGCTGTCGTCGAAGACGGTCGGCTTCTTTTTTGTGTTGAGCAAGAGAAGCGCGGCAACAGTCTACGCTATCAGTCCGTCGACAATCTCGATGCAGTCGTGCGCGCCTTGGCGGAGCATGGCCTGGAGCCGCGGGATATCGATCAGTTCGTCATTGACGGCTGGGACGGAGAGAGTGAATCGCAGTTCCAGCTCCTAAGCGGAGCGGTGCAGGTCGCGCTAAAAGGCGCGCCATATGTCGAGCGTCATGCTGAGGGCCTCCTTGATCCGGTCGACGGCGTTGGCCTCCTCCTCGGAGGCAAGGAGTTTCCATATAAGAGCTACCCGCATGTCACAGGCCATGTCGCGTCGGCATATAGCACCAGTCCCTTTGCAGCCGAGGGACAGCCCTCGTTCTGTCTGGTATGGGATGGCTGTATCTTTCCACGTCTTTACTATGTCGAACCGCGCGGAGCTCGGTTCATCGGATCGCTGTTTCCGATGATTGGCCACGCCTATGCTGCCGCGGGCCTTCACTTCGGGCCATACCGGCAGCCGAACCGCTCCAATTGGGATCTGGGCATCGCCGGCAAGCTGATGGCTTACATCGCTCTTGGCTCCGTTGATGAAAGCATCGTGGAAGTGTTTCAGGAGCTTTATGAAACACGCTTGGCGGCCGACACGGAGCAGTCTCGCCGCTACCGCGAAGACATCAACAATGCGGAATCGTCTCTTGCAGCTATGCACGCGTTCTTCGAGGCAAGCGCATTGCGCCTGGCCACCAAGCGAGCGGAGGACGTCCTCGCCTCGTTCCATGTGTTTCTGGAACGTCTTCTTGTTAGGGAAATCGCGCTGCTTCTGCTGAGATATTCGTCGCTTCCGGGAGCGCGAAATCTATGTGTCGCCGGAGGTTGCGGTCTCAATATCAAATGGAACAGCGCGCTTCGCGCGACGGGATTATTCGATGATGTCTGGGTGCCCCCGTTTCCGAATGACAGCGGCTCGGCAATCGGCGCGGCGTGCGGAGCCATGGCAGCGCAGGATGGCTTCGGGCCATTGCAATGGTCAGTTTACAGTGGTCCTGCCCTCCAGGAGAGCGAGGTTCCGCCGGAGTGGGAGGCCGTACCTTGCAGTCTGAGTGAACTTGCGTCGATTCTTGCCGACAATAAGCCCGTCATCTTTCTTTCCGGGTGCGCCGAACTTGGGCCGCGGGCGTTGGGGGGTAGAAGCATTCTTGCAGCCCCAGCATGCCCTTCAATGAAGGATCATCTCAATGAGATCAAACGTCGCGAGCACTTCCGACCAGTGGCGCCGATCTGTCTTGAGGATCGGGCGCCGGAGATCTTCAGCCCGGGCACGCCAGATCCTTACATGCTGTTCGATCACCAGACCCGGGCGAATTGGCGCGACAAGGTCCCGGCGGTGGTCCACCTTGACGGCTCGGCGCGGCTGCAGACAATTTCCCGCAACTCTCCTCACGAAATTGCTGCGCTTCTCGTCGAATTTGAGCAACTCACGGGCATTCCGCTGCTCTGCAACACGAGCGCCAACCTCCACGGAAGAGGATTCTTTCCGGACGCTGCGGCAGCTTGCCAATGGGGGCGTGTCGACCATGTTTGGTGCGAGGGCATGCTCTGGAGCAAAACGGTCGCCAAGAAGCCATCGTCCACGGAACGACTTCTGTCAGCCTAAGATGAACATGTCCACTGTGGCGATCGACCTTGCCGGTGTAAAGAAGTCATTTGGCGACAAGCTTATCGTCAACGACCTGTCGTTCTCGGTTGCGCGCGGAGAGTGCTTTGGACTGCTTGGGCCGAATGGAGCTGGCAAGAGTACGATTGCGCGCATGCTCCTCGGCATGATTTCGCCCGACGGAGGCAAGATTACAGTCCTCGATGAGCCTGTGCCTTCCCGCGCGCGTGCGGCGCGTGTGCGCGTCGGGGTGGTGCCGCAGTTCGACAACCTTGAGCTCGAGTTCACTGTGCGAGAGAACCTGCTTGTGTTTGGCCGCTATTTCGGCATGAGCACTCGCAGGATCGAGGCGGTTGCACCCTCGCTGCTTGAGTTTGCGCGCCTTGAAAGCAAAGCGGACGTGCGTGTCTCCGAGTTGTCCGGTGGCATGAAGCGGCGGCTGACGCTGGCGCGTGCCCTGATTAATGATCCAGATCTGCTCGTGATGGACGAGCCGACCACTGGGCTAGATCCGCATGCACGCCACCTGATGTGGGAACGCCTGCGGGCCCTGCTAGCGCGTGGCAAGACGATCCTCTTGACCACTCACTTCATGGAAGAGGCCGAGCGCCTGTGCGATCGGCTATGCGTGCTTGAGAGTGGATGCAAAATCGCCGAAGGCAAGCCAGACGCCTTGATCGACGAGCATATCGGCTGCAACGTGATCGAGATCTATGGCGGTGATGTCAATCAACTACGAGAGCTGATCAGGCCTTATGCGCGCCATATCGAAGTGAGTGGAGAGACGCTCTTTTGTTACGCGCCATATCCGGAGCAAGTCCGCGTGCACCTGCGCGGGCAAGCGGACCTTCGCGTACTGCAGCGCCCCGCGAATCTCGAAGACGTGTTCTTGCGGTTGACCGGGCGCGAGATGGAGAAATGAGCGATGGATGAAGGTTATGCATCGTTGATGCCGGCTAACGCGTACAACTGGATCGCGGTATGGCGACGAAACTTCCTGGCATGGAGGAAAGTCGCGCTTGCATCGATTCTCGGCAATCTCGCAGACCCCATCACCAATCTGTTGGGCCTTGGCTTTGGCCTCGGACTCGTCGTGGGACGGGTTGAGGGGACTTCGTACATTGCCTTTCTGGCGGCTGGTATGGTCGCAATCAGCGCGATGACATCAGCGACCTTTGAAACGCTGTATGCGGCCTTTGCTAGGATGGGTGTCAAGCGCACCTGGGAGGGAATTCTGTTCACACAGCTCACGCTCGGAGATATCGTTCTAGGTGAGTTGGTGTGGGCGGCCAGTAAGTCCGTTCTAGCCGGGACAGCAATCGGGATTGTCGCTGCCGCGCTGGGTTATGCATCCTGGTCGTCCATTCTTTGTGCGATACCAACAGTCGCCCTTACCGGCCTTGTCTTCGCCAGCCTGGCAATGGTCGTCATATCTCTTGCGCCAACTTACGATTACTTCGTGTTTTACCAGTCGCTCGTCCTTACGCCCATGGTGTTTCTCTGTGGCGCAGTCTTTCCGACGAGCCAACTGCCCGACTCATTTCAGCATTTTGCCAGCTTGTTGCCGCTCGCACATTCGGTCGACCTTATTCGTCCAACGATGCTTGAGCGCGGCGCCGACAGTGCCGCCCTGCACGTAGGTGCGCTCTGTGTTTACGCGGTCTTGCCATTTCTCGCGTCGACAGCACTATTTCGGCGGCGCCTGCTGCGTTGACGTGAGTTGAGCGAAAGGGAGAAAGTCAATCGATGCAGTGTCATGAGTCCTTCCGCGGTAGCTCGCGAGCGGCCTGGTCTGTTACAGCGGCTTCTGCAACGGCCTTAAGAGGCCGTGATCAAGCCAGCTCTATGGCCGCCTGTTCGGTCCGTCTGCATCGGACGCCAGCACCCTATTTCTGAGCGCCTGTCGCTACGCGCCGAGACAGACCTTGCAAAGTCGTGTTGTGCTGTCTGGCCCCGCAGCGGCGGAGCGTGACTGTATAGGTTAGTTCGGTGGGACGGCAGTTGGCCTTCCCCTCATGACGATGGAGAACGGGATGTTGTGCCCGGGACTGAGTTGTGACCTTGATAAAATCCATGAAAGCTCTCCGGAGCTGCCGAATAGATCTGTTCACGATGGCGCTGCGGTTCTTGTGCAGGATCACCGCGTAATTGCTGCTGTCGAAGACGAGCGCCTCAACTGTGTCAAGCCATCCAACAAGCTCCCTAGCAACTCGATCCGATACTGCCTGTCTACCGCAGGAGTCGAGCTCGGGGAGATCGACCGCATCGCGTTCTACGCGACTGAAGCTTATTGCAAAACCACGCTCGAGCGTCCTGTTGTGTTTCAGCCGGTTACGTTGGACGCCAAACTGTTGCTGCGGCAGCTGCTGGCAGGGGAGTTCGGGGCAGAGATCGATCCGTCCCGAGTCCTTGGTGAAGCACCACGAAGCGCATGTGGCCACGCCTCCTATGCCTGCATGTGAGGGGACCATTCCATCCGACGCACAGGGAGTATTGGGCATCGGACTTCGGGCAGGTAGATGCAACACCGCTAAAGAAAGGACAGAAAGTGTTGAGAGGACGCGGCCATCACGGATAGCCCTGCTATGAAGTTCTACCGACGCAGATCGCCGGAACCGCAATTTCAGACTGTGACGCCGGGCGAGAAGAGACCCGAGATGTCTGTATCGATGTCTTTTGTCCAACCAGGAGCGCGCGAAAAGGCAATCGAGATGGTTAGCGGTGCGATGAATGATCGGTTCGTAGTGTCCCGGCGGCGTACGGGTTTTGGCGACTGTCTGTGGTCCCTGGCGGCAGCTTGGCGTTTTGCAAAGCAGACAGGGCGGACGCTAGCCATCGATTGGCGGGGGTCTTGCTATCTTGATGAACCATTCACCAATGCCTTTCCGGTCTTCTTCGAACCGGTTGAAGACATTGCCGGCGTGCCGGTGATTTGCGACGACGACATCAACAAACGTTCGTTTCCGGGACCATTCTTTCCGGTATGGTGGAACAAGCCATCTATCGATTGCGTCTACCGCCCGGACGAGCAGATCTTCCGTGAACGCGACCAACTCGATCAACTGTTCCAAAGTCAGAGCGATAGTGACGCTAACACGGTTGTGTGTGATGCCTGCCTGATGTGGCGCTGCGATCAGGAGGCGGAGCGAGAGATCTTTCGGAGCATCAAGCCGCGAGCTGCAATTCAGGCTCGGATTGATGCTATCTACCGCGAGCACTTTGAGCCGTACAGCGTGATCGGCATTCATGTCCGGCATGGCAACGGTGAGGACATTATGGGGCATGCTCCCTACTGGGCGGACGCGGAGCGCGCCTTTCGACAGGTCTGTAATGCCATTGACAAGGCGAGGGCGTTACCACATGCGAAGCCTGTGAGGGCGTTCCTATGCACGGACAGCGCGCTCATCCTTGAGCAGATGTCGGCAATACTTCCCGATGTTTTTACGATTCCAAAACAGTTCCAGGCGCCTCACGCCGGCCCGTTGCACAACGCCGCCCTCGGAGCCGAGGGTGGCTTTTCTGCCCTCACTGAGATGTATCTCCTTGCGCGCTGCGACACGGTGATCCGTTTTCCCCCAACGAGCGCCTTCACGCGCTATGCGCGTCTCTTTGCTCCACGCGTTATAGAGTTCGAGTTGAACGATCCGAGCAGGTTGATCTTGGTCGAAGACAACTCGCAAGAGCTCGTAACTTCATGAAAGTTGTAGCGCGCTTGATTGACCTGATTGTCGCTCTTTGCATCCAAGAGTACTGCCAGTTCTTGTACAGGCAACAATCGTCTGCCCAACGTGATGCTGTTGGCGAGAACTTGCAGCGAAGAGCGGAACGAAGCGACGGCCGGGTGCCCTGGCTTGAGCCATGACGTCGATAACAACCGCCCTAAAGTGCTGCGCAGCGTTAATCAGACGGAACACGTCGTCGTCATGCTTCGGTAAGCGACAAATCGGAGCTGATCAGTGCTCGAGCGTGGATGAACATATCAGTTCGCCAGCTCGTGCCTGGAGCCAACCCGTCCAGCGATATCCCGAGTTCTGCCCAGGGGTGCGACAAACAGAATCGACGAATGACAAATCTGACGTGCGAGGCGGGTACGTCAGTTTTGGAGTTAGCACGGCAAAATGTCCGTGGTCGCTCCCGAGCGGTCGTTGACTTCGGTGAGGCGGCGACAAGCCGCAGCTCATTCGGTTGCGCGATCAAGAAAGCGAGCGCGGTCCGTCCCCTGTGATGAAGCAGGCGAGTGTGCTAGAGAGCTTACGTAGCTGATTTGCCATTGTTGTCACAAAGCACACCCACGGCTGTCTGAAATCGGCCAAGTGTTCGGCGTGCGCGACGTTAGGACGCAAAATGGAGGTGATTTATCTGCACCGCAGTGGCGCAAATCCTGCTAATCGTCCGCTGGCCTAGCAGTAGAGGAGGCGGCCTTGGATCTCGATCTGCCGAATGACAATCTGATTAGAGAGCCGCTGGCCGAAACACATTTGGGTTGCCTCGTTTACGCCGATAAAGCGCGTGATAATCGTAGAGAACAAAAGACGATGTTGCTCACCGGGGCATCGCGCGGAATTGGTCATGCCACTGCCAAGCTGTTCTCGGAGGCGGGCTGGCGTGTCATTTCTTGCGCGCGCCAACCTTTCGACAGCGAGCGATGCTCCTGGGAGGCAGGGAATGACGATCATTTCCAGATCGACCTCAGCAATCATCGAATGCTGCCGCGTGCGATCACCGAGGTCAAGAAGCGCTTGGCTGGTGCGCCCTTGCACGCGCTGGTGAATAATGCCGGGGTCTCGCCGAAAACGCCCACTGGCGATCGGATGACGTCGTTGACCACGTCAACCGAGACCTGGATGGGGGTGTTTCATCTTAATCTGGTAGCTCCGATCCTGCTGGCGCAGGGTCTGTTTGACGAGCTAAGAGCCGCGTCAGGATCAATCGTAAATGTGACTTCAATAGCAGGCTCACGGGTGCACCCATTCGCCGGTAGCGCCTATGCGACGTCGAAAGCGGCGCTTGCGAGCCTCACACGCGAGCTGGCCTATGATTATGCGCCGCATGGCATTCGCGTGAATGCGATCGCACCCGGCGAAATCAAGACCGACATGCTATCGCCGGACACGGAAGCCCGTCTCGTGCCAAGTATCCCGCTGCGCAGAGTGGGGACCCCGGATGAAGTGGCCAAGGTCATCTTCTTCCTGTGCTCGGATGCGGCGAGTTATGTCACGGGAGCCGAGGTGCCGATCAATGGCGGGCAGCATTTGTAAAGCCGCCGCTCTGGCGACGCAGCTGACGTGTCCTGCAGCGGCACGTATGTTCTCCGCTGACGACGCGCACGATCCGCAAAAAGTGAAACGAGGGCACATTGCAAGTTTCGTGTCGTGCCATAATAAGGTGTCACGGTTCTATGTCATCCCGTCAACACGTGGGGCTAGATCAGAGAGTGACATGCAAAACGAAGCTCGCCAATCCCAGCATGACTCCAGGGAGGATAATCAAGACAACGGAGACAGGCTCATGCTGCATATCCCATCCTCGGGCGAACGACCTACCTCGCAACCGGAGCCGGAGCGTAATCCCTCGGGGCAGCCGTCGTATGAGAGCGCGCTGGCCGGCATCTTCGAAATATCGAAAGTAGTCAGCGCTCCTGATCGGCTCGAAGTCACGTTGGCCAAGGTCCTTGGCCTGCTGCAATCGTTTGTGCAGATGCGACACGGCATCGTCTCACTATTCCGCGATGACGGCATCCCGGAAATTACCGTTCGCGCCGGCTGGAGCGAAGGCAGTGACGAACGTTACCGCACGTGGCTGCCGCAGAATGCAATCGCCCAGATCGTAGCGACAGACGGGCCTCTTGTTGTCGAGAGCGTAGCCGGCGAGCCGGCCTTCAGCGCTGCCGACCGGGAGCTTCTCGGCGCCTCCGACAGCGTGCGCGTATCGTTCATTGGGGCTCCTATTCGTATCGAAGCGAGGGTCGTTGGTACGCTGACGGTAGACCGTATCCAGGACGATAGTTCCAGTCTTCGGCTCGAGTACGATGCGCGGCTGCTCGCTATGGTCGCCGACTTGGTGGGACAAACAGTGAAGCTACATCGCTTGTTCGCCTGCGATCGCGAACGATTGTTAGTGGACAAAGACCAGCCACAGAAGGTAGTTGAGCTTGGGGTGGTCGCTCGCGAGCGCAAGAAGCTTCACGCCCACGGGATTATTGGCGACAGCGCCGCGCTGAGCGGGCTGCTCGAGAAGATTGCGGTTGTAGCCAAATCGAACAGCACGGTTCTGCTGCGTGGCGAATCCGGCACCGGCAAGGAGCTCGTAGCCAAGGCAATTCACGAGTCCTCGTCCCGTGCTAAACGACCGTTCGTTAAACTGAATTGCGCGGCGCTGCCCGAGACGGTCCTGGAATCGGAATTGTTTGGCCATGAGAAAGGTGCCTTTACCGGTGCGGTCAGCTCGCGCAAGGGGCGCTTCGAGCTTGCTGACAAAGGGACGCTATTTCTGGATGAGATCGGAGAGATCTCAGCTCCGTTCCAGGCGAAGTTGCTGCGAGTTCTGCAAGAGCAGGAGTTCGAGCGCGTCGGCAGCAATCACACGATTAAGGTCGATGTTCGAGTCATAGCTGCGACCAATAAGAACCTTGAAGAGGCTGTGGCAAGGAGCGACTTCCGCGCGGACCTCTACTATCGTATTAGCGTAGTTCCCTTGTTGTTGCCGCCGCTGCGCGAAAGACGCACTGATATTCCGCTGCTAGCCAGAGAGTTCCTCAGAAAGTTCAACAGCGAGAACGGCCGTACGCTCACCCTGGAGGCGAGTGCGATCGATGTACTGATGAACTGCGGGTTTCCGGGAAATATTCGCGAACTCGAAAACTGCATCGAGCGAACAGCGACGCTGTGTACCGGGCCGTCGATTGTGAGAAGTGACTTTGCATGCTCCCAAGGCCAGTGCCTTTCCATGATGCTCTGGAAAAGCACATCGAACGACAAGACCGACGTGGCGGTACCCATGCAGCCGATGCCTGCAAAGTCCATCATTCCGCTAGCTCAAACGACGTTGCCACCGCAGTCTGTCTGCGAATCGGCCCCACTGGCACCTGCCGGCACAGTTCTCGTTGGTGGTTCGAGCATGACCGATCGCGAGCGTGTCATTGCGGCCATGGAAAAATCTGGCTGGGTGCAGGCCAAGGCAGCGCGCCTACTCGGACTAACCCCGCGCCAAATCGGCTATGCGCTGCGAAAATACGGAGTTGAGATAAAGCGGTTCTGAAGAACCACATCCGCCGGAACTTCTGCTGCCAAACAGATAGTTGAAGAATGATTCCGAAGAGGCAATCTACGCCCTCTGAAGGGAATGGGCCGGCCTGCGGCGACGACGTGGCGCGCGCGCAACATGGATTTGTGCGCCATGAGTTACAGAGCCTCACCTGCGCACCATACAATCGCGAACCGTCGGTAGCTCGAACATGTAATAAGCTATTATCCCTATTCTGCGGACGTGTGAGCGGCAATGCTTAACCGTCGATCGGTCCGATGCCCGCAGGTGGTTCGCGGCAGTTAGCCTGCGAGCATTCCTTGCGTCTCTCGGCTGGCGTGACGAGCGGAACCGCGTTGTTGGTGCCCTGACTTGTGTCGGCATTCGTTCGTCAGGAAGAGCGGGCTGGAGCGACTTATCGCCCGTTTTAAGCCCTTGTGACAGCGAGCCGATTCCGAAACGGCGGCGATGGTACAACACTTGCTGTTCTCTTCGTAGCTATCGCAACTGTTGGAGCAACATCGTGCACAATGTCGTCTGCATCAAACAGGTTCCGGACTCGGCGCAAATCCGTGTTCACCCCGTGACCAATACAATCATGCGCCAGGGAGTGCCGACCATCATCAACCCATATGACCTCTTCGCGCTCGAGGCCGCGCTGGAGGTGCGCGATCGATTCGGCGGCGAAATTACCGTGCTTACCATGGGACCGCCATCGGCAGAAGAGTCCTTGCGAAAGGCGCTGGCTTATGGTGCTGATCGCGCCGTCCTACTCACCGATCGCTGCTTTGCGGGCTCCGACACACTGGCCACAACGTATGCACTTGCAACCGCCATCCGGAAAATCGGTAAGGACTATCGCCCGACGAATCTCATTTTCACGGGAAAGCAGACCATCGACGGCGATACTGCGCAGGTAGGGCCCGGCATCGCAAAGCGAATGGGCGTAGTGCAGCTAACTTACGTCGCGAAGATCCGATCCTTGGACCTCGCCGCTCAAACGATTGAAGTGGAACGACGCTGCGAAGGAGGTGTGCAGGTGTTGCAAACCAAATTGCCGTGCCTCGTCACCATGCTTGAGGCGACTAATCAGATCCGGCGCGGCGCGATGGCGGATGCCTTGCGTGCAGCGCGTGCCCAAATCGTGAAATGGAGCGCGCAACAAGCCGGTGTCGAAGACACCTCCAACTGCGGCCTCAAGGGCTCGCCGACGGTCGTTAAGCGTGTGTTCGCTCCCTCTGCGCGGGCCGAGAGGGCGGCGCTGGTTGAGGCCGCTGAGCAACCGGCGCAGGCGTTGATAGACGCAATTTTCTCGCTTCAACCGAAGCTCGAACCCGATCTTGCGGCACTTGCTCGTGACGCTCGATCCGGAGAGTCCAGGCCATGATAGTGGATACGCCCGAGGAATGTATCACCGCCGCACCCGTGTCGGAGAGCGCACAACAAGTGCCGACGCATCTCGGCCAGCTACCAATAGCGTCTGCCAATGGTATCCGTCGATATCGCGAGCAGCGGGGCCGCATGTTCCGTAGACCACGTTATGCTACAACGGAGTCGCGCGGGATTGTCGGGGCACAGACAAAGGGGCCTGCGCATGTTCCAGGGTCCCGTTCGGCCGTGTTGGAGGTCGTGGAAGGCCATTGCTTCTCACGTAACGGGCACGAGCCAAGACTGAATAGTCAGCGACCCGGGTCACCGTACTAGCGCTGCCGTCTGCACGCACAAAGCGCTGTCGCTGGCTTCGGAGCGCAGAGTCAACCTATGCGTCGCCTTTGAAGCAATCTCCGCGATTGAGCAGACCTGTACGCATTTGAGCGGCCGCTGGCTCTTCGCTGTTTGCTTTCTGACAGCGGCGCGCAGGCTCTGAAGTTCGATACACTCGCAATGAGGAGGCGTCACGACCGTTTTATCAACTTGGTCAGATCCTACGGAGCGAATTCAACAGTTGGCATGATGATTGCTGTGAGCCACCAAGAACTTAGAGGCGGTCATCGCGAACGCGAAGAACGGGCGAGGGTCTCTGTGAGATGCTTTGTGCCGCCAGCAGCGGTATGACACCAGCCTCCAAAGGACTTAAGAGCATCATAGGTACAAATTGGAGACTACAATTCTGTCCCAGGCTGACAGCGGTTCGACGAAATGGCGGGAGCAGCAACCGCGAGGCTTTGATCCATTCGCCCAACATCGCGAAAGCTGCAAGCGCGCCGAGCGGCCAGGCACGCCACTCGCGCACGCGACATTAGCATCAAAATGGCGTGGGCGGCGCAGTATCCATTATGAGTCTCCGCGCGAATGCTGGTCGTGGCGGGCGTTGCGGCGTCGGACTGCTCGTGGACGGGAATCCGATCGGATTCCCGCCGCTCCAATACTGAACGCATTCCTTCAATGCTCATGAGTTGGACTGAGCATGGCGCTGTCTGCCATCGCGAAGGAAACTACCGAAAGTTCGCCTGGAAGGTGAACGCGATCATTGGCCCTTCGAAGCCGATGAAACCCAGGACGGTTAATGGTTGGCCCGGACACGAAGTTGCTCCGTCAGGGACCGTTCGCTTCTCATCTGCAGGGGTCACATGACATCTCAAGCGTCTCGAGCTGCAGCGGATCAGCCTCCGAAGATATGCTGCGAGTACCTGACCGAGCAAGCGCGAGCCTTGTTCGGCCCGCATCCGTTCGCCGCGCAGATGTCCGAAGATCAGGTAGCCAGTCTGCTGCCCGAATATCTGGCGATGTCACAGGCGTTCCCGTACCTGCAGGCGGGGTCCCAAAGGGACCTCATATTTGATGCAATGCATCACAATCGGGATATTGCGCGAGACATTGAGCTGACCAGCGTGGTCGCGAACTTTATCTGTTGGGATGAGACCGGTGGCCATGGCCGAATTCTCCAGGGGGGCAAGGCCGCGCTACCGGATATTCTGTTGACGAAAAACTTTCACTCCAACCTGTTGAAAAAGGATGCCTCCCAACTACTCGGCCGAGCAATACTGCCCAACTATACCTCTAGGACGAAGCAGTACCTGCATTCTCTCTATGCCGGATTGTCCTCGAAAGACTCCCTCGTTCGTTGCGCTTACATGGTAGCTTTTGAGCTACATGCTGCGGACATGATCCAGTCGCTGTGGACCACTCTGGCCAAAACCTTTAAAGCGCAGCCGGACGATCTTGAGTATTTTCGCAGCCATGTCGGCGGAGAAGATCCCGCGGAGAAGTACCACGGAGAAATGACAGGCCGGCTGATTGGTGAACTTGTGCAGCCTGACCGTAGTGGTCGCTTTTTGGATGAATTCTTTAGAGCCTATCGGATCAGCGTCCAGTGGTGCCGCGATCTCATCGGAATTGCGGCGCGCACGGGAGATGATCACTCGGAGATCCAACATCATGGCCGTTGCCATTGTGGCTCTATCAAGTTCTACGTCAGAGCGCCGCGAGAGCTCTCTGGAGTTCGATGCAATTGCTCGATTTGTCAAATGTCTGGGTTTATCCACTTGCTCGTAACTGGCGATAAGCTACGCATCGAGCGCGGTGAAGAATTTCTCACTACGTATCAGTTCAACAAGAACATTGCTCGGCACACGTTTTGCCGGCTCTGTGGGGTAAAACCATTCTATAGGCCGAGGTCGAACCCATCCGGGTTCAGCGTGAATATTCGATGCCTGGATAGAAGCACGATCGCACGCGTAAGAATAACCGAGTTCGATGGCGAGCATTGGGAGCAAGCATTCGTCTCAATGCACCAGGACCCGGAGTCCTGCTTCGAAGATCAAAGGAGTGAGCTCGCATGGCGCGCACAATGAGTGATAAATCCCGCCTGCTTTCAGAAGAAGTGCTGACAAAGTACCGCGTAGAGCTGTTGGTAAAGGGGACGGCCGTGATCGCTCCCCAGATATTGTTCACCCAAGCCGACTTGGCCAAGATCGATCAGCTGCAGGCTGAGATTCCGGAAGAAGAAGTGCGGGAGGGAGATGCCGGCGACTTCCACAGCGTCTTTGTGAAGCGCGTGAGGGTAGCTCCACCCGGCCACAGGCCTAGCAACGTGAGTGGTACAGCTTCAGGGCAGATCATGGAGCTAATCGAAAGTAAAGACCGCAGCTTCGCGCTGAGACAGATCTTCGGGGCATCCTCAGATTACGTGGTTCGCCGATGCCAAATGCATCGTATGCCGCCCGGGTCCTTTGTTGGCATCCATTTGGATGCGGAGAGTGATCCGGATTTCGAGTACTCGGTGATTGTGCAGCTAGCGAGAGACTTCGACGGGGGGGAGTTCGTGGTATATCCTACTAGGCACGAACAGCACGTATTCCGACCGCCATTTGGCGCCGTGCTTGTCACAACCTGTAAGGTCCGGCATGAAGTAAAGCCGGTGTCGAGCGGGGAGCGCCGATCTCTCGTCTACTTCTGTTCAAAACGCGGCGGCGCGAACCGCCGGATCATCGAAAGTTCCGGCGCTCGGCTATGAGGTAGCGCGCCTGATATGGTTCTCTGAGAATCGGGTGGCGGGCGAGTTCTCCGGGAACTTATTTCATTTCTCATCTTGTGGTCAGCTGTTGTCGTAAGGTCTGCGACAATTCTGGTCGGAAGCCTTGCTTAACATTGATCCATGTATAGGCCACTACGCGCCTCCGAGCAAAGATTGCTCGGTGATTGTGGCCATCTTCGTCGCTAGGGTGAGACCAGGGAGGCGCGTCGGCGCTGCGCGATGGTGTATCCCGGACGGCCTGGGTTTTCGCAAGCGGTAGTGGCGAGCCTCTCGCGTTTCGAGATGCGTCTCTTATCGAGCTGTCAAGGCCGGGCACGCATCAGGGCCGGGTTCAAGGAGCGTACTGCCAAGCCTGATGTGGACTCTCTTCTGAGATTTGGACGATGGCTCGCGTAGAACCAGAAGAAGGGCATAGCCGCGTGTCTACGACACTGGCAGCGATGCAGCAGAGTTCAAAACTCCGGCGAGCGGGTCATCCTTGCCGCACTCCGTCGTCTGAGCGCCTCGCGGGCGGACACGTATCGTCGCAAGCCAGGCGAATCCCTCCGCCGATGAAACCGACCTCTTGAGAGTATGCAAGTCGCCTATCATCAAGGAAAATAAGTGGCACAGCTCAGCTGGTCAGAAGTATGCTACTGGTATTGACAGCCTCAATGAGCATCTGCGTAAGAGCTCTAGGCCAGGCATCGCTGTTCAGCTTTGCGATCAGCCGGTTGACGAAGGTCTCACTCGCCATAACCCTCACCCGAAGATCGGTTCCGCGCTGTTTCACTTGCAAAGTCACTGGTTGCAAGCGCAGCCGCTTGAGCATGACTCTAATATTCTGCAACGTGGGATTGATGGACGCAATGCGCCTGGCCGATGCCGTTGCGCAGGATAGCCCGTTGCAGCGAGCGGTCAGCTGGGCGAGAAATATGTCCCGCGCAGGGGCACGATCAGGATCCGACGTTTGGCATTAGCGATCACAGCCTAGCCTCTCGCCGTGTCCGGCGTTGAAGCGAGGGCAGCCGGCCGCAGCGCCGAACCCATTTGCTCTGACTTTGCTCCCTTTTATCTAGGGGCTGAGAAAGCGCTGCTTTGGAACGGGGCAGTGAATTGAGCGTGTGAGATGTTCTCCCTAGGAACTCAAAAGTCGGTGTTGCTGATCGTGGGCCGCGGTCCTGTCGGGCGCAATCACAACGCACTCCACGGTACCAGCCTCCTCGTCGGCGGCAAGCGGGATCACGCCCGCCTTACGTGTGCGGTCGAATAGGAATCCTTCTTTGAAGAAGCGATCATGCGCCGCTTGAAAGGATGGCGATCGCACATTTCTTACAGATAGAATAACGTTGCGGCTGGAATAGTCGAAGCCGAGCAGCCGGATCGCAATGTTGTGTAACACCGATCCGCCACCCCAGCGGCCGTTCGCTTCATTGAACAGCAACCGTCCGTCTTTTGTGAAAATGGCGTCGATGTTGATCATTCCGCGATAGCCCAGGTCTCTCGCTAGTGCCACAAATCGGTAGGCATGCTCCTGGGCAGTCAACCATTGCTCGTTCTCCAGGTCGCTTGGAAGCTCAAGCCCCGTCCAGGTGAGAGCCCGTTCGGACCGATCTGTGCTTTTACGCAGGCGTATGTTTCCACTGTTGATAAAACCGATTGATGCATCATCCTGGATTGCATACTCGAGATAAAATAAAGATCGGGCCAAGTGGTATGATTCCACGACCAGCGTCTTACACGATGCTGTTGTGATCTCAGAGTAAAGCGCGTCAGGATCAAGCGACGGCCACGAAATCATCCGAGTATCTCTGGCTCCAGGTAGCGGATCGCTTTTGCTGCCGGTCAAGATGACATTTCCGACTCCTCCAGCTCCATTATCCAACTTTACAATGACCCTGCCGGTCTCGGATTTGAGGGCAGTGACCGCTTTGAATAGTCCATTTGGGTCCGTCGCGACACATCCATGAGGGAGCGGAAGTGCGACGCTTGTTGCCAATTGACGGAAGTGGCTCTTGCGATTCAAAAGATCAGGCCCGCGCTGCAGAGCGAAGTCGTCCCCGGTCTTCGATATGCCAAGTTTGGCCGCCAAGCGTGCGACACCTTCAGTAAAGTAGCAGGGATACAATCGCCAGGCGGATTTCTGACGAATATGTCTTTTGAGCCGCTCGACAACGGGCTGGGACAGCAACGTGCAATCATCGAGAATCGTCGATTGGCGGCTCGCAGGTACAACAAGGCGAAGACTCGATGCATCGAAATCGAGCGTCGCGCCAATGAAGGATAACAGATCCGCCGGGATCACTACCGGGGAGACGATCAGGTCGCCCTCCTGAGCAAACCACGCTGAACGGTATGCCGAGCTGGCGGCCAGCGAACGTTGAGCCTTTGTTAGATGGGCGCCCGACATCTGAGGCGTACCGGCATTCATAATTAGGATCCGCGGCATTCGCGACCTCCGGGCATCTGGACTTGATCAGGATGGGATGGTCATGGCAAGCATGACAGCCTTGCCACCCCACCGTCCGGGTGTTTCAACTTGCTGCTCCAGCATGCCATGCAATAACGTCAGATGCCGCGCTGGTCACGCGGAGTAAGACGCCGGGTCACTTCGAAAACCTGCGCAGGCCCACCATCCGTCACACCTTTGCGCGATCGAGACGCCACGTGCGGGAAAGCAGCTTGAAGGTAGCGGGTTCGGCGAACTGATTTTGTGCGCTGCTGCGCCAGAGGAGGGGCTTGCGTCAGCTTCAGGAAAGCAGCGCCATCTAGGTGCTTCGGATTGAATTCTACCTCGATCAATTCTGTCGTTATCGGCTCTCTGGCGGGGCGGTACGCGACCGCCACTTCGTCCAGATCCGAAATGCCCCACCATTGAAAGTTACGTGCTACCCTTAGCGCCGCAATCGGAACTCGCTGCAAAGCCCTCTCGACCGATGGGCCATCGGGCATAAGGAGCATGACCATCGACCGGTCCGCGGATCGCAGCTGAGGCATCCGAAGTCCTTCCACACCCATGTGGGTAACACCTCAAGAGCCTACGATTTAACGTTACGTCAGATTCAAGCCCCTTTTTGCGGGCCAATGAGAACGTGGCCAAGCTCATGCTGCCCGAAGAGGGCCCCCGAGGGGCTGGTGTCGCAAGCATTCAGCGCTGCCCTGAGGGGGAAGCTTGTGGCTGAGGCCTTGGAGGAGCGATCCGGCGAACGCGCCGGCGGCGTGTCCAACGCATGACCCCAGTCGGCCAGTTTGGACGAAATGTAGAGTTGGTCAGGGTGCGTATGCAGGCCATCACCATCGATGGCCAGTCCGCGGCGAGATGAGCGGCGCTGAGCAATCGCCATCGGAATCACCGCTGAACGAGCGAGCAGCTCGAAGCCAAGCTTGGCCGCAAGCTTTTTGAGCGTGGGCATAGAGCGCAACGCCGGCCTGCCAGTGTCTCTCCGTGTGTAAACGGCATCCGGACCTAATGTTCTCTCAGGAGAACACGCCGCTTTGCCTCCAGAAGATGCCCATCCAGCGTCTCGTGCAGCGCACGCCGCAGCTCCGGCGGGATCGAGCTATCTGTATCGATCAATTCCCGAAACTTCCGAATGATGTGTTCTATCGTTGCGATAGTTCCAAGTGTTTCAATCCTCTGCCAGGCCATCTTCGCTCGTCTCCTTTGGCGCGTTGCGCACGCTTCGTCGCGGGTCCTCACCTCAGCAACCGGGGCTCGAACACCCTTTAGTGCACCAAATGTTGGCTGTCGGGCTGAGTGTTCAGCGCGGAGCTGTTTTGACAAGGACTTGCGCAAGCGGGCGCTCCATGAGAAATCGGCACAATTAACGCGCATTCGCGGCTGCAACAGGTTTCTCGCGCGTAAGCTGCACTATTGATCGCCAGGATGCGGCATCAACCAGCTCGGAGGTCAGGCGTTTGAAACCGCGATCAAGCGATTCAATCGAGCGGCTGCAGCGCCCCGATCAAGTGATTCTTGTCCAAGCGCCACGCCTTCCTGTAGGTTCGAGGCCCGCCCGGCCACCACCAGTGCGGCCGCCGCATTCAGAAGGGCGGCATCACGAAAACGACCTGGCAGGCCATCAAGCACTTTTTGTAACGCAAAGGCATGAGCCTCGACATCACTGCACTCCAGCGCATCGGCGCGGTAGCGGGGGAGCCCGGCTTCCTCCGGCGTGACTTCGAACGTGCGGACTGTACCCGCCTCAACCGCAGCAACAAAGCTTGTGTCGGTGAGGGATAATTCATCGAGCCCGTCCGAGCCATGAACAACCCATACCGAATCGGCACCAAGGTTCTTCAAGACGTGCGCCAGAGGCTGCACCCATTCGGGAGTGAACACTCCAAGGATCTGCCGCTTGACCCTGGCTGGATTCGACAGAGCCTCGATTAGATTGAACATCGTGTGGGTTCCAAGTACGCTCCGGATCTGCCTGATGCGCTGCATCGCCGGATAGTCGGGTGACGCAAACATGAAGCCAATGTCGGCTTCGTGCACACAACGTGCAATCGCCTCAGGCTTGAGATCGACCTTTACGCCGAGGCGTACCAACACGTCTGCGGTGCTTGATCGCAAAGATGCCGCGCGGTTGACATTCTTGGCGACGGGAACGCCGACCCCGGCGACGATGAACGAAGCGCACGTCGATACGTTGAGCGAACACATAACGGTATCGCTCGTGCCAGCGATATCGATGGGGTCACATCGCGTCTCGACCGTGGGCATTATATTTCGCATTGCGGATGCGGCGCCTGTGACTTCTTCGATCGTCTCCCCGCGGACCCTCATCCCAATCAGCAAGCCACCGATTTGCGAGGGAGTTGCGTCGCCGGACATCATGCTGTCAAACGCTGACGCAGCCTCCTCGCGGGTCAGAGTGGCGCCGGTGGCAACTTTGCCGATGATCGATCTAAGCGGTTCCATCGAACTTTACACGTTCCTTATCCAATCTAGGGTCCGTCCGTTCAGCCACGCGTCTTCGCAACCGGGTGCCCTGGTGCAGCTGCCGGTCTATCCGCACTCGCTATGCCGCACGAGTCCTTGGCGGGCCGTCGGATGAACGTGGCATCCGTGGCGACGCTACAACCTGACGCTACGTCAGGGTCAAGCGTTCTCCATTCGATGGTGCCCTCGAGAGGAAATCGGCGGCTAGTCAGAGCACTGAGTTGCTTGATGCGAGGATAATAGCTCTGTCTCGCGCCCGCTTGCCGTCGATGTTTCGGCCGGATCACAGGGCCTCGCTTTCCGGTGCCGCTGTGGCGGAGCCGCAGAGCGGCCTCCGCGCGTGCTATGAATATAATCTATGCCAATTCCAGGCTGAGCTTACCTGGTTCTACCAAATGACCCCGCCTCACTATAATGAACCTGCGCATGACAGCCTCCAAGGCGCGATGGACGCGTCCGTTGACGGCCCCGCATGAGGTGGTGAGCCGTTCGGCGAACCCTCGTGTGACGTGCTGCACGTCAAGCTGGGACGACTTCTGGAGAGGAGTCGGACGGACAGCTCGCAGCATCTTCACTTCGATCCGCTGCTCTTATTGCCGATGTCCCGCCCCGAGATCACGTAGCGACATTGCTGAGTGAGGCGATCTTGCTTGGATCTGAGGCAGGCAGTAATAGCGGTACGATCTGGTATGTGACTGCTACAAAGGCGAACCACGTCTCCCATGCAGGCCTCTTTCTCTTCTGCGGTCGGCGTTCGATCACGCGCGTTGACCGGCGCAAGTATTACAGTTGCCATTGCTAGGCCTAGGGCTATATCGCGGTAGTAGAGTCTCAGGCGCGGGGCCGGCTGAATTCGTTGTTTTTGAACCATGACATTTCTTCAGTTCGGAGGAGCTGATTATTGTTCTTGCTGCCCGGAACGCATCACCTGCAAACCGGGAAACAGGCGGATCTGCTTAGCTGTCTGCAAGCTCGTTGTTCTACGTTTGCCGTCCTCACTGTACGGAGCTCTTCATTTGCTCCAGGACGACAGGAATGACACCTTCCATACCGGCAGAGCCTTACGAAAGAGGGGAGGTCCTAACAGCTGCGCCGACGCACCAGATGAACGTCTTGGAGTTTCTGTGATTGTGCAGCCAGTGCATGCCTCGATGCCTCGAGGATCGCTTGGGTCGGCCTGACATGACCTGAGGTACTATGGTCAGCCTAATCTCCGGCCGATGAGTGGCGGCGGGCTCGCCACGATGCCGGCTCGACGCGGCCCTGGCCAGCTCTGGCGAAGCATAGAGATCAGAGAGGCCAGATGTGCTTATGTCGTTGTTGATGATGCATTCGGCCTTGCAAGAGCGACCATGATGGCGCGCTGAGACAATGTTAGGTGTCATCGCGCTTCTGTTCCACTTTATGGGAAGACGTTGGGCGGGGTTATCTGTGAGGTAGGTTTCGTCTTGCGTCGAGTCAGCGGAGTCTGCGTTGATCGGAACAGGGCCGCGCAGACGTCGTAACGCGCGATTACGTCCAGCAGAAAGAGGAATAAGATTCGATGAATCGCGGGCCGGCTCGCATCTGGATGATGTTAGGCTCTCTATTCGGTCGTCCCGGGCGATTGTAGATGTTTGAGGCATTCCCAATGCTCGTAAACTGTCACCACTCGACTGATTGTCAGAGGTGATCCAAACCTGTCCAGAACCCTACAATCTAACGCAGCGTGCGATTCAAGTCTTTTGGTGGGAGCAATAGTCTGAATCTGTCGGTGACTGTGCATCCATCGTACGAGCATCGTCTGCAATGCGCATTCAGTCGTTTCTGAATGATTGCTGTGGACTGGGCACTGACTGCTTCGGCAGCCGGCAACACGAGCGTCGCTCCTACGTGATAATACGGAGCGTCGGTGTCGCAATTCGTTGATCTACGGATTGCATGCTCTCGGCATGAACCCGAAAAGCAAACTGTACCAGCCCGATCACTGGCGAGCCCGCGCGGAAGCAACGCGAAAGAAAGCGGCAGCGCTCATCGACGGAAAAGCCAAAGACAGGCTCCTTAAGATCGCCTTGGAGTACGACAAGTTAGCGTGGCGTGCCCACGTGTGGCAGATGCGCAAGAATGAGGACGATACGTAGCCCGAGCAAGAGCTGTAAAGCGTCGCTACGGTCCAGAAGGCCTCAGCCCGTCGATCTCTAGCCGACCCTTTGGCTAGGTATCGCTCAGCAAGCAAGTCAATGCCGCCTGTACGGAGCGTTGAGAAAGCCAGAAGGCAAGCGCCTGACCGTCCTATGCCACACGCACTTGAGGACCGAGCTGGCCGCCTGCCAAACGTTTCCCCAGGTCACCTTGTTTCGTCAGCTTCTCGAAAGCTAACTTTCACATAAGGGTGATACGGGCACTAGTCCTCACTTGCAGTCGATCCGTCGCGCCTCACTTGCAAGCCCGGATCCCACTCGCCGCGGACGGTTGAGCTGCTACAGGTCAATTTGGCACTTCGTCGCGCTGCAGCGGCACATCAGTGTCGCTAATTCGAGGCATCTGGGTCATGCGTCGACATTTCCTTTGCACCCGCCGGAGCAGCCGCACTCTATGTCCAGGTAGCAGCGCGAAGCGCCCTGGCATCAGTTTGTTCGCAGCCGTGGCGACCCGCGGTTGCGAGAGGCGCCAGAAGTCCATCGCGCGGTTGCCATGCGCGAGAGTGTTTCAGAAGAACGCTGCGATGACTAAGTAGATCCCGGCCCAAAGCAGCGCGTTTATGAGGAGTGCGGCCAGAGGCCACAAGTTCCACCTTTTCTGGGCTCGCCGGGAGGGACGATCAGCGCCGAAATGCTTGATCGTTGGGCGCTTTGTTGCGCGCCAATGTGTCATTTCATTGCGCTGAGCGCCGGTGAACAGAAAAATGCCAAGCTTTGCATGCCCCCTATCACTCATAAGTTAGCAGTCCTCTTTTCATGGTGCATCAGAACCGATGTTCGTTGCGGCGACGATTCGGCCGATTCATTGCTCGTGCATCCTCGCTACAGCGAGGTCGCGTTCTGTCAGCACAGCAAGCGACATGCCACGAGGTAGAAGTGTCTGCAGCGCTTTTGATGCGGTGGGTTGGTGACACGGAGCCGTTGTGCGACGTCTGAGTCGCGACATTCATGTCGGAAACAACACCCGGATTAGCGGCAAAGGATGAGCGGTTCGCGAGCGCCATGCCGTAGACAACGTGTTAGGAGCTGCAGCTCAGTGATGCGGAAAAATCGGGCGACATTCGCAGTTGCAGTCGATGAGATCGACTAATCATAGTTTCTGACCGTTAGCTTACGACCAAGATAGCAGGCGATCCGCCGGACGGTTCATTTGGAAGAACGGAGCATGCCGGCGTCCGCGGCTATGTGTGTGCCGATTTGGAAGCCATAAAACTGAACCAATTTCACATAAATGGCGCATTAGGCCTGTTCAGCCTTGGCGAGGAGGCCGTCGAGTGATCAAGTACTCTCTCGCGAAGCAGCAATGTAACCCCGATCTATCTGGTGCCACTACTGGTTTTTGCGAGCATCATGAGATCTAGATGTCGTCGCCAACAGGGGAGCGTGCCATGATGAAGACCAATTCATTGAAGACGAGGTGACGCGTCAAGAGTCGCCGATTTCGTCCGCTCATGCGGGATGTGCGGTTCTGCCGGCGATGAGCAGTGAATACTGCCTGGCATCGATGACAAACTGTTTCGCCTCGGAGAGACTTAATGATGGACTTACATAAGTAGCGGCAGGTGCAATCGCCGGCTCGATTCGCCCTACGTGCAGATAGTGGTACCGCTCACGCTCAGACAACCGGCGGCCCGATGGCGCAATACGTCTTAGAGGAATAATCAGAGGAGAGTGAGTGATGATAGACATCTACGGCTTTCGCGGATGGCGCGCTGTAGATTGGTTTAGGAACGTTGGGCCGAGGACCGAGCAGGTTAACTTGTTACGAGACAGCGTCATCTACGTAGACTTCAGGGCTATCCGAGAAGCAAAGGGGCGGGCGTGCGAGCGCAGATGATAGACAAGCTGGAGGCCGGCCGCGTGCAACACGGCCGGTTCGCTACTGCTCCAGGGTCAGGCCCTTCCGGTCTGTTCCTTGTGCAGGGGCCTTGTGGGTGTGAGCTCAAGATAAGTGCGTTCGTCCGTCCTGGCTGGGAGCATGTCGCTGTTTCGACCCCGCGGCGTTGTCCGAACTGGGACGAGATGTGCTTTGTGAAAGACCTGTTCTGGGATGAAGAAGAGTGCGTCATGCAACTGCATCCGCCACATTCAAAGTACGTGAATAACAGCCGATATTGCCTTCACTTGTGGAGACCCACTTATCGAGACATTCCGATGCCGTCCCCGAGCTTCGTAGGCGTCGTTGGATTAAGTCCCTCAGATGCGGCAACGTTGTTCGCGCGAATGAACGCGACAGCATGACGGGCTGAGCTAACAAAATGCGAGCAAGGTGTGGTCGAGCGGGTGCACAGGCACCGGTTCGGCTTCCCGAAATGACGTGTCACATGCGGGTGTATGTCGGGCTCGCTCGACTGTTGCAGTGTTCAGGCGGGCTGAACCTGAAATGCCGCCGTCAAACACGAGCGGCTAACGGCACACTGACCGGGGAGAGAAATGTCTGCGCCACTTGTTGTAGAGTGAACAAAACCGTAACTCGTGTTCAAACCGGGTTTTCGGATCTGTGCTGAAGGTACGTCAGCGGCAACAACAGCATCTCACTGGCCGATGGCCGATCACGGGGACGCGAATTGCGCACTCTTGGAGGCGAAGTTGTGCCGACCGAGCGGCGCAACACGATAAAGGTGAGATCGACCACCAAACCGACGGTCGCGCTGTCCAGCGGTAGCCATCATCCTGACTGCATCTGCAATTCCAAGCTCGCCCTCCGTAAGTGTGCAAGAGTAACTAGCCGTTCGGCCACTGCCTCACACCTGCAGCCCCGCTCGTGAGTGGCACTGTCGTGCAACCAATTGGCCGTCGCAGCGGTAGCTTCCCCAGGCTTGTTGGTGGTCAGCTCTTCGTCAGTTTGCTGCGATATCATCCGCAGCAAGATGTAAGCAGCGCGCTCTCCCTGAGGACGCGTGCGCCGAAGAAGCAGGTGAACCAGCATGTATAATCGACTCGATGGCCAATACACACGCGCTGATCAAGCCGACGGATCGATCAAGCCCGAAGACAGTAGCGAATTTGCGCAAACACTCACTGAAGTCGCGCGACGAGAGAGCCTGCCGTCCGGCGAATTGATCGACAGAATGGGGCTCTGCTTCAGCAAGCCACATACCTCAGAGTCAATCGTTTATAGTCCAAGCAACTCGCGCCACAGCTCCTCTCTGTCCTCCAGCTCGGAGTTATCCTCTGCCGATAGCCCTGTCCGCGCTCTATTCGATTACAGGACTGCTGAACTGCCCGAAGCCAATGTCAACGGAATCTGTGTTGGATTGGTAGCGGAGTGGCTCCTTAACCTCCCAAGCAGCCCGTCATCTCGAATGAGGGCTCTGCTCCCGGACACTGAAAAGCACCGCTCAGCGGCAAGTCGGCAGGAACAGTACGAAGAGCTGAAGGCTCAATTGAAAAACGATGGCGCGGAAGGGTCTCACAACCTCCAGGCAAAAAGCACAACGTTACGCGACGCTGGCTTAGAGCCGTCTGCTGAAGAGACGCGATATAGGTTTGATACATCTTCGTGCATTGACCAGATCGTGAAGGAGCTCACCGAGGATGCGTCCATGTATTTGGTAAGCTTGCGTTTCGCCGCAGGTGGCGCCCACATGATTGCGACAGTGACGTCGAATGGAACGACGACCCTCTTTGATCCTAACTATGGGGAATTTTCTGTTCCGTCAGATGAGGTCGGAGAGTTATTCAAGAGTCTTGCGGAGCGCTACAGGAGCCCCCCGAACAAAATGTACATATCGACTGTCGTCACACAAAGGGTGACGTGAGGACTTCCTAGGTTGCAACGGACCTTACCCGATGCCCCCGCACGGAACCTCATCGGCCGGTGCGGGACAGCCACGTCGCCTAGATGGTGCACTCGACGCGGTTCTTCGGATGTTGGATCGGTGCTCTCGACGGAAGCTCTCTGGAAGTAGTGCAGAGAGGGGAGAATGTTCAGGCGATATAGGTCGTCCGATCACCCAAGTTCGTGAGCCAGCGTCTTCGCCGCCTCAAAGCCCTTGCACTCGAGCAGGATCGAGGGCCCGTTAGGCTAACTTCCTCGTGTGGGTTCCGATGCCCGGCCAATCGCGCTCAGGGCCAAGGTCGGTGACCAGGCATCCACAGAGCTGGCACAAGCTGTAGTTCGACTGCTTCGGAATCCTCGCCAGCTCTTCTGTACTGATTCGCCAACCAAATAGCTGCAGCCGACGACAACCGCATGCAGTCGCACCGGCGCCCAAACGGAGTCCTCACTCGCCACGAGCTCCCGCGCCTTGTTGCGTCGCTGCACTTCCCGTAGCGTCCGGCTTTGGTGAAAATCTGAGCCACGATCTAACTCAGTGACAACACTATGCACTGCGTCGTTCCAAGCCTCACGGTCGAATTGTTCCGCCGAGCTGGACTACGTTTGAGAACTTACTTGCCGAATAATGCGAGGTGAGATCCTTCTCCTCGACGGAGCGAGCGCATGCGGGCATTGAGCTTGATCTGGAAGACCGCCGCCCGGTAGTGTGGATCTGATCCCAGTCTCACGTCGGAAGCAGCGCGGGCGCGACTCGGCGCTGGTCGGACTGGATGTATCAGATGTTCTCTCTGCCACGCCCGCACCACTGGTTGAAGTTAGCAGAAACGTGACTCGGCGCCAAAATCCCCACGCATACTCGGGGCAAGCGCTGTCCCTACCACGTGCTGCTAACTTCAACATCGATGTAGACGGGCGAGCTTTCCGAAACCTGACGAACCCGACGCCATGCATCAAGCGAAAGCGGCCTGTGCGGGGGAAGCCCTCCCGTCTTGACCCCGCCACCCGCCTAGCGGAAGTTTGACTTAAAAGTATCGCTGAGTACAGACGCAAGCTCCTCCTTTAAGAGGTCGTGAAAACTCGCATATGCCATGTGCCAGCGAGAAGGTGGCAGCAGGACGCTTAAACCACACCACGCCTATCGATGTTTGCAGCGCGTGGCGAATCGAGGCGGCTCAGCCTTCTCGAGCGCCAGCCCCGATCGGGGAGCGGTATCGGGTGCTCTTTAACGCGAAAGCCTTCGCTGCCGCGGCGTGCCGCCAGGAATGAGAAGGTTAGGCCCTCATAGCAGCGCGTGCCGCATGTAGACGTGACAGTTTTCACGGACCCTTCCGCTTACGGAAGTTGCGCGCTGCGCGCGGAACCACCGCGTGGAAGGACGTCGGACATGCGGGAGATGTCAGACATACTGCACCAATTTAAGGTAGTCGTCTGTGAGAACAGGTGAGCGAATGGAGCAAGCCGCATCGTGAAGAAAGGTGGCGAGTGTCCTATTAGCCCGACTGCGAGTTTCGACAGATTGTCGTGCCGGCACGCGAGTGCGGAGAGATGTCAGTTCAGAACTGACCAGGTCAGCCGCCGCTGCGGCGCAATCTGACGCTGAGAAGCAATCAGCAGACATGACAGCTTTTGCCAGTCCCAATGTGGTGAGCCAACCCGCATAGATCAGCACGGCACCGTCAGTCTCATTCAGCCCGGAGAGCTCGTCAATTGCAGCAGCATGGACTGATGCCGCCCCAATCGACCGAAACAGATCGGCTATTTCGTCGCGTGTGGCTTTAGAGAGGAGGCAACGGCCGAGATGCGATAGGAGCGCCTCAGTCGGACCTTCGAAGATGCGGAGGATGCGAGCGTCTCGGTAGATTTTGGCCAAAGGCGTTCCCTCATCGTAGCCGCGGCCGCCTAACAGCTGGACGCATTGATCGGCGACAAGGCCGCACCACTCTGAGGACAAAACCTTCGTCGCCGACGCAAGGTGGACGTTCGGCGCACCGCGCGCTGAAACAAGTCGGCAGGATGCTGCTAGCATCGCCTTCACTACTTCCCGCCGCAGCACCATCTGTCCAAATAGCTGCTCGATGTAACTGTTCTCGATCATGCGTAGTTTACCAAGCCGACGATGGCTTGCATAAGAGGCGGCTACCTGGATAGCGCGCTCAAGGGCTCCAAGACCCATAGCAGCCACACCGATGCGGCCGCGGTTCATACTAGATGCCGCCGCACCCCAGCCGTCTTGATCGCGAGAGAGCACGTAAGAACGGGGCATCTCGACGTCCTGGAACTCCAGGGTATTCTGAATGATGCCACGTAGGCCGAGTGTACGATGCTCGTGCGTGACCTTTAGGCCTGGAGCCTGTCTGTCAACGAGTACACCAACCAGCCGACCTTTCGCATCGGGTCCTGACGCGCGCGCAAAGCAAACGATCCAGCGAGCCCAGTCAGCAAGGCCGATCCAGATTTTGCGGCCAGAGATACGCACTTTATCTTCGTGCATGAAAGCCGCAGCCTCTATATGTCTCGGGGCAGAACCAGCTCCAGGCTCCGTCAAAGCGAAAGCGCAGAGATCGCCGCTTGTTGCACCCCGAATGATATGGGCTTGTGCAGGTATGTGCGATGCCGCTTCGATGCAGGGCAAAGCTAGGAAGTTATGGATAACGAGGGTCGACGCAGCGGAGACATCGAACGATGCCGTGGCGGAGATGAGATCGATGGCCTCTTGCAAAGAGAGAGCTAATCCGCCGTGCTCTCCTGGTGCGGTGAGCCCGAACAGTCCATGCCTTGCCAAGATGCTGTGTAGGGTCGGAGGGAAGGCTCGGCGGTCATCCGCGTCTGCGAAATTCAGCTGACTGAGCTCAGCGATGAAACTGGAGTATCGTGCAGTTGCATGCCCTTCAGCTAAGCGTTCCTGCGTCTCCCCGAATTGAGCGTAAACTTGGGTGTACATGGCCATAAGACCACAATGATCCTGACCGCGTTTCATGCCAATTCATCCGAGAGGCTACCTTGGCCAGACATTGGTATAGTGTGGATGCAGGCGCAGTATAGGCACATTGCCGAGGGCCGGAGTGTCTTGCGGCCGCCCCGCCGGCGAGTTCTTTTGCAAAGCACCCCACCATTCCCATCGGATACCCTATAGATTGGACGCAAAGCAAGCCTTGCGACTTTAGTGTGCGATCATTCTAAAGCATGTCATGCCCCGAGCTCCGCAGCAGGGGAGTTGAGGGGAGCGCCGTCCGCGATGACCAAATGAGGCGCAGAATAATCGGCGCACTTTCCGCAAAATACCTTGTGATTTTTGAGAATGTTCTCCGGGTTCGAACAAGCCCTTAGGCCACAAGATGTAAGTGCGAAACGTCACGAAAGGCATTTCGTCGCTTCCAGTTACGCGACAGGAAAAGAAAGTGGGCAAGGAGGTCGAAAGCGGGCAGGCGGCGCCGGGTCTACCGCACGCCAAGGGTTCGAACATTTGGATGAGCAGAGGCAGCTTCGTGCGTCAAAATAGCCGGCTCCATCGTCGTACCGGACGCGGTACTGTCGTCGCGAAGCACATGAAATTTGAATCGGGGTCCTGCCGCTGCGCACGTTAGATAGGCCGATGGGCCGGACCTTCGGGGGCTGGCAACGGGCTACCGGCCGCTCCATGCAAAAAACCCTGACATTATTGCCAGGGTTTCGCATGTCATCGAGAACTTGAGAAGGTGGATCAGAAGTCCATGCCGCCCATGCCGCCGCCCGGAGGCATCGCGGGGCCAGGGCCGCCCTTCTTGGGCAGCTCGGCAACCATCGCTTCCGTTGTGATCAGCAGCCCGGCCACCGAGGAGGCGTTCTGGACCGCGATGCGCACGACCTTGGCCGGGTCAATGATGCCTTTGGAGAGGAGGTTGCTGTACTCGCCTGTCTGCGCATCGAAGCCAAAAGAGTACTGCTCGTTATCGAGCACCTTGCCGACTACGATCGAACCGTCTTCGCCGGCATTGATCGCGATCTGGCGGGCCGGCCAAGACAGTGCTTTTCGCACGATCTCGACGCCGGTCTTCTGGTCGTCGTTCTGTGTGCGCAGGCCCTTGAGCTGCTCGGAGGCACGGAGCAGGGCGACGCCGCCGCCCGGAACGATGCCTTCTTCCACGGCCGCGCGGGTCGCATGCATCGCGTCATCAACGCGATCCTTGCGCTCCTTCACCTCGACCT
>NZ_JADYVJ010000017.1:0-86247 GCF_020193715.1 Bradyrhizobium sp. IC4060 | reverse complement strand
AGGCACTTGCAGCCGGGGCGGGCGCAGCCGACGGGGCCGGCGAGGGACTTGCCGATGCGGCCGGCGCCGGGCTTGCGGTCTGCGCCAGAGCGCCTGACAGCCCATGCGACAAGGCCGCAGCCGGGATCAGCGCGGCCAAAGCGAGGCGACGAAAAGTGTTCATTTTATTCTCCCCGAGGCCCGCTTCGTCGGGGCCTCAATTCATCAAGGCCTTACCCACCAAGGCCTTAACCCGGCCGCGCGTCCCGGTTCGCGCGAACCGCGCCGTTCTAACACGCGAGCGCCGAATTCGTCCCATGACAGATGCGTCATGGCAGGCACCTTGCCCGATGTGCCGGCTCGGGCGGCAAATCACTGGCCAAGCGGCCGAGGATCGCCATATAAGGCAGGCGAAATTCGGGAATTTTCATGAGCGCGCTGGCCAACCACGCATTTGCCAAGATGAACGGCATCGGCAACGAGATCGTCGTTGTCGACTTGCGCGATTCGGCGGCCAAGGTCACGCCGGACGATGCCCGCGCCGTGGCGTCCGCGAACGGCGGCGTGGCCTACGACCAGCTCATGGTGCTGCAGAAGCCCCGGCTCGACGGCACCGAGGCCTTCATCAGCATCTACAACAATGACGGCTCGGAGGCCGGTGCCTGCGGCAACGGCATGCGCTGCGTCGTGCGCCGCATCTTCGAGAAGACCGGGCAGACCAGTGCGACCTTCGAGACGGCCGCCGGCCTGCTCAATGCCTGGCAGGGTCCGGCGCCCGACCTCTACACAGTGGATATGGGCGCGCCGAAATTCGGCTGGCAGGACATTCCGCTGGCGGAAGAGTTTCGCGACACCCGCTACATCGAATTGCAGATCGGGCCGATCGACAATCCCATTCTGCATTCGCCCTCAGTGGTGAGCATGGGCAATCCGCACGCGGTGTTCTGGGTCGACGACGTCAACGCCTACGATCTCGGCCGCTTCGGTCCGCTCCTGGAAAACCATCCGATCTTCCCCGAGCGCGCCAACATCACGCTCGCCCATATCGTCGATCGCGAGCACATCACGATCCGCACCTGGGAGCGCGGCGCCGGCCTGACCAAGGCGTGCGGGTCGGCGGCCTGCGCCACGGCGGTCGCCGCCGCGCGGCTGAAGCGCGCCGAGCGCAAGGTCGAGATCACATTGCCCGGCGGCAAGCTCGGCATCGAATGGCGCGAGCGCGACGACCACGTGCTGATGACCGGCACCGCGACCTTCGAATATGAGGGCAGCTTCGATCCGGCGCTGTTCGCGCCGGTCGCCTGATGGCCGTCGACATCGTCACCTTCGGCTGCCGCCTCAACGCCTTCGAGGCCGAGGTGATCCGCAGCAAGGCGGAAGTCGCAGGGCTTTCTGACACCATCGTCATCAACAGCTGCGCCGTCACCAACGAGGCGGTGGCGCAGGCGCGCCAGTCGATCCGCAAGTTGAAGCGCGAGCGCCCCGAGGCGCGCATCGTCGTCACCGGCTGCGCGGCGCAGACGCAGGCTGCGATGTTTGCGGGCATGGCCGAGGTCGATCGCGTCGTCGGCAATGACGACAAGATGCGCGGCGAAGCGTGGCGGGAGACGCGCCACGCTTTCGATCTTGGCGCCAGCGAGAAGATCGCCGTCAGCGACATCATGGCGGTGAAGGAGATGGCGCCGCACCTCGTCGATGGCTATGCGAGCGGCCTGCCGCGCGTCTTCGTGCAGGTGCAGAACGGCTGCGATCATCGCTGCACCTTCTGCATCATCCCGTTCGGCCGCGGCAATTCGCGCTCGGTGCCGATGGGGGCGGCGGTCGAGCAGGTGCGCGCCCTGGTCGAACGCGGCCATGCCGAGATCGTGCTGACCGGCGTCGATCTCACCAGCTATGGTGCGGACCTGCCCGGCGCGCCCAAGCTCGGCATGCTGACCAAGCAGATCCTGCGCCATGTGCCCGAGCTCAAGCGCCTGCGCATCTCCTCGATCGATTCAATCGAGGCGGATGACGACCTGCTCGATGCCATCGCGGAGGATGCGCGCCTGATGCCGCACCTGCACCTGTCGCTGCAGTCGGGCGACGACATGATCCTGAAGCGCATGAAGCGGCGGCATTCGCGGCAGGATGCGATTGGCTTCTGCGAGCAGGTGCGCCGCCTGCGCCCCGATGTCGTCTTCGGCGCCGACATCATCGCGGGCTTCCCGACCGAGACCGAGGACATGTTCTCGCGCTCGCTCGACCTCGTCGAGCAATGCGGACTGACCTTCCTGCACGTCTTCCCTTATTCGCCGCGGCCCGGCACGCCCGCCGCGCGGATGCCGCAGGTGGCGGGGCCGGTCATTAAAGAGCGTGCGAAGCGGCTGCGCGCGGTAGGAGAGGCGGCGCTGCAGCAGCGGCTGCAAGCCGAGATCGGCGCAAGGCGCGATGTGCTGATCGAGAGCGAGGGGCAGGGCCGCACGGAGCATTATCTGCCGGTGGCGATTGCGGGCGAGCGGGTGGGAAGCATCGTGCGGCTGAAGATTGCTGGCATTGATGGCGAGCGGCTCACGACGTAAGCAGCTGCTCTCTTCCTTCTCCCCTTGTGGGAGAAGGTGGCGCGAAGCGCCGGATGAGGGGTTGTATCCGCGCAATCGCATTGAGAGGTCATGCGCGGAGAGAGACCCCTCACCCGTCTCGCCGCTCTCGCAGCGAGCCACCCTCTCCCGCAAGGGGAGAGGGAAAACTACGACGCCCTGACCTGCCAGAATCGCAGCGTGCGCTTGGCGTTCTCCGCCGTCATTCTCGCAAAATGCCCCTGTGTCCTCGCGATGTCCGCGGGCGTCATCGCGCCTGTCGCGAAACGGGATTCGAGCACGGCCATGGTGGTCTCCCAGCTGAGCTGTGCGGCCTTGCACGGCACCAGCAGGCCGTCCTCGCGGAGACTCTGCATCAGCGGTCGGATCACCTCGACCGTCGATCCCGACAACGCCGCCAGCGCCGCCACCGTCTCCTCATAGCGCCGCTGTCTGGCGAAGCCGAGCAACGTCGCCTCGTCGAGCTGGCCGGTGGCCTTGAGGCCGGCGATGGCGCGCTTGGCACCTTCGAAATCGCGCACCGCCGACATTTCGCGTTCGGCGCCGATGGCGACGGCGGCGATCGCGCTCTGGATCTCCTCGAACAGATGCGGCGGGGCGCGCGACAACAGGCGGGTGCGCACGGCGTCCGTCGCCGAGCGCAGCAATTGGCGGCGCAGCTCCGAGGGCAAGTCGACGCGGACGCCGACACTGACTGCGAGCTCCGGGTCGCTTTCGGCCTGGCCGACGATGATGGCGAACCCTTTTCCGGAGACGCGCGCGCCGGGATTGGCCGCAAGCCGCCGGCTGACGCTGGGGTAGCGGCGCGCCAGCAGCGCGTCGGTGACGATCTCCTTCAGCCACCAGCGGCCGGCGACCGCGAGCAGATGCGGCTCGCCCTTAGCTGATGCGATCTTCACCAGCTCGCCGTCGTCGAGGCGCGCGGATTCCTGCAGCACGGGGCCGGCGATGCGGATCTCGTCATTGTTGGCGAGGCGGCGGATCACCGACGGCGGCGCCTGCGCGACCGGCGCCAGCTGCGCGCTGATCTCGGCCAGCGCCACGCGCGCTGCCACATCGGCGATGGCGCGCAGCTCGATGGTGCCGATCAGGCGCTCGAGCACGTCGTCGAACAGCGCGATCTGCTCGTCGTCGAAATTGCCGGCGGAGGAGAGGAACAGGTCGGTGACGCGCCTGGCCGTCTCCAGGCCCTTTTCCGGCGAGCCGATCCGCAGTGCGGATTCGACCTCGTCGATGATCGATAGCCCGGAATTGGTCATCGCGCGCGGCTCGTCCTGAGCGGTTACGGAAGCTTGTTCTAAGCAACCGTTATCATTAGAGGCGAGCGCTGAAGGTTTCGTAAACCATGGCACGGTAGCCGAGCACAGCCGCTTCTCGACCGACCACCGCTCCTCATCCCGAGGAGCCCGCGAAGCGGGCGTCTCGAAGGATGGATACGACCGCGATGCGCCTGCGGGGCCTCTATGGTTCGAGACGGCGCTGACGCGCCTCCTCACCATGAGGGTCTAAGAGGCTACTCCCCCTTCCACCCGCAGGCCCGGAGCTTCTCGTGCATATGCGGCGGGGCCGGCGCCACCACGCGGACCGGCTCCTTGTTCCGGGAGATCGGCACCACGATCTCGCGCGAATGCAGGTGCAGGCGCGGCTCGCCGAAGCGCGGACCGTTGCCGTAAATGTTATCGCCGAAGATCGGCCAGCCGCTCGCGGCCGCATGCACCCGCAATTGATGGGTCCGGCCGGTCACCGGTTCCATGGCAAGCCAGGTGAAACCGTCGCCCCGGCCCATCACCTTCCAGTTCGTAATCGCCTTCTGCCCTTCCGGATCCGGCTTCTGCCACCAGCCGCGTTCGGCATTGAGCCGGCCGAGCGGCATGTCGATGGTGCCTTCGTCCTCGGCAGGGCCGCCTTCGACCACGGTCCAGTAGGTTTTGCCGATCTTGCCGTGCTTGAACAAAAGGCCCAGCGATGCCGTCGCCTTGCGGTGGCGGCCGAGCACGAGGCAGCCCGAGGTGTCCTTGTCCAGCCGGTGGGCCAGCACCGGCGGTCGCGGCAGGCCGAAGCGCAGCGCGTCGAAGCAATCCTCCAGATTGGGGCCACCCTTGGGGCCGCGATGCACCGGCAGGCCGGCCGGCTTGTCGATGACCAGCATCAGGCCGTCGCGATGGAGCACGCGGCCTAAGATCTCATCGGCGGTCAATTGGGGAACATCGAGCAATCGCAGGACTTTCGGTCAAGGCTTTCGTTTACGGGCCGGAACGGCTAACACGCCACCATGAACGATACCACCTCCGAGACCCCCAAGCTGAGCTGGTGGCGCCGCCTGTCCAATGGGCTGAAGCGCACCTCGTCCTCGCTCGGGACCGCGGTCGCCGACCTCGTCACCAAGCGCAAGCTCGACCGCGCCATGCTCGACGACATCGAGGACGTGCTGCTGCGCGCCGACCTCGGCACGTCGGTCGCGGTGCGCATTGCGGATGCCGTCGGCACGGGGCGCTACGACAAGGCGATCTCGGCGGACGAGGTCAAGGACGTCGTCGCGACCGAGGTCGAGAAGGTGCTGTCGCCGGTGGCAAAGCCGCTCGTGATCGATGCGGCAAAAAAGCCGTTCGTGATCCTCGTGGTCGGCGTCAACGGTTCCGGCAAGACCACCACGATCGGCAAGCTGTCGCAGAAATTCGCCTCCGAAGGCCGCAAGGTGATGCTGGCCGCCGGCGACACGTTTCGCGCCGCCGCCATCGAGCAGCTCAAGGTCTGGGGCGAGCGGACGAAGACGCCCGTCATCGCGGGCGCGCAGGGCTCGGATTCCGCAAGCCTCGCCTTCAACGCGCTCACCGCGGCGAAGGAGCAGGCGATTGACGTGCTGCTGATCGACACCGCCGGCCGCTTGCAGAACAAGGCCGAGCTGATGAACGAGCTCGAGAAGGTCGTGCGCGTGATCCGCAAGGTGGATGACACTGCGCCGCATGCCGTGCTGCTGGTGCTGGATGCGACCGTCGGCCAGAATGCGCTGTCGCAGGTCGAGGCCTTCCATCGCACCGCCGGGGTCACCGGCCTCGTCATGACCAAGCTCGACGGCACCGCGCGCGGCGGCATCCTGGTGGCGCTCGCGGAGAAGTTCAAGCTGCCGGTGCACTTCATCGGCGTCGGCGAAGGCGTCGACGATCTCGCGCCCTTCACCGCGCGCGACTTCGCCCGCGCCATCGCCGGAATCGAATAGCGTCATCCTTCGAGACGCCGCTTGCGCGGCTCCTCAGGATGAGGTCGTGCCACACATGAGGTCCTCATCCTGAGGAGACCGCGAAGCGGTCGTCTCGAAGGATGGGAGATACGGAAGAGAGAATGGACAAGACCCAGCCGCATCCGCTGTTCAAGCTCGCGACCGAGCTCGGTCCGCTGCTCGTGTTCTTCTTCGTCAACGCGAAGTTCAATCTGTTCGCGGCGACCGGCGCCTTCATGGTGGCCATCGCGGTCGCGATGGCCGCCTCTTACATCGTGACGCGTCACATCCCGATCATGGCGATCGTCACGGGGGTGATCGTGCTGGTGTTCGGCACGCTGACCCTGGTGCTGCACGACGAGACCTTCATCAAGGTCAAGCCGACCATCATCTACGGCCTGTTCGCCGCGATCCTCGGCGGCGGCCTGTTGTTCGGCCGTTCCTTCATCGCCGTGATGTTCGACCAGGTGTTCAACCTGACGCCGCAGGGCTGGCGCATCCTCACCTTGCGCTGGGCGCTGTTCTTCGCCGGAATGGCGGTGCTGAACGAGATCGTCTGGCGCACCCAGAGCACGGATTTCTGGGTGAACTTCAAGGTATTCGGCGTCACCCCGATCACGATGATCTTCGCCATCGCACAGATGCCGCTGACCAAGCGCTATCATCTCGCGCCGGTCTCGCTGGAGAGAAGCGAGGCCGAGGCGGGGGATGTGAGCAAGGGTTAGGCGAAGGACAGGCGAAGCGTCGCTCCACATACCGCTGTCATGCCCCGGCTTGACCGGGGCATCCAGTACGCCGCAGCTTCTCCGTATACGACTGGCGTCTCTGGAATACTGGATCGCCCGATCAAGTCGGGCGATGACAGTTGAGCGTGTGGTACGAGCGCGGCATCAGCTTCCTGCCTTCAGCGCCTTCTCCAGCTCCGGCATCAGCACGGCCTTGAGATTTTGCGGCGTGATCGGCCCGACCAGCTTGTAGACGATGGTGCCCTCGCGCCCGACGACGAAGGTCTCCGGCACGCCATAGACGCCCCATTCGATCGACGCGCGGCCGTTGGCGTCGACGCCGACGTGGCCGAACGGGTTGCCGTAGCGGCCGAGGAAGCGCCGCGCATTGTCGGCGGCGTCCTTGTAGTTGATGCCGACCAGCTGGAAGCGCTTGTCTTTTGCCATTTCGGTCAAAAGCGGCGCTTCGTCATGGCAGGGCACGCACCAGGACGCCCAGACGTTGACGAGGCTGACCTTGCCCTTGAACGCAGCCGGATCGAGTCCCGGCACCTGCGTGCCATTCTCTTGCAATCCCTGGAGCGGCGGCAGCACGGTTTGCGGTGCGGGCCGGCCGATCAGCGCGGACGGAATCCGCGAGGGATCGCCACTCCCGAGCCGGAACCAGAACAAAAGCGCTAGGCCGATGAAGACGATCAGCGGCAGCATCACCAGGAAGGTGCGGCGCTGCGGCGAAGCGGAGGCAGGCTGATCGCTCATCGCAGCTCCGTCGCGCTGCGGCCCGACCGGCGGGTGATGCCGCGCTGCTCCAGCTCGCGCAGGCGCTGCGTCTGGCTGCGATAATCGAGCATGACCCAGCCGATCAGGATCGCGACCACGAGGGCGACAGCTGCGTAAGACGCCACGATGAAAGAGGCATAAGGACCGAGCGACATCGTCATGCAGCCCCAGCTTCTTTGGACGCGTTGTCTTCACGCGAACCGGCGGCCATGTCGCTCGAAAACGCCATGCGGCTGGCCTGCATCATCTGCAGCGAGCGGACACGGCGGCGCAAAATCTCGTTGCGCATCGCGGCCAGGTGCAGCGTGACGAACAGCAGCGTGAAGGCGACCGCCATCACCAGCAGCGGAATCAGGAACGACTTGTCCAGCGCCGAGCCGCCCATGCGCATCACCGAGGCGGGCTGGTGCAGCGTGTTCCACCAATCGACCGAGAACTTGATGATCGGCAGGTTGATCGCGCCGACCAAGGTCAGCACCGCGGCTGCGCGCGCTGCACGCGAGGGATCGTCGACAGCGCGCCACAGCGCCATCAGGCCGAGATACATCAGGAACAGGATCAGCACCGAGGTCAGCCGCGCGTCCCACTCCCAATAGGTGCCCCACATCGGCCGGCCCCAGAGCGAGCCCGTGAGCAGCGCGAGGAAGGTGAAGGCGGCGCCGATCGGAGCTGCGGCCTTGGCGGCGACGTCGGCGAGCGGATGCCGCCACACCAGCGTGCCCAACGATGCGATGCTCATCACGCCCCACACGAACATCGACAGCCATGCATTGGGCACGTGGATGAACATGATCTTGACGGTCGCGCCCTGCTGATAGTCGTCGGGCGCGAGCGCAGCTTGATAGAGACCGATCGTGAGCAGGATGATTGTCGCGGCCGCCAGCCACGGTAACACCCGCGCTGTCAGCGCGAGGAACCGCGTGGGGTTGGCGAGGTCGATCAGCGTCATGGTATCCTGATAATCACCGGGGGCCGCTCAGGCAATCAGCACGAAAGCCCGTCGCGAAAGTTGATCCGGGTCAAGGTCCGTCGAGCCCATCTCAGTCGAGGCCATGCCGCAGGCTTGCTGCGGCCGCGAACGGGCCGATCACGAGGCTGACCAGGGACAGCGCGCACAGGATCGAGAACGGCGCGCCGAAGGTCATGGGACCGACGATCACCGCCTGCGAGGCCGCGACGCCGAAAATCAGCACGGGAATCGACAGCGGCAGCACCAGCACCGCCATCAACAGCCCGCCGCGATGCAGCGTCACCGCCAGCGCCGCGCCGATCATGCCGGTGAAGGTCAGCGCCGGAGTGCCCGCCAGCAGCGTCAGCGCCACCGCGGCCGTGGCGATCATGTCGAGGTTGAGCAACAGCCCGAGCACGGGGGTTGCGACAATCAGCGGCAGGCCGGCGGCGAGCCAATGCGCCAGCGCCTTGGCGGCGCAGGCGAGTTCCAGCGGCGTCCGGCTCATCGTGATCAGGTCAAGCGAGCCGTCCTCATGGTCGGCCATGAACAGCCGGTCGAGGGTCAGCAGGCTCGCGAGCAGGGCGCCGAGCCAGAGGATCGCAGGTCCCAGCCGCGACAGCAGCGCCAGATCCGGCCCGACCGCGAACGGCATCAGCACCACCACGGTCAGGAAGAACAGCACCCCGATCAGCGCCCCGCCGCCGACGCGAAGCGCAATCCTGATGTCCCGGCGGATGAGGGCGGCAAGGGCGGTCATGGGAGGCTTCCAGCTTCTGGGAACGCATCCGACAGCCACAGGCACACTGCGCTCCCTTCCCCCTTGTGGGGGGAGGGAATGGAGAGAGCCGAGCCCGGCCGCTTGGAAAACTGAGGGTGCCTGAACTTCACGCCACACCCCCGATCCGCAGCTCCCGCGATTCGATCCCGAGCGGGGCATGCGTCGCCGCGACGATCATGCCGCCGCCGGCCAGATGCTCGCGCATCAGGCCGGCGAACATGTCCTGACCGGCGACATCAAGCGCATTGGTCGGCTCGTCCAGGAGCCAGACCGGGCGGCGGACCGTCAGCAGCCGCGCCAGCGAGAGCCGGCGGCGCTGTCCCGCGGACAGGAATCCGGCGGGCAGATGGATGGCGTGGTCGAGCCCCACCTTGGCAAGGCTCTCGACGGCATCGAAAAGCTCGCCGCCGAGAAAATCAGCCCAAAACGTCAGGTTTTCGGCCACGCTCAGCGCCGGCTTCAGGGCATCGCGATGGCCGAGATAGTGGCACTGCTCCGCCAGGGTCAGCTCACTATGGCCCCCCTCCAGCGCGATCGTCCCGCCGGCCGGAACGAGCAGGCCCGCGATCAGCCGCAGCAGCGAGGTCTTGCCCGATCCGTTGCGGCCGACCACAGCCACGGCCTCGCCCGACCCGGCCGCGAAATCGAGCCCGGCGAACACCTCGCGCCCGCCCCGCACGCATCTCAGCCCGTGACCTGACAGCCGCATGTCGCCTTGGTTCAGTCCGCTCACAGCCGGGCCTCAGGAAATCTTGGGGTAGCGCATGGGAATTTTTGGCTCGCGAATTGCTGCGGCACGATAGTGGCTGTGGCGGCGCGGTTAGAAAGCTTCTATAAGCCCGGAACTACTTGATGCAGCAACTCAACCTGCCCCTGCAAGCGGCCCAGCCTGATACGCTGACGGTGTTAAAATACCCTGCCGGGTATAACTAGCAATTGGGATCTCCTACATGACCTCGCTCGACAGCTTCAAATGCAAAAAGACTCTCAAGGTCGGCGCCAAGACCTATGTCTATTACAGCCTGCCCACCGCCGAGAAGAATGGTCTGAAGGGAATTTCGAAACTTCCCTACTCGATGAAGGTCCTGCTCGAGAATTTGCTGCGCAACGAGGATGGCCGCTCGGTCAAGAAGGAAGACATCGTCGCGGTGTCGAAATGGCTGCGCAAGAAGTCGCTGGAGCATGAGATCGCCTTCCGCCCGGCGCGGGTGCTGATGCAGGACTTCACCGGCGTGCCCGCGGTGGTCGACCTCGCCGCGATGCGCAACGCGATGCAGAAGCTCGGTGGCGAGCCTGAGAAGATCAACCCCTTGGTGCCCGTCGATCTCGTCATTGACCATTCCGTGATCGTGAACTTCTTCGGCGACAACAAGGCTTTCGGCAAGAACGTCACCGAGGAATACAAGCAGAACCAGGAGCGCTACGAGTTCCTGAAGTGGGGCCAGAAGGCGTTCTCGAACTTCTCCGTCGTGCCGCCCGGCACCGGCATCTGCCACCAGGTCAATCTCGAATATCTGGCCCAGACGGTCTGGACCAAGAAGGAGAAGATGACCGTCGGCAAGAAGACCGGCACCTTCGAGGTGGCCTATCCCGATTCGCTGGTCGGCACCGATTCGCACACCACCATGGTCAACGGCCTTGCCGTGCTCGGCTGGGGCGTCGGCGGCATCGAGGCGGAAGCCTGCATGCTCGGCCAGCCGCTGTCGATGCTGCTGCCCAACGTCGTCGGCTTCAAGCTGAAGGGCGCGCTGAAGGAAGGCGTCACCGCGACCGACCTCGTGCTCACCGTGACGCAGATGCTGCGCAAGCTCGGCGTGGTCGGCAAGTTCGTCGAGTTCTTCGGCCCCGGCCTCGACCACCTCTCGGTCGCCGACAAGGCGACGATCGCCAACATGGCGCCCGAATACGGCGCGACCTGCGGCTTCTTCCCGGTCGATGCCGCCGCGCTCGATTATCTCAAGACCTCCGGCCGTGCCTCGGCCCGCGTCGCGCTGGTGCAGGCCTATGCCAAGGCGCAGGGCCTGTTCCGCACGGCCAAGTCGCCCGACCCCGTGTTCACGGAAACGCTGACCCTCGACCTCGGCGACGTCGTGCCGTCGATGGCCGGCCCGAAGCGTCCCGAAGGCCGCATCGCGCTGCCGACCGTCGCGGACGGCTTCTCGCTCGCGCTTGCCAGCGAGTACAAGAAGGCCGAGGAGCCGGCCAAGCGTTTCCCCGTCGACGGCAAGAACTTCGACATCGGCCATGGCGACGTCGTGATCGCTGCGATCACCTCCTGCACCAACACCTCGAACCCGAGCGTGCTCATCGGTGCCGGCCTGCTCGCGCGCAATGCGGCTGCGAAGGGCCTCAAGGCCAAGCCGTGGGTGAAGACCTCGCTCGCGCCGGGCAGCCAGGTGGTCGCGGAATATCTCGCCAATTCCGGTCTGCAGCCCGATCTCGACAAGGTCGGATTCAACCTGGTCGGCTTCGGCTGCACCACCTGCATCGGCAATTCCGGTCCGCTGCCTGAGGAGATCTCGAAGTCGATCAACGACAACGGCGTCGTCGCGGCCGCCGTGCTCTCCGGCAACCGCAACTTCGAAGGCCGCGTTTCGCCGGATGTGCAGGCGAACTACCTGGCCTCGCCGCCGCTGGTGGTCGCCTACGCGCTCGCGGGCAGCGTCACCAAGAACCTCGCCACCGAGCCGCTCGGCGAGGGCAAGGACGGCAAGCCGGTGTACCTGAAGGACATCTGGCCGACGACCAAGGAGATCAACGCCTTCATGAAGAAGTTCGTGACCGCGTCGATCTTCAAGAAGAAGTATGCCGACGTGTTCAAGGGCGACACCAACTGGCGCAAGATCAAGACGGTCGAGAGTGAGACCTATCGCTGGAACATGTCTTCGACCTATGTGCAGAACCCGCCCTACTTCGAAGGCATGAAGAAGGAGCCGGAGCCGGTCACCGACATCGTCGAGGCGCGCATCCTCGCCATGTTCGGCGACAAGATCACCACCGACCACATCTCGCCGGCCGGCTCCATCAAGCTCACCTCGCCCGCCGGCAAATATCTCAGCGAGCACCAGGTGCGTCCGGCCGACTTCAACCAGTACGGCACGCGTCGCGGCAACCATGAAGTGATGATGCGCGGCACCTTCGCCAACATCCGCATCAAGAACTTCATGTTGAAGGGCGCGGACGGAAACATCCCCGAGGGCGGCCTGACCAAGCACTGGCCCGACGGCGAGCAGATGTCGATCTACGACGCCGCGATGAAGTACCAGGAAGAGAAGGTGCCGCTGGTGGTGTTCGCGGGTGCCGAGTACGGCAACGGCTCCTCGCGCGACTGGGCCGCCAAGGGCACGCGCCTGCTCGGCGTGCGCGCCGTGATCTGCCAGAGCTTCGAGCGCATCCACCGCTCCAACCTGGTCGGCATGGGCGTGCTGCCGCTGACCTTCGAGGAAGGCACCTCCTGGCAGTCGCTTGGGCTGAAGGGCGACGAGAAGGTGACCATCCGCGGCCTCGTCGGCGACCTCAAGCCGCGCCAGAAGCTGACCGCGGAGATCGTCTCCGGCGACGGTTCGCTGCAGCGCGTTTCGCTGCTCTGCCGCATCGATACGCTGGACGAGCTCGACTACTACCGCAACGGCGGCATCCTGCACTACGTGCTGCGCAAGCTCGCGGCGTAAACGCGGATTTGTGAATGATGGCTCACTGCGAAGTGAGTAGAAGCCTTAACGAAGGCGGCCTATCAAAGGCCGCCTTCGCGCGTTTGCGGTACGCTTCAGATGGGCCCGCCCGGCGGAAAACCTCCCTTTGGACGGTGGCCCGGATGGATGAATGTACCGCGCCCCGTAAGACTACGGTGACCATCCGGCGATAAGATTTCCCTCTGAGAGCAACGGTGTGCGGCGTTCGACATGACGACAATGACGGCTTCCCATCTGATTCCACGTTGGTCCGGCGCCCTCTGGTCGGGAGCTCTCGGCATATGTGCGATCATCGCCGTCATTCGTCCTGCCGAGGCTGAACCCCGCGCCGTCGTCGAATTGTTCACCTCGCAGGGCTGCTCCTCCTGCCCGCCCGCCGACCAGATCATCGGCGATCTCTCCAAGGACCCCTCCGTCATCGCGCTGAGCATGCCGATCGATTATTGGGACTATCTCGGCTGGAAGGACACACTGGCGGATTCGCGCTTCTCTGCACGGCAGCGTGCCTATTCGCGCATGCGCGGCGACCGCGAGGTCTACACGCCGCAGGTCGTGGTCAACGGCTCCACCCATGTCATCGGCAGCGATCGCACCGGCATCGAGAACGCGATCGGCAAGACCGACAAGGGCACTGGCGTGATGAGCGTGCCGGTGACGATGTCGCTCTCGGGCAAGCAGATCAACGTGTCGGTCGCCGCAAGCAAGGAGCCCACGGTCTCGCGCGGCGAGGTCTGGATCTGCTCGATCGCGAAGTCGGTGCCGATCGCGATCACCCGCGGCGAGAACAAGGGACAGCAGGTCACCTATCACAACGTGGTGCGCAGCCTGCTCAAGGTCGGCGACTGGACCGGCCGTCCGGAGAGCTGGACGGTGCCGATCGAGAACCTCACGCGCGACGGCGTCGACGGCGCGGTGGTCTACGTCCAGGACGGCAGCCGCGAGCGACCGGGCCCGATGCTGGGTGCGGCCTACACGTCGCTGCATTGAAGCAGGCAGAACGTCTCAGCAATTGATGCTCGTCATTCCGGGGCGCGCCTCTTGGCGCGAACCCGGAATCCATTTCTCAGCCTGTGTGATGGTAAATGGATTCCGGGCTCGCGCTTCGCGCGCCCGGGAATGACGGCGGACCCGGAAACATCTCGGCACAAACAAAAAAGGACCAACTTGCGTTGGCCCTCCTTGTCGTGCGTACAGACCCGATCCTGTTCGACCCCGGGGGGCTGGGGGCTGAGGAATCCGGAACCGAAAGGACCGGGTCAACGCACGTCACCCTTTTCGCAGTGCAGGGCGGCAGGCGGTTGGCGGAAAAGCGGCGATACTATGATTCCTGCTAACGATCCCGTGACGGTTTGCCGCGACGGAGTTCCACCCTTGCGTGTGTCCTGATGCGACGCCGATTCGATGGGTCGAGCCCCTTGCGATGCGGAACGGTTGGCGCAATCATGCAATTGTCACGAACGCGGTTCCGGGACGATCTTGGCGGACGCGGGTAGCCGTGCGATGAGGAGGCGCTTCCCATGAGTCTGACGTCGGAGGATGCCGATCCGAGCGAGCAGCGCGCGGCGGCGCGTCCTGCCGCGGCGCATGCGCAGCCGAACCGGGTGACGTTCAACCGGCTCGAGCTGCACCGGATTCTCAATCTCTACGGCCGCATGGTCGCCGACGGCGAATGGCGCGACTATGCCATCGACTTCCTGAAGGACCGCGCCGTGTTCTCGGTCTATCGCCGCGCCTCGGAAGTGCCGATCTATCGCATCGAGAAGGACCCGCGCCTGGCGCGCAAGCAGGGCATGTACAGCGTGATCTCGGCGACCGGCCTGATCCTGCGTCGCGGCCACGAGCTCGAGCGGGTGCTGCTGGTGATCGATCGCAAACTGGCGGTGGTGTAGCCGAACCATCGATCGTCATTCCGGGGCGCGACGAAGTCGCTAGCCCGGAATGCATCCCTCCCTCCACCGCCCCTGCCGTTCAATGGATTCCGGGTTCGATGCTGTGCATCGCCCCGGAATGACGGATGAACTACTTCCCCGGCACCGTGCTTGCGCCCTCGCCGAGGTCGCGCTGCATCATCACGGTGTCCAGCCAGCGGCCGAATTTCAGCCCGACACTGGGATGCGTGCCGATCATCTTGAAGCCGCACCTTGTGTGCACGCCGATCGACCCGGCATTGGCGGAATCGCCGATGACAGCGATCATCTGGCGAAAGCCGCGCGCTTCGCATTCGACGATCAGCCGTTCCAGCAGCATTGAGCCGACGCCGCGGCGGTGGAAGGACGGATCGAGATAGATCGAGTTCTCCACCGTGAAGCGATAGGCGGGCCGCGGCCGGTAGGCGCCGGCATAGGCATAGCCGGCCACGCGGCCGTCCAGCATGGCGACGAAATAGGGATAGCCGCCGTCGATCAGCGCGCGATAGCGGCGCGTCATTTCCGAGAGGTCGGGCGGCTCCAGCTCGAACGTCGCCGTGCCCTCGCGGACGGCCTGCTGGTAGATGGCGGTGACGGCGGGGAGGTCGGCCTCGGTGGTGGGCCTGATATCGGGTGCGGACATGGGGGAAGGATAGAGCGTTCCCTGAGGGGCCGGAAGAGGCTGCGCTGCCTCCACACCCGTCATTGCGAGCGCAGCGAAGCAATCCAGAAATGCATCTGCGGAGGGGCTCTGGATTGCGTCGTCGCATCGGCGCAAAATTGCTGCGCAATTTTGTCGCGAGCTCCTCGCAATGACGGGGAGAGGCCGTACCCTCAAAACAAAACCCCGGCCTTTCGGCCGGGGTTCGTGTCCGTTCTCTCGTCTCAGAGCTTACTCGCGCTGGCCGAGGAGCTGCAGCAGCAGCGTGAACAGGTTGATGAAGTTCAGGTACAGCGACAGTGCGCCGGTGATGGCCGAACGCTCTGCGACGTCACCGCCGGCCGAGGCATAGCCGTAGATGTAGTCGTTCTTCAGCCGCTGGGTATCCCAGGCGGTCAGGCCCGAGAACACCAGCACGCCGACCACCGACACGATGAACTGCAGCATCGAGCTGGCCAGGAACAGGTTCACCAGGCTGGCGAGAACGATGCCGATCAGGCCCATGAACAGGAACGAGCCCATGCCGGTCAGGTCACGCTTGGTGGTGTAGCCGTAGAGGCTCAGCGCACCGAAGGTCGCCGCGGTGATGAAGAACACCCGCACGATCGAGGTGTGCGTGAACACCAGGAAGATCGACGACAGCGAGATGCCCATCAGCGCCGCGAACACCCAGAACAGGATCTGGGCGGTCGAGGGTGCCAGACGATTGATGCCTGCCGAGATCACGAATACCATCGCGAGCGGCGCCAGGATGAACAGCCACTTCAGGGGGCTGACGAACATGGCGTAGCCGAACGGCGTCAGGAACACCTTGCCGACGCGGACGGCGTCCGCCGTCGGAACGTCGGTCACGGCGGCCATGTAGACGCCGAGCGCGGCAAGGCCGGTGATGGCCAGGCCAATGCTCATGTAGTTGTAGATGCGCAGCATATAGGCGCGCAGGCCGGCATCGACCGTCGCGGCGTCAACACGCCCGGCGGCCCTGCCGAAAGGAGAAGCGTAGTTACGGTCTAGGTCCGACATGGTCGAATTCCCGTTGGTTGGTCCGGTCCGGCACGAGGGTCGCCATGCCGCCGGTTCGTCAAATTCTATCTCGGAGACCGCTGCCAGCCGATTTAATTTTGGCTCACAATCGGGACTCCGAACCCATCCGATATGTGGGAAACTAACACATTCGCCGCAACCTTCCACGCGCGGCTGAATGTCGCCCTCGGCGTCAATCCTGACGCGAAGCTGACCGGTAGCGTGGTTAATCGCCGAAACCGGGCCGATTCCGGCCAGCCCGATCCGCCGCTACATTTTGTCACAAATTTCGCAACACCGTCGCGGGCTTTTTGTTCAATGCCAGCAGCGTGCCGGCAAGCCCGAGCCCGACGGTGACGACCAGCGCGGCGGCGACCACGCCGGCGGCGCTGCCGGCCTGCCAGACGAAGCTCAGCGTCATCAGCCGCGTCACGATCAGCCAGGCCGCGATGCTGCCCGCGATCACCCCGAACACCGCGGTGGCAAGGCCGATCAGGAGGTATTCGAGGGCATAGGCGCCGAGCAGCCGCAGCCGCGTCGCGCCCAGGGTCTTCAGGATCACCGCGTCGTAGACCCGGTGGCGGTGGCCGGCGGCGAGCGCCCCACCCAGCACCAGGATCGCCGAGATCAGCGTCACGGCGCTGGCGCCGCGGATCGCCAGGGCCAGATTGGTCACCACGGAGCCGACCGTCTCCATCACCTCGCGCACGCGCACGCTCGTCACCATCGGATAGGCGTCGGCGACCTCCTTGATGATCTTGCCGTCGCCCGCCGCCTTTCCGCCCGCTTCTGTCAGCGTCGCGATATGGGTGTGCGGCGCGCCCTTGAAGGCGTTGGGCGAGAACACCAGGACGAAATTGATGCCGAGACCTTGCCAGTCGATCGTGCGCAAATTGCTGATCTTGGCCGGAATGTCGCGGCCGAGCACGTTGACCACGACCTCGTCGCCGAGCTTGAGGCCGAGCCCGTCGGCAATCTTCTTCTCCAACGAGACCAGCGGCGGGCCAGAATAATCGGCGCGCCACCATTCGCCCTCGACCACCTTGGAGCCCTTCGGCAGCTCGGCGGTGTAGGTCAGGCCGCGATCGCTCTGCAGCACCCATTCGGAATCCGTGGTCGGCTTGAGCTCCTCGGCGCGCACCCCGCGCGCGGCGACGATGCGTCCGCGCAGCATCGGCACGTCCTCGATCCTGGCGCCGGGGGCGATCTGGCGCAGATAGCCATCGAACTGCTCGGCCTGCGCGCTCGGAATGTCGATGAAGAAGAACGATGGCGCCTGGTCGGGGAGCGCCGCCAGGAACTGCCGGCGCAGATTGCCGTCGATCTGGGTGATGGTGACGAGCACGGCGAGCCCTAGGCCCAGCGACAGCACGACGGACGGCGTCAGCGCGCCCGGCCGGTGGATGTTGGCGATCGCAAGCCGCAGCATCGGCAGCCGCGTCCGTGGCAGCCGTCGTGCGATCGTCATCAGCAGGGCGGCGATGCCGCGCAGCAAGGCGAACACGACCACTGAGGAGGCCACGAACACCGCGGCGATGCGCCTGTCGAACGACAGGCCGATCACGACCGCGATGAGGAGTGCGATCACGACGGCCATGAACACGAGATAGCTCGCGCGTGGCCGGTGCCATTCGGAGCTGATGGTGTCGCGGAACAGCGCGGCCACCGGCACGTCGTGCACGCGCGCGAGCGGCCACAGGCCGAAGGCGAGCGCGGTGAGGAGGCCGTAGAGGAAGGACAGCGCGAGCTCGTCGGTGTGCACGGCCGGCACCACCGGCAGCGGCAACAGCTTGCCGAACAGGCCAACGATCGCAAAGGGCATCGCGGCGCCGAGCGCCAGGCCGATCACGGACCCGATCGCGGCCAGCAGGACCACTTGCGCCAGGTAGATGCCGAACACGTCCCGGCCGGTGGCCCCGACGGCCTTGAAGGCAGCGATCACCTCGAGCTTGCGGTCGATGTGACTCTTGACGGCATTGGCGACGCCGACGCCGCCGACCAGCAGCGCGGCAAGGCCGACCAGCGTCAGGAACTGCGTGAAGCGGTTGATGTTGCGCTCGAGCTGCGGCGAGGCGTTGGAGCGGCTGCGGATCTCCCAGCCGGCCTGCGGCGCGGCGCTGCGCGCATCCGCGATGAAGGCTTCGGTGGCGCGCTCGTTGTTAGCAGCCTCCGGCAGCTTGACCCGGTAGACCCAGCGCACCAGGCTGCCGGGCTGGATCAGGCCGGTGGCGCGCAAGGCCGCCTCGCTGATCAGAAAGCGCGGCCCGAAGCCGATGCCGCCGGCCAGCTTGTCGGGCTCGGCCTCGACGGTGGAGCGGATCTGGAACGTTGCGGACCCGATCGTGACGCGGTCGCCGGTCTTGAGCGAGAGCCGCGCCAGCAGCGTCGGATCGGCGGCGGCACCGAACGCGCCGTCGCGTTCCGCGAGCAGATCGGACATCTCCAGCTGCGGCGCAAGCTTCAACTTGCCGAGCATCGGATAGGTGTTATCGACCGCCTTCATCTCGACCAGCGCCAGCTTGCCGTCAGCCGAACGCGCCATGCCGCGCAAGGTCGCAGCCGCCGACAGCGTGCCGCGCGAACGCAGGAACGCGACCTCTTCCGGCTTGGCCTCGCGCTGGAACAGCACGAAAGAGACGTCGCCGCCAAGCAGCGTGCGGCCTTCGCGCGCGAGACCGTCGCTCAGGCTCGCGGACACCGAGCCGACGCCGGCAATCGCCATCACGCCGAGCGCGATGCAGGCGATGAAGACGTAGAAGCCGCGCAGGCCGCCGCGCAATTCACGCAAGGCGTAGCGCAGCGACAGCGCGACGGCGTTGGGCTTCGGGAACGATTCGGCCGCGGCGCTCATGCGGGCGCAGACTGCGTGTCGATGCGCCCGGAACGCAGGCGGATGACGCGATCGCAGCGATGCGCGAGCGAGGAATCGTGCGTCACCAGCACCAAGGTCATGCCGCGCTCGGCATGCTTGCTGAACAGCAGATCGACGATCTGCTTACCGGTTGCTTCGTCGAGATTGCCGGTCGGCTCGTCAGCGACCAGGATCGCGGGATCCGGCGCCAGCGCGCGGGCGAGCGCGACGCGCTGCTGCTCGCCGCCGGAGAGCTGGGTCGGATAATGATGCAGGCGGTCACCGAGCCCGACCGATTGCAGCTCCTCTGCCGCGCGCTTGGCGGCATCGGGATTGCCGGCAAGTTCGAGCGGCACAGCAACGTTCTCCAGCGCCGTCATGGTCGGGATCAGGTGAAAGGACTGGAAGACGATGCCGACCTGGCGGCCGCGGAAGCGCGCCAGCGCGTCCTCGTCGAGGGCATTGAAAGGCGTGCCATTCACCACCACCTCTCCGCTATCAGGACGTTCCAGCCCCGCCATAACCATCAGTAGCGTGGATTTGCCCGAGCCTGACGGGCCGATCAGTCCGATCGTCTCGCTCCGGCCGACCCGCAGGCTGATATCCTTGAGGATGTGAACGCGTGCCGCGCCCGTGCCCAATGAGAGGTTGACGTTGGAGATGGCGATGGTGTCCGCGGTAGCGGCGAGCGAAGAGGGGTCGATGCGAGTGTCCATGGTCCGGTCATATGGCAAGTCCGCACGCGGGGTCGAGAGGCGTTACGGATTGTTCATGCACATAGCCGTGTTGATGCTCGCCGTCATGACGATGGCGAACCCCGCTTGGGCGGGTGCGACAAAACCGGTCAAGCTGGTCGTCCTCGGCGATTCCCTAAGCGCGGGCCTTGGCCTTCCGGCCCAGGAGGCGTTCCCCCAAAAGCTTCAAAAAGCCTTGCGGGCCAAAGGCATAGAGGTCGACATGACCAATGCCGGGGTGTCCGGCGACACCACCTCGGGCGGCCGCGACCGGCTCGACTGGTCGGTGCCCGATGGAACTGACGGTGTCATCGTCGAGCTCGGCGCCAATGACGCGCTGCGCGGCATCGATCCCGACGTGGCGCGCGCCGCGCTGACCGACATCGTCCAGCGGCTCAAGGCGCGAAAGATTGCGGTCATGCTCTGCGGCATGCTGGCGCCGCCGAATTACGGCGCCGAATACGCCGCGCGCTTCAATTCGATTTATCCGGATCTGGCGAAGACATTCGACGTGCCGCTCTATCCGTTCTTCCTCGAAGGCGTCGCGGCCGAGGCCAAGCTCAACCAGGCCGACGGCATTCATCCGACCGCTGAAGGCGTCGACATCATCGTCGGCAGGATCATGCCCATGGTGGAGGCATTCATTGGCACGATCGCTGAGCAACGGCGTTGAAAACCAGGCAGCGCTAACCCTAATTCCCAGGGTTTTACCGGGGTGAGGCGCGGTGTGCTTCGCAGAGTCACACAACTGCGATAGGAATCAGGGTACCGGTGATTCGTCGCCGGCTCTAATTTGGATATGGTTCTCGCTGTTCGAGCACCGTACCCAAGCATCGGGAGTGCGAAACGATGCCGCGTTTGTTCACGGGTCTGGAAATTCCGGCCGAAATTGGCCAGTCGCTTTCCAACTTGAGAGGTGGCCTCCCCGGCGCCCGCTGGATCGATCCCGAAAATTATCACGTCACCCTGCGCTTCATCGGCGACATTGACGGGGCTTCCGCCAACGAGATCGCTTCGATGCTGTTTCGCGTCGACCGCAAGCCGTTCGAGGTGAAGGTGCAGGGGCTCACCAGCTTCGGCGGCCGCAAGCCCCGCGCGGTGGTCGCCACGATTGCGCCGAGCAAGCCGCTGATGGAATTGCAGGCCGAGCTCGAGCGCATGATGCAGCGGATCGGCCTCGACCCGGAGGGACGCAAGTTCATTCCGCACGTCACGCTTGCGAGGCTGCACGATGCCTCCGACCGCGACGTCGCCGATTATCTCTCGCTGCGCGGCTATTTCCCGAGCAAGGCGTTCATGGCCGAACGCTTCGTGCTGTTCTCCTCGCGCGCGTCCACCGGCGGCGGCCCGTATGTGGTCGAGGATGCCTACGAGCTGTGTGAGTAATTTCTTTCTTAACCTCTCCCCGCTTGCGGGGAGAGGTCGGATCGCTCTCGCGATCCGGGTGAGGGGGGACAGGTCTTTCGATGGATCTCATACGCGGATAGAGCCCCTCACCCCGACCCTCCCAGCGCGAGCGAAGCTCGTCGCGCCCCCGTAAGAACGGGGCGAGGGAGAAGAAACGCGCATACCTCTGACCCCATTTCACGGCTTGCAATTTCCGTCCGTCTCTGGCGGTAAAGAGCCATGCTCTCCACCCCAAATCCCTCATTCCGCGAGGCCTATCAGGCCGAGATCGCGTCCGGCGCGATCGAGCCGGATCCCGCGCAGGCCGAGGTCGCCGAGGCCTATGCGGCGCTGGACCTGCGGCTTTCGACCTACAAGCCCACCCGCAAGCAGGGCCTGCTCAGCCGCCTGTTCAGCTCTGGTGACAAGGACGAGGCGCCGCGCGGGCTTTACATCCACGGCGAGGTCGGCCGCGGCAAGACCATGCTGATGGACCTGTTCTTCCAGCACTCATCGGTCGAGCATAAGCGCCGCGCGCATTTCCACGAGTTCATGGCGGACGTGCACGAGCGCATCTACGATTATCGCCAGAGCATCGCGCGCGGCGAGATCGCCGACAGCGACGTCATCGCTCTGACGGCCAATGCGATCTTCGAGGAGAGCTGGCTGCTCTGCTTCGACGAATTCCACGTCACCGACATCGCGGACGCGATGATCCTGGGCCGCCTGTTCGCCAAATTGTTCGAGCTCGGCACCGTCGTGGTCGCGACCTCCAACGTCGCGCCCGACGATCTCTACAAGGGTGGCCTGAACCGCTCGCTGTTCCTGCCCTTCATCAAGCAGATCAGCGACCACATGGACGTCGCGCGGCTCGATGCGCGCACCGACTTCCGCCTGGAGAAGCTGCAGGGCGTGCCGATGTGGCTGACACCGGCCGATGGCGATGCGGACGCCGCGCTCGATCGGGCCTGGAAGCGGATGACGGGCGGCGCCAAATGCCGCTCGCGTGACATTTCGATCAAGGGCCGCATTCTGCACGTGCCGTGCTCGGCCCATGGCGTGGCGCGATTCTCCTTCGCCGACCTCTGCGAGCAGCCGCTCGGTGCATCCGACTACCTCAGGCTGGCGCACGACTATCACACCCTCCTGGTCGACCATATTCCAGTGATGGACCTCTCCCAGCGCAACGCGGCCAAGCGCTTCATCACCCTGATCGATACGCTCTATGACAACGCCGTGAAGCTGATGGCCTCGGCCGACGCCAATCCGATCTCGCTCTACCTCGCGACCGATGGCACCGAGGCCATGGAGTTCAACCGGACCGCCTCGCGCCTGATCGAAATGAGCTCGGAATCCTATCTGGCGCTGCCTCACGGCCGCAAGGATTCCACCGCTAGCGGCTCGACCAAGGGCTTGGTCGAGACTTAAGTCCTATCCCCGCCGTCATTCCGGGGCGTCGCAAAGCGACGAGCCCGGAATCCATACTCCGGATGGTGGTTATGGATTCCGGGCTCGCGCTTCGCGCGCCCCGGAATGACGGCCGGGGTATGCTGGCTGCTATCTCGGCAAGCCCGACAATTGGGCATTGGGCGACTTGAACGGGGGAGACGAAAGGGATAACCACCCGTCTCAGTTTCCCCTCCTTACGTGTCTAAAGGACAGGTTCACATGGCGCGCGACAAGATTGCTTTGATTGGCTCCGGCCAGATCGGCGGAACGCTGGCTCACCTCATCGGCCTGAAAGAACTGGGCGACGTCGTGATGTTCGACATCGCCGAGGGCGTGCCGCAGGGCAAGGCGCTCGACATCGCGCAGTCCTCGCCGGTCGACGGCTTCGACGCCCACTACACCGGCGCGAACTCCTATGAGGCGCTCGACAACGCCAAGGTCTGCATCGTCACCGCCGGCGTGCCGCGCAAGCCCGGCATGAGCCGCGACGACCTCCTCTCCATCAACCTCAAGGTCATGGAGCAGGTCGGCGCCGGCATCAAGAAGTACGCCCCCGACGCCTTCGTCATCTGCATCACCAACCCGCTCGATGCCATGGTCTGGGCCCTGCAGAAGGCTTCGGGCCTGCCGCACAAGAAGGTCGTCGGCATGGCTGGCGTGCTGGATTCGGCCCGCTTCCGCTACTTCCTCGCCGACGAGTTCAACGTCTCGGTCGAGGACGTCACCGCCTTCGTGCTCGGCGGCCACGGCGACACCATGGTGCCGCTGGTGAAGTACTCCACCGTCGCCGGCATCCCGCTGCCCGACCTCGTCAAGATGGGCTGGACCTCACAGGCGCGCCTCGACGAGATCGTCGACCGCACCCGCAACGGCGGCGCCGAGATTGTCAACCTGCTCAAGACCGGCTCGGCCTTCTACGCCCCTGCCGCCTCCGCGATCGCGATGGCCGAGAGCTATCTGAAGGACAAGAAGCGCGTGCTGCCCTGCGCCGCCTATCTCAACGGCGAGTACAGCGTGAAGGACATGTATGTCGGCGTGCCCGTCGTGATCGGCGCCAAGGGCGTCGAGCGCGTGGTCGAGATCGAACTCGCCGGCAAGGACCGCGAGGCGTTTGACAAGTCGGTCGGTGCCGTGCAGGGCTTGGTCGATGCCTGCAAGAAGATCGCACCCGATCTTCTCGGCCGCTAAGGCAAAGCAATACCCGCCGAAGATCGAAACCCGGTCTTCGGCGGTTTCACTTCCGGACCCCGGCTACCGGGGTGGGGTTCCGGTCTCGGCAGATCTCGATTGTCAAAGAATCCGGGTTGCAGTTCCTGTGGTATATGGTATGCCAGCCACAAGACTGAGGTGGGCCCATGAGGTCACCGCCCGCGGGTTCAGGGAGCGACCATATGAATATCCATGAATATCAGGCCAAAGCGCTGCTGCATGAATTCGGCGTTCCGATTTCGCGCGGCGTAGCGGTTCTCAAGGCCTCGGACTCCGACGCCGCCGCAAGACAGCTTCCCGGCCCGGTCTGGGTGGTGAAGAGCCAGATCCATGCCGGCGGGCGCGGCAAGGGTAAGTTCAAGGAAGCATCCGCCGGCGACAAAGGCGGCGTCCGCATCGCCAAGTCGGTGGAAGAGGTCAACGAATTCGCCAAGCAGATGCTGGGCGCGACGCTGGTCACCGTGCAGACGGGACCTGCCGGCAAGCAGGTCAACCGCCTCTACATCGAGGACGGCTCCGACATCGACAAGGAATTCTACCTCTCGATCCTGGTCGACCGCGAGACCTCGCGCGTCTCCTTCGTGGTGTCGACCGAAGGCGGCGTCAACATCGAGGACGTCGCGCACAACACGCCGGAGAAGATCGTGACCTTCTCGGTCGATCCGGCGACCGGCATCATGGGCCATCACGGCCGCACGGTCGCGAAGGCGCTGAATCTGTCCGGCGACCTCGCCAAGCAGGCCGAGAAGCTCACCGCGCAGCTCTACGCGGCCTTCGTCGCCAAGGACATGTCGATGCTGGAGATCAATCCGCTGGTCGTGACCAAGCAGGGCGAGCTCCGCGTGCTCGATGCCAAGGTGTCCTTCGACGACAACGCCCTGTTCCGCCATCCCGAGATCGCGGTGTCGTTGCGCGATCTGACCGAGGAAGACGCCAAGGAAATCGAGGCGTCGAAATACGATCTCAACTACGTCACGCTCGACGGCAATATCGGCTGCATGGTCAACGGCGCCGGTCTCGCCATGGCGACGATGGACATCATCAAGCTCTACGGCATGGCGCCGGCCAACTTCCTCGACGTCGGCGGCAGCGCCAGCAAGGAGAAGGTCGCGGCCGCGTTCAAGATCATCACCGCCGATCCCAACGTGAAGGGCATCCTGGTCAACATCTTCGGCGGCATCATGAAGTGCGACGTGATCGCCGAGGGCGTCACGGCTGCGGTTCGCGAGGTCGGCCTCAGCGTGCCGCTGGTGGTCCGTCTCGAAGGCACCAACGTCGAGCTCGGCAAGAAGATCATCCGTGAATCCGGACTGAACGTGGTGCCCGCCGACAATCTCGACGACGCCGCGCAGAAGATCGTGAAGGCCGTCAAGGGAGGCTAGCGCCATGGCCCAGGACCATCTCGCCGCATCATCTCCGCTCCCCGAGCATGCGCGCCTCGCCGCGTTCGCCGGCGAATGGGATGGTGAGGAGATGGTCTTCCCGTCGCGCTGGACGGCGGGCGGGCCGGCGACCTCGCGCACCGTCGCGCGCATGGATCTCAACGGGTTCTATCTGATCCAGGACTCGATCCAGATGCGCGACGGCAAGCAGGTCTTCGCCACCCACGGCATCTTCACCTTCGACCGCGACGACCGGACCTACAAATTGTTCTGGTACGATTCGCTCGGCTATACGCCGCCATCGCCCGCCTCGGGCGGCTGGGCCGGCAAGACCCTGACGCTGGTGCGCGGTTCGCTCCGCGGCAATGCGCGCCACGTCTACGAGATCATCAATGAGGATTCCTACTCGTTGAAGATTCAATTCTCGCCGGACGCGGAAGGCTGGTCCGACGTCCTCACCGGCGTCTACCGCCGCATCCACTGACCCACTCACTCTGTTAGTTTCGCGAAAGCAGACCTCATGTCCATCCTGATCGACAAGAACACCAAGGTCATCTGCCAGGGCTTCACCGGCAAGAACGGCACCTTCCACTCGGAGGCCGCGATCGCCTACGGCACCAAGATGGTCGGCGGCACCTCGCCGGGCAAAGGCGGCTCGACGCATCTGGGCCTGCCGGTGTTCGACACCGTGCGCGAGGCGCGTGAGAAGACCGGCGCCGACGCTTCGGTGATCTACGTGCCGCCGCCGGGCGCAGCCGACGCGATCTGCGAAGCCATCGACGCCGAGGTCCCGCTGATCGTCTGCATCACCGAGGGCATTCCTGTGATCGACATGGTCCGCGTCAAGCGCTCGCTGCTCGGCTCCAAGTCGCGCCTGATCGGGCCGAACTGCCCGGGCGTCATGACCGCCGGCGAGTGCAAGATCGGCATCATGCCCGCCAACATCTTCAAGACCGGCTCGGTCGGCATCGTCTCCCGCTCGGGCACGCTGACCTATGAAGCCGTGTTCCAGACCTCCCAGGAAGGCCTCGGCCAGACCACCGCGGTCGGCATCGGCGGCGACCCGGTCAAGGGCACCGAGTTCATCGACGTGCTGGAGATGCTGCTCGCCGACCCCAAGACCGAATCGATCATCATGATCGGCGAGATCGGCGGTTCCGCCGAGGAGGACGCCGCCCAGTTCCTCAAGGACGAGGCCAAGCGCGGCCGCAAGAAGCCGATGGTCGGCTTCATCGCCGGCGTCACCGCCCCTCCCGGCCGCCGCATGGGTCATGCCGGCGCCATCATCTCCGGCGGCAAGGGCGATGCCGGTTCCAAGACCGAGGCGATGAAATCCGCAGGAATTACAGTGTCCCCGTCGCCCGCCCGCCTCGGCCACACGCTTGCCGAAAAGTTGAAAGGCTAATTCAGTTCTTCGTGCTTTTCCGGGCGAAGTTTCGCAGCAAATAGGGTAAAGGGTGCCTGTCGCGTCGAGCCCTGTCGGGGGAGCTCGGCGCCAGCGCCGTTTGTTATGCGCGAATCGAAATCGCCAGGAACTCAAGTATGTCTCGCCAAGACGCGAACGCAGCCTTTGCCCTGTCATCCTTTTTGCAGGGCACCAACGCCACCTACATCGACGAAATCTACGCCCGCTACCAGAAGGACCCGTCCTCGGTCGATGCCGAGTGGCAGGAGTTCTTCAAGAGCCTGAACGACGCGCCGGCTGACATCAGCAAGAACGCGGAAGGCCCGTCCTGGGAGCGCGACAACTGGCCGCTGACCCCGAAGGACGATCTGACCTCCGCCCTCGACGGCAACTGGGCCGAGGTCGAGAAGACGGTCAGTGGCAAGATCGCCGCCAAGGCGCAGGCCAAGGGGGCCGACATCTCCTCCGCCGACCTGCTTCAGGCGACGCGCGATTCCGTCCGCGCCCTGATGCTGATCCGCTCCTACCGCATGCGCGGCCACTTCCACGCCAAGCTCGATCCGCTCGGCATCGAAGCCCAGCGTAACCGCGAAGAGCTCGATCCGCGCACCTACGGCTTCAGCGAGGCCGATTTCGACCGCAAGATCTTCCTCGATCACGTGCTCGGCCTCGAATACGGCACGTTGCGCGAGATCACCGCGATCTGCGAGCGCACCTACTGCCAGACGCTCGGCGTCGAGTTCATGCACATCAGCAACGCGGCGCAGAAGGCCTGGATCCAGGAGCGCATCGAGGGACCCGACAAGGAGATCTCGTTCACGCGCGAAGGCCGCAGGGCCATCCTGCAGAAGCTGATCGAAGCCGAGGGTTTCGAAAAGTTCTGCGACACCAAGTTCACCGGCACCAAGCGCTTCGGCCTCGACGGCGGTGAAGCCCTGATCCCCGCGCTCGAGCAGATCATCAAGCGCGGCGGCAATCTCGGCGTGAAGGAAATCGTGCTCGGCATGCCGCATCGCGGCCGCCTCAACGTGCTGACCCAGGTGTTGGGCAAGGCCCATCGCGCACTATTCCACGAGTTCAAGGGCGGCTCGGCCAATCCCGACGCGGTCGAAGGCTCCGGCGACGTCAAGTATCACCTCGGCGCCTCCTCGGACCGCGAGTTCGACGGCAACCGCATCCACCTGTCGCTGACGGCCAACCCCTCGCATCTCGAGATCGTCGATCCCGTCGTGCTCGGCAAGGTCCGCGCCAAGCAGGACCAGCACGGCGATCCCCCTGATATGCGCATCTCGGTGATGCCGCTCCTGATGCACGGCGACGCCGCCTTCGCCGGCCAGGGCGTGGTTGCTGAATGCTTCGGCCTGTCCGACCTGAAGGGCTACCGCACCGGCGGCTCCGTGCACTTCATCGTCAACAACCAGATCGGCTTCACCACCTATCCGCGCTACTCGCGCTCCTCGCCCTATCCGTCGGATGTGGCGAAGATGATCGATGCGCCGATCTTCCACGTCAACGGCGACGATCCGGAAGCCGTCGTGTTCGCGGCCAAGGTCGCGACCGAATTCCGGCAGAAGTTCCACAAGCCCGTCGTCATCGACATGTGGTGCTACCGCCGCTACGGCCACAATGAGGGCGATGAGCCGGCCTTCACCCAGCCGGTGATGTACAAGCGGATCGCCGCCCATCCCTCGACGCTGACGCTCTACTCCAAGCGCCTGATCGCGGAAGGCGTCGTCACCGAGGGCGAGGTCGACAAGCTGAAGGCGGACTGGCGCGCCCGGCTCGATGCCGAGTTCGAGGCCGGCACCTCCTACAAGCCGAACAAGGCCGACTGGCTCGACGGCAAGTGGGCGGGCTTCAAGATCGCCGACCAGGAAGAGGATGCGCGGCGCGGCGTCACCGGCGTCGACATCGCCACGCTGAAGGACATCGGTCGCAAGATCACCAAGGTGCCGGACGGTTTCCGCGTTCACCGCACCATTCAGCGCTTCCTCGATAACCGCGCCAAGGCGATCGAGAGCGGCAACGGCATCGACTGGGCGACCGGCGAGGCGCTGGCGTTCTGCTCGCTGCTCAACGAAAACCACCACGTCCGCCTGTCCGGACAGGATTCGGAACGCGGCACCTTCTCGCAGCGCCATTCGGTCCTGATCGATCAGGAGGACGAGAGCCGCTACACGCCGTTCAACCATCTCGGCCACGAGCAGGGCCATTACGAGGTCATCAACTCGCTGCTGTCGGAAGAAGCCGTGCTCGGTTTCGAATACGGCTATTCGCTCGCCGAGCCGAACACGCTGACGCTGTGGGAAGCCCAGTTCGGCGACTTCGCCAACGGCGCGCAGGTCGTGTTCGACCAGTTCATCTCCTCGGGCGAGCGCAAATGGCTGCGCATGTCCGGTCTGGTCTGCCTGTTGCCGCACGGCTATGAGGGCCAGGGGCCGGAGCACTCCTCGGCGCGACTCGAGCGTTACTTGCAGATGTGCGCGGAAGACAACATGCAGGTGGTCTATCCGACCACGCCGGCGAACTACTTCCACGTGCTGCGCCGGCAGCTGCATCGCGAGATCCGCAAGCCGCTGATCATGATGACGCCGAAGTCGCTGCTGCGTCACAAGCGGGCGGTGTCGCGTCTCGACGAACTCGCGAAGGGCACGACCTTCCACCGCATCCTCTACGATGACGCCCAGATGCTGCCGAACGAGGCCATCAAGCTCGTCCCCGACGAGAAGATCCGCCGCATCGTGCTGTGCTCCGGCAAGGTCTATTACGACCTCTACGAGGAGCGCGAGAAGCGCGGCATCGACGACATCTACCTGATGCGCGTCGAGCAGCTCTATCCGGTGCCGCTGAAGGCGCTGGTGGCCGAGCTGTCGCGCTTCAAGAAGGCCGAGATGGTGTGGTGCCAGGAAGAGCCCCGCAACATGGGTGCCTGGCACTTCATCGAGCCCTATCTGGAATGGGTGCTGAACCAGGTGAACGGCGCGAGCCGGCGTCCGCGTTATGTCGGCCGCGCCGCTTCCGCCGCGACCGCAACGGGTCTGATGTCCAAGCATCAGGCTCAGCTGAAGGCGTTCCTGGACGAAGCACTGAGCTGAGAAGTTTTTTTAGGACTCTGTCATGCCCCGCGAAGGCGGGGCATCCAGTACTCCGCGGCTTTCGTTCTGATCACGAAAGTCACGGCGTACTGGATTGCCCGTCTTCGCGGGCAATGACGTATGAATTCATGACCGCTACCTGCGATCCCTTGAGGAAGAGACCATGACTGAAATTCGTGTGCCGACGCTCGGCGAATCCGTCACCGAGGCCACCATCGGCCGCTGGTTCAAGAAGGCCGGCGACCCCGTCGCCGTCGACGAGCCCTTGGTGGAGCTCGAGACCGACAAGGTCACCATCGAAGTCCCCGCGCCGACCGCCGGCACGCTGAGCGAGATCATCGCTGCCGATGGTGCGACCGTTGCCGTGGGCGCGCTGCTCGGTCAGATCACCGATGGTGCCGGCGCAGCCAAGCCCGCCGCCGCGCCGGCCAAGGCTGCGGCGCCTGCAGCTGCTGCCGCCGCTCCCGCGCCGGCTCCCGCTGCCGCGAAGGCGCCGCCGGCCGATGCGCCGCTCGCGCCGTCCGTGCGCAAACTGTCGGCCGAGACCGGCATCGACGCCTCGACCGTGCCGGGCTCCGGCAAGGACGGCCGCGTCACCAAGGGCGACATGCTGGCCGCGATCGAGCGCGCCGCCTCGGCGCCGACGCCGGTCAACCAGCCCGCCGCTGCCGTGCAGGTCCGCGCGCCGTCGCCGGCCGATGACGCCGCCCGCGAAGAGCGCGTCAAGATGACCCGGCTGCGCCAGACCATCGCGCGCCGGCTCAAGGACGTGCAGAACACCGCGGCCATGCTCACGACCTTCAACGAGGTCGACATGACCAACGTCATGGCGCTGCGCGCACACTACAAGGACGCGTTCGAGAAGAAGCACGGCGCCAAGCTCGGCTTCATGGGCTTCTTCACCAAGGCCGTCGTGCAGGCGCTGAAGGACATCCCGGCCGTCAACGCCGAGATCGACGGCAGCGACCTGATCTACAAGAACTACTACCACATCGGCGTTGCCGTCGGCACCGACAAGGGCCTGGTCGTGCCTGTGGTGCGCGACTGCGACCACAAGTCGATCTCCGACATCGAGAAGAGCATCGCCGATTTCGGCCGCCGCGCCCGTGACGGCCAGCTCAAGATCGACGAGATGCAGGGCGGCACCTTCACCATCACCAATGGCGGCATCTACGGCTCGCTGATGTCGACCCCGATCCTGAACGCGCCGCAGTCCGGCATCCTCGGCATGCACAAGATCCAGGAGCGGCCGATGGTCGTCGGCGGCAAGATCGAGGTCCGCCCGATGATGTATCTGGCGCTGTCCTACGATCACCGCGTCATCGACGGCAAGGAAGCCGTCACCTTCCTGGTCCGCGTCAAGGAGAGCCTGGAAGATCCGGCGCGCCTGGTGCTGGACCTCTAAGGGAGGCGACGATGGGGGAGCCGTCGCTCGCGCATGCGCTCATCTCCATGGTGCCGCTCCTGCTGACCACCCTTATCTTTTTCTTCTTTGCGATTCCGATTAGTCGCAGGAAAGGTAAGGGGGTCGGCTTCGCGGCCTTGTGCCTGATCCCGTTTCTCACGCCCTTCATTCTGTTCCATTTGATCAGCTTGACGGACAAGTCCGTGCTTGATCGCTTGGCGGCTCTTGAGGGCAGGACGTCGTAGTGCGCTCGAACTCGTGGGGATTGATGTGACGGATAAAGTCGTTGTCATCACCGGCGGCAGCCGCGGCATCGGGCGGGCGACCGCGCTTGCGGCGGCCGCGCGCGGTTTTCGCGTCGTGGTTGGCTATGCCAGCAACAAGCAGGCGGCCGACGAGGTGGTCGCGCAGATCGCGGCCAGCAACGGCAAGGCCATCGCTGTGAAATGCGATGTCGCCGAGGAAAGCGACATCCTCAATCTGTTCGAGGAGGCCGACAGGTTCGGCACGCTCGGGGCGCTCGTCAACAATGGCGGCATCGTCGGCAAGAGCGGCGTGCGCGTCGACGAGATGTCGGCCGAGCGCATCCAGCGCGTGATGGCCGTCAACGTCACCGGCTCCATCCTCTGCGCGCGCGAGGCGGTGAAGCGGATGTCGACCAAGCACGGCGGCACGGGCGGCGTCATCGTCAACCTGTCGTCCGTCGCAGCGCGGCTCGGCGCACCCAACACCTATGTCGACTATGCCGCGTCCAAGGGCGCGGTCGATTCCTTCACCGTCGGCCTCGGCTATGAGGTCGCGGGCGAGGGCATCCGCGTCGCCGCGATCCGTCCCGGCCTGATCGACACCGACATCCACGCCGCCGGCGGCGAGCCCGACCGCGCCCATCGCCTGGCCCATCTGGTGCCGATGAAGCGCGTCGGCACTGCCGATGAAATCGCCAATGCCATCGTCTGGCTGATCTCGGACGAGGCCTCCTACGTCACCTCAGCCATTCTCGATGTGTCCGGCGGACGCTGACGCGCCGCGCGGGCGCTGACACATCCTCACCACGCCTAACCTTACGGGACTTTCTCTCATGGCTACCTACGATCTCGTCGTCATCGGCACCGGACCGGGCGGTTATGTCTGCGCGGTACGCGCGAGCCAGCTCGGCATGAAGGTCGCCGTGGTCGAAAAGAACGCGACCCTCGGCGGCACCTGCCTCAATGTCGGCTGCATGCCGTCGAAGGCGCTGCTGCACGCCTCCGAAATGTTCGAGGAAGCCGGCCATTCCTTCGCCAAGATGGGCGTCAGCGTTTCCGCGCCGAAGCTCGATCTGCCCGCGATGATGAACTTCAAGCAGCAGGGCATCGACGGCAACGTCAAGGGCGTCGAGTTCCTGATGAAGAAGAACAAGATCGACGTGCTCAAGGGCACCGGCAAGATCCTCGGCACCGGCAAGGTCGAGGTCTCCGCCGACGGCAAGTCGCAGGTGGTCGAGACCAAGAACATCGTGATCGCCACCGGCTCCGACATCGCGCGCCTGAAGGGCATCGAGATCGACGAGAAGCGCATCGTGTCCTCGACCGGCGCGCTGTCGCTGGAGAAGGTGCCAGGCAGATTGCTGGTCATTGGCGCCGGCGTGATCGGGCTCGAACTCGGCTCCGTGTGGCGCCGGCTCGGATCCGAAGTCATGGTGGTTGAATTCCTCGATCGCATCCTGCCCGGCATGGACGGCGAGATCGCCAAGCAATTCCAGCGCATCCTTGAAAAGCAGGGATTTGCATTCAAGCTGGGCTCGAAGGTGACCGGCGTCGAGATGAACAGCAAGGCATTGCTTGCGAAAATCGAACCGGCTTCCGGCGGTGCCGCCGAGACCATCGAAGCCGACGTCGTGCTCGTCTGCATCGGCCGCGTGCCCTACACCGACGGTCTCGGCCTCAAGGAAGCCGGTGTCGCGCTGGACGCGCGCGGCCGGGTGCAGATCGATTCGCATTTCGCCACCAGCCTGAAGGGCGTCTATGCCATCGGCGATGTCGTCGCAGGCCCCATGCTCGCGCACAAGGCCGAGGACGAGGGCGTCGCGGTCGCCGAGATCATCGCAGGCCAAGCCGGCCACGTGAATTACGATGTGATCCCCGGCGTCGTGTATACCACGCCGGAAGTGTCCTCCGTCGGCAAGACCGAGGAGGAACTCAAGCAGGCGGGCGTGGCTTACACGGTCGGAAAGTTTCCGTTCACCGCCAACGGCCGCTCCAAGGTCAACCAGACCACCGACGGCTTTGTGAAGATTCTCGCGGATGCGAAGACCGATCGCGTGCTCGGCGTGCACATTATCGGCCGCGAAGCCGGCGAAATGATCCATGAAGCGTGTGTTCTCATGGAATTCGGCGGCAGTGCGGAAGATCTCGCGCGCACCTGCCACGCCCATCCGACGCGCTCGGAGGCCGTCAAGGAAGCCGCGCTTGCGGTCGGCAAGCGAGCCATCCATATGTAACGACGCACCCAGCGCCGAACCGGGCGGGAAACACATGCTGCGCCGCCTTCTTCAACCGGTCTGGGTCCTGCTTGCGATCATCTTCCTGATCGAAGCCTGGCTGTGGGATCATCTCGAGCCGATCGTCGCCAGGATCGTCGCAGCCATCCCGCTGGCGCGCTTCAAGCATTGGCTGACGGAGCGCGTCGATGCGCTCTCGCCGGCCATGACGCTGCTCGTGTTTGCGGTGCCCGTCGTCCCGCTGTTTCCGCTCAAGCTGGTCGGGCTGTGGCTGCTCGCGCATGAATACTGGACCGGCGCATTCTTCACGATCGTGTTCGGAAAGCTCGTCGGCGTCGGCGTCACCGCCTTCGTGTTCGACGTCACGCGCGCCAAGCTGCTGGAGATGCGCTGGTTCGAGCGGATCTACGCCCTGGTGCTGAGGGTGCGCGCCAAGGCCGCCGAGCTGGTCGACCCGATCAAGCGCCGCATCCGCGAGCTGATCGCCGGCAACGGCGAGGGCTGGTCCTACCGCACGCTGCGTATGATCCAGCGCTTCAGGAAGAGCGTGCACCAGGCGCGGTGAGCTTCGCCACCACAAGGACGGTCCGTAGCCCGGATGGAGCGCAGCGCAATCCGGGACAGGCGTCCCCGCTCTATCCTCCGTCATTGCGAGCGCAGCGAAGCAATCCAGTATCTTTCCCCGGAGGCAGTCTGGATTGCTTCGTCGCAAGGGCTCCTCGCAATGACGCGGTGAGAACCCGGCCTCAACACCTCAATGCAAATGCAGCAGATGTGGCCACCACAGGCCGAGCGCGGTCATGAACAGGCCGGCGATCGTCAGCGCGCCGCCGACATAGGCGAGCGCGATCATGCCGGTGATGATGGTGGCGGACGCCAGCACGATGCCGATCTGGAAGGCGGCCGAGGCCAGCTCGAAATGGTGGTACTTCGCGGTCGCCTCGTCGCGGGCGTGCTCGGCGTGCTTGGCCTTGTCCGCAAGCTGCTCGGTGCCTTCGCCGGTCTCGGGCTCGGAGCGGTAGCGCTGCGCGGTCTTGGTCCAGTCGTCGATCTGCTTCTGCACGGCGGGCTTCTGCGCCTCGGCCGCGGCGGCCAGTGTCAGCTTGCCCTGTTCCGCCGCGGTCACCACCACGGTGCGGCGGATGCTCTTGGCTTGGAAGAATGCCCAGAGATTGGCGGCCTCGACGTTCTTGCTGATCGATTCGGTCTGGGCACCCTTGCCGAGCGTCTCCGAGATCGCCAGGAACAGCGCCAGCACGGCGATCAGAAGAGCGATCTTCTTGTTCGAGCCGGACGCGTGTTCGGCGTGCTCGGCATGCTCCATGCTTTCATGTGCGCCCATATAATGTCCCTCCTGTGCCGGTTCCCACGATTTGACCGAACCGTGGGCGCTGTGCAAGAGGCACGCGAGCTATGACGAGAGTGTGTCAGCGCCGCGGATGGGCGCTGGCATACACCTCGAGCAGCCGCTCGGAATCGATGCCGGTATAGACCTGCGTCGTCGAGAGCGAGGAATGGCCGAGCAATTCCTGGATGGCGCGCAGATCGCCGCCGCGCGAGAGCAGATGCGTGGCGAAGGAATGCCGCAGCGCGTGCGGCGTGGCGCTGTCGGGCAGCCCGAGCGCGCCGCGCAGCCGCTCCATCGCGAGCTGGATGATGCGCGGGCTCAAGGGGCCGCCGCGCGCGCCGACGAAGATCGGTCCTTCCGCCGGCAGCGGATAGGGGCACATCGCAAGATATTCCTGCACCAGCGCGAGCACGTTCTGCAGCACCGGCACCATGCGGGTCTTGTTGCCTTTGCCTGTCACGACCAGCACGTCGCCTTCGCCGGGCTTCGGCACCTCGCGGCGCTTGAGACCCAGCGCCTCGGAGATGCGCAGGCCCGAGCCATAGAGCAGCGCCATCACCGCGGCGTCGCGTGCAAGGATCCAGGTCTCGCGCTCCTCGCCGGCGCGCTCGTCGGCATCGGCCAGACGTTTGGCCGAGGCCATCGGCAGCGGCTTCGGCAGGCTCTTGGCGACCTTCGGCGCGCGGATCGCCGACAATGCACCGACCTTGCCCTTGCCCTCACGCTCCAGAAAACGTCCGAACGAGCGCAGGCCCGCCAGGGCGCGCATCAGGCTGCGGCCGGCGATGTCGTCGGCGCGGCGCATCGCCATGAAGGCGCGCACGTCGGTGGCTTCCAGCGCTGCAAACCGCTCCAGCGTCACCCGCTCGCCCCAATGGGCACAGAGGAAATCCAGGCATTGCCGCAGATCGCGGCCGTAGGCCTCCAGCGTCTTCGGCGACAGCCGCCGCTCGGCGCCGAGATGCGCCAGCCAGCGCGCCATCTCCTGCGCGATCGAGGGATCGGCGCTGGCGAGCTCGATGTGTGGGGCGACCGCTTTGCTCATGCGCTCTGGACGTGGTGATTCCGCACAGTATATCGCATCACACTCGTTTATCGTTCGCTAAGGCCGCCGCGCGGCGCTAGCCTCAAGGCCTCAAGGTTCCGATTCCAAAGCTCATGGACCAATCGCCGCGCAACACCACCGCCCCCGCCACCCGCATGGTCGACGTGCTGGTGCCGGTCGCGCTCGACCAGACCTATTCCTACAAGGTGCCGCGCGGCATGGAGCTGAAGGCGGGCGATCTCATCAGTGTGCCGCTCGGTCCGCGCGAGGTGCTGGCCGTGGTCTGGGGCGAGAACGCCAATCCCGACCCGCGCCTGCATAACCGCCTCAAGGAGGTCAGCGAGAAGCTCGACATCCCGCCGCTCAAGCCGGAGCTGCGCTCGGTGGTGGACTGGGTCGCAAACTACACGCTGAGCCCGCGCGGCATGGTGCTGCGCATGTGCCTGCGCATGGGCGAAAATCTCGGTCCGGAGCGGGTGCGTGCCGGCGTGCGCCTGACCGGCGATCCGCCAAAGCGTCTGACACCGGCGCGTCAGCGTGTCATCGCGCTGCTGTCGGACCGGCTGCTGCACGGCAAGTCCGAGACGGCCAAGGAGGCCGGCGTCTCCTCGGGCGTGATCGACGGCCTCGTCGATGAAGGCACGCTCACGGTGGAGCCGATGCCGCCGCCGCCACCGCCGCCGGCACCCGATCCGGAATTCGGCCGGCCGGATTTTTCGCCGCTGCAGCGTGCCGGTGTGGATGCGATGCGCGCACTCGCGGCCAATGGCACCTTCCATGTCGCGCTGCTCGATGGCGTCACCGGCTCGGGCAAGACCGAGGTCTATTTCGAAGCGGTCGCCGAGGTGATCCGCCGCGGCAAGCAGGCGCTGATCCTGATGCCGGAGATCGCGCTGACCGGCCAGTTCCTCGATCGCTTCGCGCAGCGTTTTGGCGTGCGGCCGATCGAATGGCATTCCGAGCTCACCCCGCGCACCCGCGCGCGCAATTGGGCCGCGATCTCCGAAGGTTCGGCGCCGGTCGTGGTCGGCGCGCGTTCGGCGCTGTTTCTCCCTTACGCCAATCTTGGCCTCATCGTCGTCGATGAGGAGCACGATCAGGCCTACAAGCAGGACGACGGCGTGCATTACCACGCCCGCGACATGGCGGTGGTGCGCGGGCATATCGCAAAAATCCCGGTCGTGCTGGCCTCCGCGACGCCGTCGGTCGAATCCGAGGTCAATGCGCGCAAGAGCCGCTATAAGCGCATCGCGCTGCCCTCGCGCTTCGGCGGCCAGCACATGCCGCATATCGAGGCCATCGATTTGCGCCGCGAGCCGCCCGCGCGCGGCCGCTTCATCTCGCCGCGGCTTGCCGGCGAGATCAGAACCGCGATCGAGCGGCGCGAGCAGGCGCTGTTGTTCCTCAACCGCCGCGGCTATGCGCCGCTGACGCTGTGCCGTGCCTGCGGCCATCGCTTCGCCTGCACCATCTGCGATGCCTGGCTGGTCGATCATCGTTTCCGCCAGCGCCTCGTCTGCCATCATTGCGGCTTCTCGATGCCGCGCCCGCATGTCTGCCCGAACTGTTCGGCCGAGGAATCGCTGGTCGCGGTTGGCCCCGGCGTGGAGCGCCTGCAGGAGGAGGCGGCCGCGTTGTTCCCGCAAGCGCGCACCATGGTGCTGTCGAGCGATCTCATCACCTCGATCGAGACGATGCGAAGCGAGCTCGCCGAGATCGCGGAGGGCCGCGTCGACATCATCATCGGCACGCAGCTCGTGGCCAAAGGGCACAACTTCCCGCGGCTCAATCTGGTCGGCGTCGTCGATGCCGATCTTGGCCTTTCCAACGGCGATCCGCGTGCGGCCGAGCGTACCTGGCAATTGCTCAACCAGGTGATCGGCCGCGCCGGGCGCGAGCAGGGCCGCGGCGTCGGCTATCTCCAGACCCATCAGCCCGACCATCCCGTGATGCGGGCGCTGATCGCCTGCGACCGCGAGGCCTTCTACGACAGCGAGATCGAGCTGCGCGAAAAGACGCTCTATCCGCCGTTCGGCCGGCTCGCCAGCCTCATCATCTCTGCCGGCGATCGCCCGGGCGCCGAAGGCTTCGGCCGCAAGCTCGTCGCGCTGGCGCCGCGCGACGAGCGCGTCGTCGTGCTCGGCCCGGCCGAAGCCCCGCTCGCCGTCATCAAGGGCCGCTACCGCTTCCGCATCCTGGTGAAATCGGCGCGCGGTTTCGACCTGTCGGACTACTTACGCAACTGGCTCGCGGTCTGCCCGAAGCCGACAGGCAATCTGAAGCTGGAAGTCGACGTCGATCCGCAGAGCTTTTTGTAGGGCCACCGCAGCCATACCCTCTACTGTCATTCCGGGGCGCGCGTAGCGCGAGCCCGGAATCCATCGGGCGGCAGAGTTTGTGGATGAATGGATTCCGGGTTCGCGCTCCGCGCGCCCCGGAATGACAAAACAAAAAAAGCCCGCGGTCCCCCAAGACCGCGGGCTTGTTTCACGTGCGCAGCAAACTGATGAAAACTGCGCGCTCGATCAGGCGCGGATCGCGCCTTTAGGAGACGACTTCCGCGGTGACGCGGCCAACGCCGCGACTGGTGAGGCCAATGGCGCGGGCGGCACCCGTGGAGAGGTCGAGCACACGCCCGCGAATGAACGGGCCGCGGTCGTTGATGGTGACGATGACGCTCTGGCTGCCATGGGTGACGCGCAGCTTGGTGCCGAAGGGCAGCGAACGGTGCGCCGCGGTCATGGCGTTCTGGTTGAAGCGCTGGCCCGAGGCGGTCTTGCTGCCGGACTCATTGCCGTAAAAGGACGCGATGCCGGAGAAGCTGCGGCCCGTGCCGGAGGTCGGCGTCATCGACGCATTGGCATTGCGCCAATCGGAGGTCGCGTTGGCCTCGGTCTGGGCGTGGTGGCGGTGGTGATGCCGGTGATGCCGGGATTTGGCGGAAGCTTCGGTGGCAGTTCCACCGACGAGGAGAGTTGCGGCGACGAAAGCAATCGCCGTACGCGGCCGGGTCGCAAAGCCCAGCGTCTTCAAAGACAGCATTTAATGGTCCCTAAGCTAGTATTGCCACATGTGTGGCAAGTGGAGCCCCCATCAGTTTGTGAGCGATTCGGCGTTTCGATTCCCAATGAGGCGTGAATTGGGCAGTAAATCCGCTATGTGTCGTCTTGAAATATCTTGTTACCGTCGCGTGATATTCAGCCGATGTTCCGTAATCTTCGCCTTTAACGATTTATTAACCTCTATATTACTTGCGAATACTGTAAAGCGAAGTCATCGCCCCTAGCGTTTAGAATTCGATAAGTATTCGGCGGGTGGAACCGGTGGGAACGGATTCACGTCCCAGCGATCCGTGTTCATGGCCGCTATGCGCTGGGGGCAGGAACCAATGGAAGGTGTCGCGGCACGGCCGGCGCTGAATTCCGTGACGTGGCAGGTCGCCGCCTCGGTCGGCCCTCCCCCGCGCAATGTGTTGCGAGGCTGCGACGAACTGGCGACAGAACTTCATGCCTTTAGTTTGGCGTCATGTTGCACCTGCGCACCTGCTATGTTAGCAAAGCCGCGATTTTAACGAGCCCGGCACCTCCCGTGCTGGTCGGAAATCGAAGTCCCGCTTGAATTCCAAGGGCTTGGATCGCTAGGCGCCGCTTCGTGGCGACGGTTTTTCCCTTGCGAGTTTGACAGCAAAAAGAGCGCGTCTGTGGCTGCAGAAGATACGTCCGTTTCAGGTGTGTCCGGCCGTTATGCAACGGCCTTGTTCGAGCTGGCCCGCGACCAGAACGTGGTCGACGAGGTCAAAGCCGATCTTGATAAATTCGATGCCTTGCTGAACGAAAGCGCTGATCTCAAGCGCCTCGTCCGCAGCCCGGTGTTCGCCGCCGACGCCCAGTCCAAGGCCCTTTCGGCCGTGCTGGACAAGGCGGGTATCGCCGGCATCACCGCCAACTTTCTGAAAGTGCTGACCGCCAACCGCCGCCTGTTCGCGGTGGCCGACGTCAGCCGCGCCTACCGCGCCCTCGTGGCCCGGTTCAAGGGCGAGACGACGGCTGACGTCACGGTGGCGGAGGCGCTCTCTGACAAGAATCTCGATGCCCTCAAGGTTGCCCTGAAGTCGGTGACCGGCAAGGACGTCGCGCTGAACGTGAAAGTCGATCCCTCGATCATCGGTGGCCTCGTCGTCAAGCTGGGCAGCCGCATGGTGGATGGTTCGCTTCGCACCAAACTCAATTCGATCAAGCACGCGATGAAAGAGGCAGGCTGATGGACATCCGCGCCGCGGAAATTTCCGCGATCCTCAAGGACCAGATCAAGAATTTCGGCCAGGAAGCTGAAGTCTCCGAAGTCGGACAGGTGCTGTCCGTCGGCGACGGTATCGCCCGCGTCTACGGTCTGGACAACGTCCAGGCCGGTGAAATGGTCGAGTTCGAGAACGGCACCCGCGGCATGGCGCTGAACCTCGAAACCGACAACGTCGGTGTCGTTATTTTCGGTGCCGACCGCGAGATCAAGGAAGGCCAGACCGTCAAGCGCACCCGCGCCATCGTGGACGCGCCGGTCGGCAAGGGCCTGCTTGGCCGCGTGGTCGACGCGCTCGGCAACCCCATCGACGGCAAGGGCCCGATCCAGGCCGACAAGCGCATGCGCGTCGACGTCAAGGCGCCCGGCATCATTCCGCGCAAATCGGTGAACGAGCCGATGGCGACCGGCCTCAAGGCCATCGACGCCCTGATCCCGATCGGCCGCGGCCAGCGCGAGCTGATCATCGGCGACCGCCAGACCGGCAAGACCGCGATCGCGCTCGACACCATCCTGAACCAGAAGCCGCTCAACGCGCAGCCGGACGAGAACATCAAGCTGTACTGCGTCTACGTCGCGGTCGGCCAGAAGCGTTCGACCGTCGCCCAGTTCGTGAAGGTGCTGGAAGAGCAGGGCGCGCTCGAATACTCGATCGTCGTCGCCGCCACCGCCTCCGATCCGGCGCCGATGCAGTACATCGCGCCCTTTACTGGCTGCACCATGGGCGAGTACTTCCGCGACAACGGCATGCACGCGGTCATCATCTATGACGATCTGTCCAAGCAGGCCGTCGCCTACCGTCAGATGTCGCTGCTGCTGCGCCGCCCGCCGGGCCGCGAAGCCTATCCCGGCGACGTGTTCTATCTGCACTCCCGCCTGCTCGAGCGCGCGGCGAAGCTGAACAAGGACATGGGCTCGGGCTCGCTGACGGCGCTGCCTGTCATCGAAACCCAGGCCAACGACGTGTCGGCTTACATCCCGACCAACGTCATCTCGATCACCGACGGCCAGATCTTCCTGGAAACCGACCTGTTCTTCCAGGGCATCCGTCCTGCCGTGAACGTCGGTCTGTCGGTGTCGCGCGTCGGTTCGTCGGCGCAGACCAAGGCCACCAAGAAGGTCGCCGGCAAGATCAAGGGCGAGCTCGCGCAGTACCGCGAAATGGCGGCGTTCGCGCAGTTCGGCTCCGACCTCGACGCCTCGACCCAGCGCCTGCTCAACCGCGGCTCGCGCCTCACCGAGCTGCTCAAGCAGCCGCAGTTCTCGCCGCTGAAGATGGAAGAGCAGGTCTGCGTGATCTGGGCCGGCACCAACGGCTATCTCGATCCGCTCCCGCTCAACAAGGTGCGCGCGTTCGAGGACGGCCTGCTGTCGCTGCTGCGCGGCAAGCACGCCGACATCCTCAACGCGATTCGCGACAGCCGCGATCTCTCCGACGATACCGCTGCCAAGCTGAAGTCGGTGGTCGAGGGCTTCGCGAAGTCTTTCTCATAAGAAGGCTGTCATGGCCGGGCCAAAGCGCGAAGCGCGTCTTCGCAACTGAAGTCCCGGCCATCCACGTCTTGTGCGTGGAAGACGGAGAACGTGGATGCCCGGGACACGCCCGGGCATGACGAAAGGATAGGGTCGCGGTCGAGCCGCAGGCTGATCGCTGGGGACGAAGAATGGCGTCACTTAAAGACATGCGCGTCCGCATCGCCTCCACCAAGGCGACGCAAAAGATCACCAAGGCCATGCAGATGGTCGCGGCCTCCAAGCTGCGCCGCGCGCAGACCGCCGCGGAAGCGGCGCGTCCCTATGCCGACAAGATGAGCGCGGTGATCTCCAACATCGCCAGCGCCGCGGTCGGCTCGCCCGGCGCACCGGTGCTGCTGGCCGGCACCGGCCGGGACCAGGTTCATCTGCTGCTGGTCTGCACCGGCGAGCGCGGCCTGTCCGGCGCCTTCAACTCCTCGATCGTGCGTCTCGCCCGCGAGCGCGCTCTGGCGCTGATCGCGCAGGGCAAGGAAGTGAAGTTCTTCTGCGTCGGCCGCAAGGGTTACGAGCAGCTCCGCCGCCAGTTCGACAAGCAGATCGTCGAGCACATGGACCTGCGCAGCGTCCGCCAGCTCGGTTTCGTCAACGCCGAGGAGATCGCCAAGAAGGTTCTGGCGCGGTTCGACAACGGCGAGTTCGACGTCTGCACGCTGTTCTACTCGCAATTCAAGTCGGTGATCGCGCAGATCCCGACCGCCCAGCAGGTCATCCCGCTGGTCATCGAGGAGGGCGGTGCCGCCAACACGACGTCGTACGAATACGAGCCGGAAGAGGACGAGATCCTCACGCGCCTGTTGCCGCGCAATCTCGCCGTGCAGATCTTCCGCGCCCTGCTCGAGAACAACGCCTCGTTCTACGGTGCGCAGATGTCGGCGATGGACAACGCCACCCGCAACGCCGGGGAAATGATCCGCAAGCAGACGCTGGTCTACAACCGCACGCGTCAGGCTCAGATCACCAAGGAACTCATCGAAATCATCTCCGGCGCAGAAGCAGTCTGACCGGACACGAAATTCGGATTGAAGGAGACAGTAAATGGCTACAGCAGCCACACAGATCGGTCGCGTTACCCAGGTCATGGGCGCCGTCGTCGACGTGCAGTTCGAAGGCCACCTGCCGGCCATTCTCAACTCGCTCGAAACCAAGAACGGCAACAACCGCCTGGTGCTGGAAGTCGCGCAGCATCTCGGCGAGTCGACCGTCCGCACCATCGCGATGGACGCCACCGAAGGTCTGGTGCGCGGCCAGGAAGTGACCGACACCGGTCAGCCGATCTCGGTTCCCGTAGGTGACGGTACGTTGGGCCGCATCATGAACGTCATCGGCGAGCCGATCGACGAGGCCGGCCCGATCAAGTCGGAAGGCACCCGCGCCATCCACCAGGAAGCGCCGACCTACACCGACCAGTCGACTGAAGCCGAAATTCTCGTCACCGGCATCAAGGTCGTCGATCTGCTCGCTCCGTATGCGAAGGGCGGCAAGATCGGCCTGTTCGGCGGCGCCGGCGTCGGCAAGACCGTGCTGATTCAGGAGCTGATCAACAACGTCGCGAAGGCGCACGGCGGTTACTCCGTGTTCGCCGGCGTCGGCGAACGCACCCGCGAGGGCAACGACCTCTATCACGAGTTCATCGAGTCCAAGGTCAACGCCGACCCGCACAATCCGGATCCGAGCGTGAAGTCGAAGTGCGCGCTGGTGTTTGGTCAGATGAACGAGCCGCCGGGCGCCCGCGCCCGCGTCGGTCTGACCGGTCTGACCGTCGCCGAGCACTTCCGCGACCAGGGCCAGGACGTGCTGTTCTTCGTCGACAACATCTTCCGCTTCACGCAAGCGGGTTCGGAAGTGTCGGCGCTGCTCGGCCGTATTCCTTCGGCGGTGGGTTATCAGCCGACGCTCGCGACCGACATGGGCGCGCTGCAGGAGCGCATCACCACCACGCAAAAGGGCTCGATCACCTCGGTGCAGGCCATCTACGTGCCGGCCGACGACTTGACCGACCCGGCGCCCGCGACCTCGTTCGCGCACTTGGACGCTACCACGGTGCTGTCGCGCGCGATCTCGGAAAAGGGCATCTATCCGGCGGTGGACCCGCTCGACTCGACCTCGCGCATGCTCTCGCCGCTGGTCGTCGGCGAGGAGCACTACACCGTCGCCCGTCAGGTCCAGCAGGTGCTGCAGCGCTACAAGTCGCTCCAGGACATCATCGCCATTCTCGGCATGGACGAGCTTTCGGAAGAGGACAAGCTGACGGTGGCCCGCGCCCGCAAGATCGAGCGCTTCCTGTCGCAGCCGTTCCACGTCGCCGAAATCTTCACGGGTTCGCCGGGCAAGTTCGTGGACCTCGCCGACACCATCAAGGGCTTCAAGGGCCTGGTGGAAGGCAAGTACGATCACCTGCCGGAAGCTGCCTTCTACATGGTCGGCACCATCGAAGAAGCCGTCGAGAAAGGCAAGAAGCTGGCGGCGGAAGCCGCCTAAGAGGCGAATGGCGAATGGGGAGTGGCGAATAGAAGCTGCTCCCGTCCGCCACTCGCTATTCGCCACTCGCTACTCGCAGGTTTCCCATGGCCACCTTCCATTTCGATCTCGTCTCTCCGGAAAAGCTCGCCTTCTCGGGTGAGGTCGATCAGGTCGACATCCCCGGCGCCGAGGGTGATTTCGGCGTGCTGGCGGGGCATGCGCCGGTCGTGGCTGCGATCCGGCCCGGCATTCTCACCGTCACCACCGGCGGCCGCCACGAGAAGATCATCGTGCTCGGCGGCCTTGCCGAAGTCTCCGAAAAGGGTCTCACCGTGCTCGCCGACGTCGCGACCTCGCTGGACGAGCTCGACCGTGTCCAGTTCGCCGAGACGATCGCGGAGATGGAAGAGAACTTGAAGGAGCACGAAGGCACCGAGCTCGATCAGGCCATCGAGCGGCTCGACCACTTCAAGAGCATCCAGCATCAGCTCAACGCCACGGCTATGCACTAAGCCCCGGGGCACCGCTCCGGGGCTCGATCTCCAAATTCCTGAACAGTTTCAGCGCTCGTCACGGTCGTGGCGGGCGCTGAAACTTTATTGCGCTATCGCTGGCGCTGTCGCCTATTTTATCGCGGCGCGTCAGTCACTTCGCTACTGTGCATGGGTTGTTTTCGAGAGTTCAGTCGGCGAGGTGCGCAAACTCATGTGCCACCGCGCGGTAGACCTCGCGGCGGAACGGCACCACGAGGTCGGCGACACGGTCGAGGCGCTCCCAGCGCCAGGCGTCGAACTCGGCGGGCTGGCCGTTGCGCGGCGTCAGCGGATCGATCTCGTCGTCCGTGCCGGTGAAGCGCAGCGCGAACCATTTCTGGCGCTGGCCGCGAAATTTCGCCAGCCGGTGCGTCTGCGGTCCGTCGTAAGGCGGGAATTCATAGGTGAACCAGTCGGTCTCGCCGAGATAGTCGGCACTGACGACGTTGGTCTCCTCCCACAGCTCGCGCATCGCCGCATCACGCAGGTTCTCGCCCTCGTCGACGCCGCCCTGCGGCATCTGCCAGTCGAGCCCCGGCAGGATGATCTCGGGTCCGTCACCCTTGAAGCGATGGCCGATCAGCACGCGGCCGTCGGCGTTGAACAGCGCGATGCCGACGTTCGGGCGGTAGGGTTTGTGGGTCGTCACGCGTAACCTTCTCTCGTCATTCCGGGGCGCGCGAAGCGCGAGCTCTGGTGCGCAATTGCGCACCTGAGAATCCATAACCACAGGCCACAATGGGTTGAAAGGCCGTGGCTGCGATCCTTCGCACAGCTTCTGTCTGGGAGTATGGATCCCCGCCTTCGCGGGGATCACGACCGAGCGAGCCGCGACAGGTGATCTGATCACCCCTCCGCCAGCGCAGAAAATTCCTGCACCACGCGCTCATAGACTGGGCGCTTGAACGGGATGATCAACTCAGGGAGATTCTTCATCGACTCCCAGCGCCAGCTCACGAATTCCGCCTTGTGGCCGCCGCCGCCGGGATGCTCGACGTTGATCTCGCTGTCCTTGCCGGTGAAGCGCACCGCGTACCATTTCTGGCGCTGGCCGCGGTAGCGGCCCTTCCAGGCGCGCCCGGCAACGGTGCGCGGAATGTCATAGGTGAGCCAGTCCGGGACCTCGCCGAGCCGCTCGACCGAGCGCACGCTGGTCTCCTCGTAGAGCTCGCGCTTGGCCGCTTCCCAGGTGTCCTCGCCGGGATCGACCCCGCCCTGCGGCATCTGCCAGACATGGGTGTCGTCGACATGCTCGATGCCGCCGGCGCGGCGGCCGATGAACACCAGTCCCTTTGGATTGATCAGCATCACGCCGACGCAGGTCCGGTAGGGCAGATCCTCGTAACGCGCCATTCCGCCAGACCTCTTGCCTGCTTCTTGGGAAGGCATGCCGGCCCCGCGAGACCCGCGCCGAACCAATTCGTTGATTTAGCTGGATTTTGATTTCAGCATCGCGGTTGTCAATGGCACCAAAAGGATACCTCGGTCGCCCAATGTCTTGGTCCAGGCGCTGATGCGCTCGATCGAGACGGGCAGGGCGGAGGCCGTGCCGACGGCGATGCCGCGCTCGCGCGCCGCCGATTCCAGCTTGTTGAGGGCGCGGTCGATTTCGGTCGCCGTCGGCACCGCGTCGATGGCGATATCGCCCTTGCCGAACGGCACGGCCTGGTTCGCCGCGGCCTGGGGCGCGATGCTGCGGGGCGAGGAGCCGTCGTCGAAGAAGCCGAGCCCGCGCTTGGCCGCCTCGCGGATGATCGGCTGCATCGCCGGCTCCGTGGCGACGAAGCGGGCGCCCATGAAATTGGTGAGGCCGGCATAGCCCTGCATCCGGCTGAGGTGCCAGTACAGGCGGTCCATGTTCTGGTCGGGGCTGAGCGAGGTCAGCAGCGTCTGCGGCCCCGGATCGTTGTCGGGGAAGTCGTAGGGCTCCATCGGGATCTGGAGGAAGATCTCGTGGCGCTGCGCCCGCGCTCGCTCGGCGAGCTTGCCGGGGTCGGAGCCGTAGGGCGTGAAGGCCAGCGTCACCGCCGGCGGCAGCTTCATGATGGCGTCCAGGGTCTTGGCGGCGCCGACGCCGAGGCCGCCGATCACGATCGCGACCACCGGCATCTTGGCGGCCTTGGCGCGATCGGCGTCCGCCGCATAGACGTTGAACGGCCTCAGCCCGTCGGCGACCACCGGGATCATGCCGTAGCGCGATTTCTCCAGCAGCTTCGGATTGATCCCGGTCATGACGGGCGGCGGGGCGGATGCAGCCTCGCCCTTGTCGGCGGCATCGCCCCCGCCGATCACCACGTCGCGGCGGGCGCCGGTGGAGCCATCGATCATGGTGATGGTCTTCTGCTCGCCGGGCGCGGCCTGCTTCGGCGTTTCCTTGGTCTCGTGCTTGGTTTCCTGGCCTTGGCCGATGGCAGACTTGTCGTCCGTGGCCTTCTCGGCCGGCCTGAGCTGGTTGATCGCGATCCGGCTCATCGGCTCACCGCCGAGCGGGTCCTTGTTGAAGATGGCGAAGCCGGCAAAGGTAACCAGGAACAGGCCGAGCAGAACAGCGAGCAGCTGCATAGACGTGAACGGCAGCCGCAGCCGCCGTTTGCGGCGCGGCTTATCCTGTCCGAGCGGGGCGCTCAGATCATCGGCCGTTTCAGTCATGCGCGATCCCGAATCACTCCAGCCGACGATACCACGCCGAGGTCAAGCGGCGGCAGGCCGGGATAGGCCGGAGGCAGCAGCAGTTCCCAAGCAAAAAGGGCGGCTTCGGGAAGCCGCCCTTTCGCTGGATCGCGTGATACGCCGACCTAGTTCGCCGCTTTGGCCTTGTCGGTCGCCGCCTTGTTGTCGTTGCCGGGCGTCGGCGCCGCGGAGGCGCTGTTCTTGATGCCGTGGAGCAGGTCGCCGGCGAGCTTGAGCGCCTTGTCGTCCTTGGCGTCCGGCGGGACGTAGGACTGCGAGCCCGTCTTCTCGTCGCCGTCGTTCTTCAGGTGGCCGCGCAGCGAAGCCTCGCCCTTGGTGTCGGTGCGCGACTTCAGCTCGTCCGGCACGTCCTGCAGCACTTCGATATCGGGCACGATGCCCTTGGCCTGGATCGACTTGCCCGACGGCGTGTAATAGCGCGCGGTGGTCAGCCGCAGCGCGCCGTTGCCGCTGCCGAGCGGAATGATGGTCTGCACCGAGCCCTTGCCGAACGAGCGCGTGCCGACGATGGTCGCGCGCTTGTGGTCCTGCAGCGCGCCGGCGACGATTTCCGACGCCGAGGCCGAGCCGCCATTGACCAGCACGATGACCGGCCTGCCCTTGGTCAGGTCGCCCGTATGCGCGGCGCGGCGCTGGGTCTCCTCGGCATTGCGGCCGCGGGTCGAGACGATCTCGCCCTTCTCGAGGAACGAGTCGGAGACGGTGACCGCTTCCTCGAGCAGGCCGCCCGGATTGTTGCGGAGGTCGATGATGAAGCCCTTGAGCTTGTCGCCGCCGATCTGGTTCGTGAGGTTGCCGATCTCGCGCTTCAGGCCTTCGGTGGTCTGCTCGTTGAAGGTGGTGATGCGGATATAGCCGATGTCATCCTGCTCGACGCGCGCGCGCACCGAGCGGACGCGGATGTTGTCGCGCACCAACGTGACGTCGAGCGGATTGTCCTGGCCCTTGCGGATGATCTTGAGCTTGATCTTGGTGTTGACTGGACCGCGCATCTTCTCGACCGCCTGGTTCAGGGTCAGGCCCTGCACCGCCTCGTCGTCGAGATTGGTGATGATGTCGTTGGCCATGACGCCGGCGCGCGAGGCGGGCGTGTCGTCGATCGGCGAGACCACCTTGATCAGGCCGTCCTCCATCGTGACCTCGATGCCGAGGCCGCCGAACTCGCCGCGGGTCTGCACCTGCATGTCGCGGAAGCTCTTCGCGTCCATGTAGCTCGAGTGCGGATCGAGGCCGGTAAGCATGCCGCTGATGGCGGATTCGATCAGCTTGGTGTCATCGGGCTTCTCGACATAGTCGGAGCGCACGCGCTCGAACACATCGCCGAACAGGTTGAGCTGGCGATAGGTGTCCGCGGTGGCGGCTCGCGCGCTGGAGCCCATGAACACCGCGCGCGGCTGGGTCACGAACAGCGTCAGCGCCGCACCGGTGGCGGCGCTGAGGAGGATTACTGAAGTCTTGCGCATCATCCGCGAACCTTCTCGCCTTCATTTGCGGCCCACCATGGGCCTGGATCGATTGGAGTGCCGTCTTTACGGAACTCGACATACAGCACAGGTTGACTCGCATTGGTGGCGAGAATGGAAGCGACCTGAGAGGTCGACCCCATGGTCGCGACCGGCTCCCCCGTGAGCACAAACTGGCCGATGTTGACCGAAATGCGCTCCATCCCGGCGATCAGGACATGATACCCGCCCCCGGCGTTTAGGATCAAGAGTTGTCCATAGCTGCGGAATGGGCCGGCATACACAACCCAGCCATCACACGGCGTCGTGACCTGGGCGCCGGGCTTGGTCGCCAGCGAAATGCCCTTCTGGACGCCGCCGACCCCGTCGGAACCGCCAAAGTCCCTGATCTTGTTACCGTTAACCGGAAACGGCAGGAGGCCCTTGGCCGAAGCGAAGGCGATCGCCGGGGTGGTGCGGGACTTGTCCTTGAACGCGCCCGGGCCCTGTTTGGCGCTGGCGGCCGCGTTTGCCGCCGCCAGTTTGGCCTCCTTGGCCTCGGCCTGCCTTGCGGCCTCGGCAGCCTTCTCGGCCGCCCTGGCGGCGGTTTGCAGATCCTGCTCCATCTTGGCGATCAGCCCCTGGAGATCGCCGACCTGCCTTGACAGCGCGATCGCGCGCGCGCTTTCGGCGTCGAGATCTTTTTCCCGCGCGGACTGCTGACGCTGCCGTTCCTCGATCAGGGCGGTGAGCCGGGTCTGGTCGCTCCTGACCTTGTCGCGGTCGGAGGCGAGCTGATCGCGCTCGGTGGCTATGGTCTTGCGCAAGGCCACGAGCTCGCCGAGCTCGCTTGCGATCTTCTCGGCGCGGCCGCGCAATTCCGGCACGACGGCGCCAAGCAGCATCGCGGTGCGCAAGGATTGCAGCGCATCTTCGGGCCGCACCAGCAGCGCCGGCGGCGTGCGCCGGCCGGCGCGCTGCAAGGCCGCCAGCACCTCGACGATGTCGGCCCGGCGCGAATCCAGCGAAGCGCGCATCTGCTGCTCGCGGCCGTTCAGAGTTCGCAGCCGCGCTTCGGCCTCGTCGATCTTGGCTTCCACGGCGCGCACATTGGCGGCGGTGTCGATCAGCTGCTGATTGAGCTGGGTGCGGTCCTGGCCGAGCGCGGTGATCTCGGCCTTCAGCTTGGCCTGCGCTTCTTCCGCGCTTCGTTGCCTCGCGCGCGCGGCCTCCAGCTCCTGCTCGCGCTGCTTGATCGCATCGGGCGAGACGGCGGCAGTCTGCGGCGACGGCGCAACTGTCTGACCTTGCGTCTGAGCTTGCGCGAGGCTTTCTTCGGCGAAGAGGCTTGCGCCGGCAAGGCCGGTGATCAGCAGCAGGTTGAGGAGCGGCGCTCGCATCGTGTCGGCAAAGGTGCTCGTTGTGGCGCGCATCACGCGCGGTGATAGGGATGGCCGGCCAGGATGGTGGCGGCCCGATACAGCTGTTCCAGAAGCATGACGCGGACCATTTGGTGCGGCCAGGTCGCAGAGCCGAACGCGATCGCGAGCTTGGCCTTACGGCGCAATTCGGGCGAAAGTCCGTCCGCCCCTCCGATCACGAAAATAGTATGTCCGGCGCCCTCGTCGCGCCAGCGCGCCAGATGCCGTGCGAATACGGTGGACTCGAGATTCTGGCCGCGCTCGTCCAGCGCCACCAGGATCGCCTTGTCAGGAATATGCGCCGAGATCGCCGCGGCCTCTTCGGCCATCCGCGTCGCCGCATCGCGTGCGCGGCTTTCGGGAATTTCGTGGATGCCGAGCTCGCGGAATCCAAGCTTGCGGCCGGCCTCCTCGAACCGCTCGAAATAGCGGTCTGCAAGCTCCCGGTCGGGGCCCTGCTTCAGCCGGCCCACCGCAATGACAGCAACACGCATGATTCTTGAGTCGCGTTGACGAGACCGCGCGCAACAAGCGCGCGCACGACGCTAGCATGCGCGTCAGCCGATTCGAAATCGGCCTTCGAGCCTAGATCGCCTTCGCCGCCCCTGGGCCCTGCGTGTACAACCGCTCGAGGTTGTAGAACTCGCGGACCTCGGGTCTGAACACGTGCACGATCACGTCGCCGGAATCGATCAGCACCCAGTCGCAATTGGGCAAGCCCTCGACATGGATGTTTTTGATGCCGTTTTCCTTGAGGCTCTTGGTGACGTTTTCCGCGATCGCGCCGACGTGCCGGTTCACCCGGCCGGTGGTGACGATCATGTAGTCGGAGTACGCCGATTTGCCGCGAAGGTCGATGGTGACCGTCTCTTCCGCCTTCATGTCCTCGAGGCGGGAGAGGATCAGGCTCAGCGTCTTGTCGGCGTCGGGTTGCGCCTTCAAGGCCGCAGCTTTGGTCGATGTTTTACGCGTAGGCTTGGCAACCTTGGGTAAAACAGACTTGGACAATACAGATGCGGTCAGGGACCATTCCTTTCACTGTATCGCGAACGCCGAATCCGGGCGCCCACTGGTTACACTACATCATGTGGGGTTAAGGGTTTCAATATGCCAGAGAGACCGAAATCCCCACCAGGTCGGCACACTTCGTCTCACTTCGTACCTTTCCAGCTCCCGTCCGGGTTCCGTAGGCCGGTCGAGGACAGATTCAGCTTCAATCCGGTCAGGAACACCCAGGCCGGTGCCGGCCGATCTGCAAGCTGGACAGCCTTGTTCTCGGGCAGACGGTAGCGCGATAACGCCTGGGCCGCGGGCGAGCCGAGCGCGCGAAAACTCTGCGGGGGGCGATCGATCACGGCCATCGGCACCTGGGCGGCGATGCGCCGCCAGTCCTGCCAACGATGGAATTGAGCGAGATTGTCGGCGCCCATGATCCAGACGAAGCGCAAGCCAGGAAAGCGGCGGCGCAAGGTGTTGATCGTGTCGATAGTATAGCGGGTGCGAATGACGGATTCGAGACAGCTCACCTCGATGCGCGGATCATCGGCGACCTCGCGCGCGGCCTGCATGCGCTCGCCGAGCTCGTGCAGCGTGCCGTTCTCCTTGAGCGGATTGCCCGGCGTAACCAGCCACCAGACGCGATCGAGCTGCAATCGCTTCAGCGCGAAGCGGCTGATCGCGCGGTGCGCCTGATGCGGCGGGTTGAACGAGCCGCCGAGCAGGCCGATGCGCATGCCCGGCGTCGAGGGCGGAACCGCTTGCGCCACGAAGCGCGGCACGACGAGATTGTTGCTCAATGCCCGCGCCCCGCGACGTCTACGGCCGAGTCTGTCCGGTGCCGCGGACGCGATATTTGAAGCTCGTCAATTGCTCGGCGCCGACCGGGCCGCGGGCGTGGAAGCGGCCGGTGGCAATCCCGATCTCGGCGCCGAACCCGAACTCGCCGCCATCGGCAAACTGCGTCGAGGCGTTGTGGAGCACGATCGCGGAATCGACCTCGCTCAGGAACTTGCTCGCCACAGCCTCATCCGCGCTCACGATGGCATCGGTGTGATGCGAGCCGTGGTCCTGGATGTGCGCGATCGCGCCGTCGACGCCGTCCACCACCTTCGCCGCGATGATCGCGTCGAGATATTCGGTGTCCCAATCCTCCTCGCTCGCCGGCTTGACGCGCGCATCGGCCTTCTGCACGGCCTCGTCACCGCGCACCTCGCAGCCGGCATCGAGCAGCATCTCCACCAGCGGCTTCAGGTTCTTGCCAGCGGCGGCATGATCGACCAGCAGCGTCTCGGCCGCGCCGCAGACGCCGGTGCGTCGCATCTTGGCATTGAGCACGATCGACTTCGCCATGGCGAGGTCGGCGCTGCCATCGATATAGACGTGGTTGACGCCTTCGAGATGCGCGAAGACAGGCACGCGCGCCTCCTGCTCGACCCGCGCGACGAGGCTCTTGCCCCCGCGCGGCACGATCACGTCGATGGCGCCGTTGAGGCCCGACAGCATCATGCCGACCGCTGCGCGGTCGCGCGTCGGCACCAGCGTGATCGCAGCTTCCGGCAGGCCGGCTTCGCGCAGGCCCTGCACCAGGCACTCATGGATGGCGCGGCACGAGCGGAAACTGTCGGAGCCGCCGCGCAGGATCACGGCATTGCCCGACTTCAGGCACAGCACGCCGGCATCGGCCGCGACATTGGGCCGGCTCTCAAAAATCACGCCGACGACGCCGAGCGGCACGCGCACGCGCTCGATGGACATGCCGTTCGGCCGCTGCCAGCGCTCGGTGACGACGCCGATGGGATCGGCGATGCCGCGCACAATGCCGATGCCTTCGGCCATGCCCTCGATGCGCGCCGGCGTCAGCGTCAGGCGATCGATGAAGGAGGAGGTGGCATTGCCGGCGGCACGGGCCTCCGCGACGTCCTCCGCATTGGCGGCGAGGATCGCGGCCGAGTTGGCGCGGATTGCCCGCTCCATGGCTTCCAGCGCGCGGTTCTTCTGCTCCGGCGGCGCCAGCGCCAGCACGCGCGCGGCAGCGCGGGCACGGGTTCCGAGATCGGACATCAGCGCCTGAAGATCGGCATTGCCGTCAACGGCTTTGAGGGGGGCGGCCATGGGGTCAAAACCTTCTGCTAAGGCGGTGTCCTAGCACGGAAATCCCGCTTTTGCGAAGGGCGGGGAGGGTATGGCTGGTCTCCCGGCGGCGAGCGGGGCGGGGCCCTTACCCGCCCACCACCAGATCATCCCGGTGGATCATCTCCGCGCGGCCGCTGATGCCGAGGATGGTCATCACGTCGGGGGAGGAGCGGCCCTTGATCCGCTCGGCATCATCGGCGTCATAGGCGATCAGGCCGCGGCCGACCTCGCTGCCGTCGGGGCCGCGCACGATCACGGCATCGCCGCGGGCAAACTGGCCCTCGACCTTGTTCACGCCGGCCGGCAGCAGGCTGGCCCCGGCCCGTAGCGCGGTCACCGCGCCGGCATCGATGGTCAGCGTGCCCTTCGGCTCCAGCGTGCCCGCGATCCAGCGCTTTCGCGAGGTGATGGGATTGGCCGGCGTCAGGAACCAGGTGCAGCGGCCGCCATCGGCGATCGCCTGCAAGGGATGCTCGATCTTGCCGGAGGCGATCAGCATATGCGTGCCGCCGGTCGTCGCGATCTTGGCGGCCTCGACCTTGGTGCGCATGCCGCCACGCGACAGCTCGGACTCGGCATCGCCGGCCACGGCCTCGATCTCCGATGAGATGCTGTCGACGACGGGAATAAGCTTAGCGTTCGGATTGTTCTTCGGCGGGGCGTCGTAGAGCCCGTCGATGTCGGACAGCAGCACCAGCAGGTCGGCGCTCGCCATGGTCGCGACGCGCGCGGCGAGGCGATCGTTGTCGCCGTAGCGGATCTCGGTGGTCGCCACCGTGTCGTTCTCGTTGATCACGGGGATCGCGCGCCATTCCAGCAGCTTGCCGATGGTGGAGCGCGCGTTGAGATAGCGGCGGCGCTCCTCGGTGTCCTGCAGCGTCACCAGGATCTGGCCGGCGCCGATACCGTGGGCGCCAAGCACCTCCGACCAGATTCGCGCCAGCGCGATCTGACCGACGGCGGCCGCGGCCTGGCTCTCTTCCAGCTTCAGCGGGCCGCGCGGCAATTTCAGCCGGCTGCGGCCGAGTGCGATCGAGCCGGAGGAGACGACCAGCACGTCGCGCCCTTCCTTGTGCAGCTTGGCCATGTCGTCGGCCAGTGCAGCCAGCCAGGACGCACGCACCTCGCCCCTGTCGGAATCCACCAGCAGCGCTGAGCCGACCTTGACGACGATGCGGCGGAATTGGCTGAGTTCGGGGCTGGCCATGTCTCTTGTGTGCTGGCGCTGGATGCGAATGACGGCGGAGCGACAGGCGGCGCCGATGAGCCCCTGCTTTTGCAGCAGGACGGTGACCGGCGCAAGTCAGCCGGGATGGTAAACGACGCATGTCGGCCTTGTGTCAGCCGTCCGTCTGGCTCTAATGGCGATCAACGATAAACGGGCCGAAAGAGGAAACGAATGGATCGCCGCAAATTCATGGCCGGATGCCTCGGCCTGCCGCTGTTCGCGCAGGCGGGTGGTGCGCGGGCGCAGGCCGGGCTGACGAAGATCATCTTCCCGTTTGCGGCCGGAGCCGGCGGCGACACGCTGTGCCGGCTGCTCGCGCAGGAGATGGCTCCGCTGCTGCAGCGGACCGTCGTGGTCGAGAACCGCACCGGCGGCGACGGCCTGATCGGCATCAAGGCGGTGAAAGGCGCGAGCCCCGACGGCAGCATGGTGCTGGTGACGACAGGGCCGACCATGTATCTGCTGCCAATGGTGGAGGCGACGCCGAGCTTCGACACGGCCAGGGATTTCATGCCGGTGTCGCTGCTGGCGCGCTTCGAGTTTGCGCTGGTGATCGGCCCGGGCATCGATGCTGCCGATTTCAAAGCGTTCGTAGCGTGGCTGAAATCGCATCCGGACAAGACCTCGTTCGGAGTGCCGAGCAACGGCACCATTCCGCATTTCACCGGCTCCAAGCTCGAGAAGGATCTCGGTATTCCCCTGACCCGCGTGCCCTATCGCGGCAGCGCGCCGATCCTTAACGACCTCGTCGGCGGCCACATTTCCTTCGGGATCACCACGCTGGCGGACGCGCTGCCGCAGCACCGCGCCAAGGGCGTGAAGATCATCGCGGTCGCGAGCGCGGAACGTTCACCCTTCGCGCCTGACGTGCCCACGCTGAAGGAGAGCGGCATCGATCTCGTTGCCGACGCCTGGTACGGCATGTGGCTTCCCGCCGGCAGCCCGCCGGAGTTCGCGAGCAAGCTCGGGGCGGCGGCGAGCGCGGCGCTTGCCAAGCCGGAGGTGAAGGAGAAGTTGACGGCGATCGGGCTGATTCCGATCGGCAGCAATGCGGACGCGCTATCCAAGGAGCTCGCCGCGAACACCGCGCTGTGGCAGCCGATCGTGAAGGCGACGGGCTACAAGATCACGAATTGAAGGCCTCTTCTCCCTCTCCTCGTTCTTACGGGGAGAGGGTTGGGGTGAGGGGCTGTCTCCGCGAAAGCGCTGGCAATTGAACTCGCGGAGGGTCCCCCTCATCCGGAATTTGCTCTCGCAAATTCCGGCCTCTCCCCGCAAGCGGGGAGAGGCTGCTTCACATCTTCGCGCGCTGGGCGATGCCGTCCTTGATCGCCGCGAGCTCTTTCTCGTCCCAGATGCCGATCAGGATGCCACCCTTCACCTGGAGCTGACTATCCGCATAGGCGGCGATCTTCTCGCGTGGTGTGGTGATATGATCGTTCGGATGCAGCGCCCAGTCGAACAGCTCGGCCTGGAGCCGCGCGATGATGCCGGCGCATTCCGGATCGTCGCCGCGATCCAGATATTCGTCCGGATCGGTTTCGAGGTCGTACAGCATCGGGCGGAAGCCGGAGGCGTGGATGTATTTCCAGCGCCCGTCGAACACCATGAACAGGCGGCAGCGCTCGATCGGCTGGTTCAGCTTCAGCCGCACGTCCTGCATGGAATAGTCATATTCGGAGAACGCCACCTTGCGCCAATCTGATGGCGTGGGCCCGCGCAGCAGCGGCAGCAATGACCGCCCTTCGAGGATGTGGCCCGGCACCTTGCCGCCGAAATAATCGACGAAGGTCGGCGCGAGATCGATTCCCTCGACCAGCGCGTCGCTGCGCGTGCCGCGCGTGGCGTCGGCTTCCTTCGAGGGATCGATGATGATCAGCGGGATCTTCGCCGACTGCTCGTGGAACAGGTCCTTCTCGCCCATCCAGTGATCGCCGAGATAATCGCCATGATCGGAGGTGAACACGATCATGGTGGTGTCGAGTAGGCCGCGCGCCTCCAGAAACTTCATCAGCACGCCCATCTGGTCGTCGATCTGGGTGATCAGGCCCATATAGGTCGGGATCACCTTCTCGCGTGCATCATCGCGCGCCATGTTGCGGGAGTAGCGCATGTCCATGTAGGCGCCGAACACCGGATGCGGATTCTGCCGTTCGCGCTCCGAGCGGATCACCGGGATCATGTCATCCGTCGAATACATGCTGGCATAGGGCTCCGGCGCGATATAGGGCCAGTGCGGCTTGATGTAGGACAGATGCAAACACCAGGGGCGGCCGTCCGTTTCCGCCTCGCTGATGAAGTCCATCGCGCGCCGCGTCATGTAGGGCGTCTCGGAATGCTCTTCTGGCACGCGCGCGGCCTTGTCGGCATGCACCAGCAGCCAGCCGTTCTGCAAGCTGCCATCCTCGGCAGCGCCGGAATTGGCCCAGTGCTCCCAGGGATTGGTGGCTTCAAAACCCTGCTTTCGCAGATATTCGTCGTATTTCGGGCGTGGCCGTCCGGTCGGATGCAGGCCGTCGTCGCGCTCGTAAGGCTCGAAGCCGCATTCGGCGACATGCACGCCGATCATCGATTCCGGCGGGATGCCGAGCGCCTTCATGCCTTCGATATCAGGCGCCATGTGGGTCTTGCCGACCAGCACGTTGCGCACGCCGATCTTGTTGAGGTGATCGCCGAGCGTGGGCTCCCCGACGCGCAGCGGCCAGCCGTTCCAGTGCGAGCCGTGCGAGCGCATGTAGCGCCCGGTGTAGAACGACATCCGCGACGGGCCGCAGATCGGCGATTGCACATACGCCTTGCTGAACAGCACGCCGCGCTTGGCCATGGCGTCGATGTTCGGTGTCTTCAGCGTGGGATGGCCGGTGCAGCCGAGATAATCGTAGCGAAGCTGGTCGCACATGATCCAGAGAACGTTCTTCGCGCGCGCCATGCGTTGTCCCTGCCGTTTCTTGATTGTTTGATGCTGCGCTATCGCGGGCGCGAAGACAAGCCGTGATGCGCGCGCTCGCAGCGATAGACTCCGCTGTCGTCCCCGCGAAGGCGGGGACCCATAACCAAAGGGAGTCGTTTGGCGAAGACTCGTCGTTCGGTACTTCGACCCTTCGCAACAGATAGATCACGCGGTATGGGTCCCCGCCTTCGCGGGGACGACGTTGGGGAGAGAGTTTAAGCCGACCACGGCTCCGCTTCGGCCGCGCTCTTGGCCTTGGCGGAGACCGGGCTTTCGCCGATCACATCGGCCAGCGCGCGCAACGCCTCCTTGACGCCCTGGCCGGTGGCGCCCGACAGCAGCAGCGGCGTCTTCTTGGCGGCGCGCTTGAGGCGGTCCTTCTGCTTCTTCAGCTCGTCCGGCTCGACCGCATCGATCTTGTTCAGCGCGACGATCTCGATCTTGTCGGTGAGCTGCCCGCCATAGGCGTCGAGCTCCTTGCGCACGGTCTTGTAGGCCTTGCCGGCATGCTCGCAGGTGGCGTCGATCAGGTGCAGCAGCACGCGGCAGCGCTCGACATGGCCGAGGAAGCGGTCGCCGAGGCCGGTGCCTTCATGCGCGCCCTCGATCAGGCCGGGAATGTCGGCCAGCACGAATTCGCGGCCGTCGGCATTCACGACGCCGAGCTGGGGATGCAGCGTGGTGAAGGGATAATCGGCGATCTTCGGCTTTGCCGCGCTGACCTTGGAGAGGAACGTTGACTTGCCCGCATTGGGCATGCCGACGAGGCCGGCGTCCGCGATCAGCTTCAGCCGCAGCCAGATCCAGCGCTCCTCGCCGGGCTGGCCGGGATTGGCGTTGCGCGGCGCGCGGTTGGTCGAGGACTTGAAATGCGCATTGCCGAAGCCGCCATTGCCGCCTTCGGCCAGCACGAACTTTTCGCCGACCTTGGTGAAGTCGTGGATCAAGGTCTCGCGATCCTCGTCGAAGATCTGCGTGCCGACCGGCACCTTCAGCACGATGTTCTTGCCGTTGGCGCCGTGGCGGTCCGAGCCCGAACCGTTCTCGCCCTTCTGCGCCTTGAAATGCTGCTGGTAGCGGTAGTCGATCAGCGTGTTGAGGCCGTCGGCGACCTCGATGATCACATTGCCGCCGCGGCCGCCATTGCCGCCGGAGGGACCGCCGAATTCGATGAACTTCTCGCGGCGGAACGCCACGCAGCCGTTTCCGCCGTCACCGGAGCGGATATAGACCTTTGCTTCGTCGAGGAATTTCATGGGCCATAGGTAGGCCAGCCGGCCCCCTGCGGCAACCCGGATCGGTCCGCAAATCGGCTGAAATTCCGCGAATTGGACCCCTTGCTTAATCCACCGGCCGCCGCCGGATCAGGAATTTCTGCGTGCCCTCCAGCACCAGCTCCTTGCGCTGGTTGAACACGGTGCTGCGCAGCGTCACCACGCCGGTGCTGCGCCCCGGCACCAGCTCGGTGACTTCGAGCGCGGGATAGATGGTGTCGTCGGCGAACACCGGCTTGAGGAACCGGCTCGACTGCTCGAGGAAGCCGACCAGGGAGTCCTCGACCATGAACGGAAACAGGCCGGCGCCGGGCGCGGTGTGGATCAGGGTCTGGAAGCCGTGGGCGAGCAGATGCGGCATGCCGCGGGCGCGGCAATATTCCACGTCGTAATGCACGGGGTGGGTGTCGCCGCTCGCGGTCTGGAATGCGGCGAACAATGCCGAGGTTTGGGTGCGGCTCGGCAGCACGAAGCGTTCGCCGACGACGAAATCCTCAAACCAGCGTTGCGTCGGGATCATGCGATGCCGGGCCGGATCGAAATCGGTCATGTCAAAGCTCTCTTTTCGTCGCTGGGCGCTTATCGCTACCGCGATGCAAACAATGCGACAATCCGTTCAATTCGGCTTGCGCGGGCTTGCCGCGGCGGCTGCCGTCATTAAAACGACTGCAAGCGACTCTATTCGCCTGCTTTCGCCGCTATCTCCCCGTCATTGCGAGCGCAGCGAAGCAATCCAGAATCCCTCCGCGGAAAGATTCTGAATTGCTTCGTCGCAAGAGCTCCTCGCAATGACGAGCCCCCGAACCTGCAACTCGTCGCAATGCCCCTGTTCAAGAATCTCTCCGCCTATGACGATCGCTCCGCGCGCCTGGCCGGCATCGGGCTCATGGTGCTGTCGATCTTCATGTTCTCGTTCGGCGACGCCATGGGCAAGTTCCTGGTCGGGACCTATTCGGTGGGGCAGCTGCTATTCCTGCGCGCCTGCGCGGCACTGCTCCTGCTGTCGCCGCTGATCTGGAAGCAGCGTCACCAGTTTCTGCATCTGGAGCGGCCGGGCCTGCAGCTGGTTCGCGTCGTGCTGTCGACGCTGGAAGTCGCGGCCTTCTTTCTCGCAACCGTCTATCTGCCGCTCGCCGACGTCATCACCTATTATCTCGCCGGCCCGATCTTCGTCACCGCGATGTCGGCAATCTTTCTGGGCGAGAAGGTCGGCTGGCGGCGCTGGACCGCGATCCTGATCGGCTTCTGCGGCGTCTTGATCGCGCTGCGCCCCTCGGCGCAGACCGTCAGCCTGCCGGCCCTGATCGCGCTAGGCGGCAGTCTTTCTTTCGCGACCCTGATGCTGATCACGCGCAGCCTGCGCAAGACGCCCGACATCGTGATGGCGTCCTCGCAATTCCTCGGCACGTTCTCCCTGGGCGCAGTGCTGTCGGTGTTCAACTGGGTGCCGCCGACGCCGGGCAGCCTCGCGATCTTCGCCGCCGCCGGGCTGGTTTCGGTCACCGCGCTGTTCTGCGTCAACCGTTCGCTCAAGCTGGCGCCGGCCAGCGTCGTGGTGCCCTACCAATATTCGATGATCGTCTGGGCGGTGATCTTCGGCTTCGTCGTGTTCGGCGACGTCCCGTCCATCGCAACACTCGTCGGCGCCGCAATCATCATCGGCGCCGGGTTCTACATTTATCTTCGGGAGCGCGATTTGGGGCGTGAGAGCGACGAGGTCAATCCGCCGGCGTAGCCACGACGTCGTCCCGGGGCGCGCGCAGCGCGAGCCCGGGACCCATAGCCCCAGAGAGCAATTGGACGACGACCCGGAGTGGGCGCTTTGCCCCACACTGCGCTCCGGGATTATGGATCCCGGGCTCGCGCTACGCGCGCCCCGGGATGACAATTGTGAGTGCGGCGCCTCGCCCTACCGCACCCGCCTCGCACTGCTCCAGCTCTTCAGCGAGGCCCACACGCCGCGCGAGAGGCGGAAGCAGTCGACGGGGGTCGAGGAGCCGAGCGCCAGGAAGCGGTGCAGCTGCACGCCGCTCCACTGGAAGCCGCACTTCTCCAGCACCTTGCGCGAGGCCGGATTGGTGACGCGCGCGCCGGCATAGAGATGCTCGTCCTCGAACTCCTCGAAGAAGAAATCGATCGCGCCGCGCGCCGCCTCGGTGGCAAAGCCCCGACCCCAATGCTCGACGCCGAGCCAGTAGCCGAGCTCGGCATTGCCGGGCTTGGAGCAATCGATGCCGACCATGCCGACCGGCCCGCTGTCGTGCTCGATCAGGAACACGGTCTCGCTGCCGAGCTCGGCGGTGGCGCGGATGAATTCGGCGGCGTCGTCCTGCGAATAGGGATGCGGCAGGCGGCGCGTGTTCTCGGCGATACGGCGGTCGTTGGCGAGCCGGGCGATGGTCCTGACGTCGGCCAGCGTCGGCCGCCGCAAGGTCAGCCGCTCGGTGGCGACGACGCTTGGTCTCGCCTCGGCCAAGGTCACGCTCGAGAAATCCTGCAACATGTCCGGCTCCGTGAAAGTCACTAAGTCAAAGTGCAAAGAACAAAGTGAGCAAAGAAAAGGGGAGGCCGGTTTCCCGCCTCCCCTTGGAGCCTTCGATCTCTTGCGATCTCTAGGACTCCGCCGGTTCAGTCGGGACCGGCGGACTCCGTTTTTGTCCACCGTCTATTCAGCAGCCTCGGCAAGCGGGAGCACCGATACGAAGGTGCGGCCGTTGGCTTTGGCTTGGAACGCAACGCGGCCCTCGATCTTGGCGAACAGAGTGTGGTCCGTACCCATGCCGACATTGAGGCCGGGGTGCCAGGTCGTGCCGCGCTGACGCGCAATGATGTTGCCGGGCGTGACGATCTCGCCGCCGAACGCCTTGATACCGAGGCGCTTGCCCTTGGAATCGCGACCGTTGCGCGATGAACCGCCTGCTTTTTTGTGAGCCATGGCTCGTCTCCGAAATCCTGCGTAGTTCTAGGTCAATTCCTTGACGGAATCATTTCAAAACGTCGCACGCATCAATTCGTGAATTGGCGTGATCGGTTTTGCGTTACTCGGCGGCTTCCGCTGCCGGCTCCTTCGTCACCTTTTCCTTCTTCGGACGCGGGCCCTTGGTGGGCTTGGCGCCGTCCGTCAGAATCTCGCTGATGCGCAGAACCGTGATCTCGTCGCGATAGCCGCGCTTGCGGCGCGAGTTCTTGCGGCGGCGCTTCTTGAACGCGATGACCTTCGGTCCGCGCTTGTGGTCGAGCACCTCGACCGCGACGGACGCGCCTGCGACCGTCGGGACGCCCAGCACCGGCGTGTCGCCGCCGACCACGAGCACTTCATTCAGCTGCACGATCGAGCCGACTTCGCCTTCGATCTTGCCTACTTCGAGAACATCATCCGGCACGACGCGGTATTGCTTGCCGCCGGTTTTGATGACTGCGAACATCGTTCTTTCTCCGTGTTCAATCCCGGCCTCGGGACGAGCGTCGTCCGGGCCGGCTTTTTGTCAGTCGCTATGGTTTATGCGAGTCTGCGTGGGCGGGAATTATCCCTTTGAAAACCCAAGCAAAACAAGCGGCGCGAGAAACGCCCCGCGCCGGCTGTGGGACTTATAGCGGCCGAGCGCGCCAAGTCAAGGAAAAGTGGGCGAAAACCGCCCGGATTTGAAGGCTTTGGCCGCGCTGAAAGCGCGCAGCCGAATCTCGGGTGGGCTTTGCAACAAACGGGTTCCCCCGCAGTTGTCCCGGCCGGAACAGGAAAGCGGGGCAAGGGCTCTCATGGCAACAGACGAATTGGTCAAAACAACGGGCATTGCCCAGCATGGCGCCGAACGGCTGCCATCGGTCGATGTCGACAGCTTCAACATCGAGATCAAGGACGAGGACGGCTTTCTCGGCGACCGCGCCAGCAAGGGCGCGTTCCGGGAGGTGCTCGAGCGCTGGCGCAAGCCGCTGCGCAAGACGGGGGAGGACCCGTTCGGGAAGGTGCCGACCGAGGAGATCAACAAGAAGACGCTGGACGCCATCCTGATCGGCGACGACACCGAGGCCTCGGCCGTGGTGCACAGCGCGATCGAGGATTTCTCCCAGGAGCTCGCTTATGTCACGCGCCGATTCCTCAAGACCAAGGCCTGGGCCAAGACCGAGCGCATCGTCGTCGGCGGCGGCTTTCGCGATTCAAGGCTCGGCGAGCTCGTGATCGCCCGCGCCGAGATCATCCTGAAATCCGAGGGCTTCAAGATCGACCTGCAGCCGATCCGCCATCATCCTGACGAGGCCGGCCTGATCGGCGCGCTGCACCTGGCGCCGTCCTGGATCTTCGAGGCTCATGACAGCATTCTCGCCGTCGACATCGGCGGCACCAACATCCGCTGCGGCGTGGTGGAAACCGGCTGGAAGAAAGCCAAGGATCTGTCCAAGGCCAAGGTGGTGCATGCGGAGCTGTGGCGTCACGCCGACGACGAGCCGACGCGCGAAGGCGCGGTGAAGCGGCTGACCAAGATGCTGAAAGGGCTGATCACGGAGGCCGAGGCCGAAGGCTACAAGCTCGCGCCGTTCATCGGCATCGCCTGTCCCGGTGTGATCAACCCGGACGGCTCGATCGAGAAGGGCGCGCAGAATCTGCCGGGCAATTGGGAGAGCAGCAAGTTCAACCTGCCGGCGAGCCTGATCGAGGGCATCCCCGCTATTGGCGAGCACGACACCGCGATCCTGATGCACAATGACGGCGTGGTGCAGGGGCTCTCGGAAGTACCGTTCATGCAGGACGTTGACCGCTGGGGCGTGCTCACCATCGGCACCGGACTTGGCAATGCGCGCTTCACCAATCGCCGCAAGGAAGGCAACGGCAAGGACCGGGATTCCACGGAGAACGGGAAGAAAAAAGGTAAAGCGGACAAGGAGTAACCTTGACCGGTTAGGTTAAGGACCGGATTGCGTTGCGGACCGCCCGTCGCACGCTAGGGTCGAATCGTCGCTTCCACTCGGCCGGCGAAGCCGCCCTTCACGGCCAGTATTTCAATAAGCGGCACGGGACCGCCAGTGTTTACCGCGTCTGGCGGTCCCACCCCGTTTTTCTCCTCAGCTCCAGCCGATGCGCGCAAAGAACGCGGCGATCTCGCGTGCCGCGCGATCCGGATTTTCCCGATGCGGGAAGTGGCCGACGCCGGGAAACATCTCGAGGTCGAGATCGCTGAAGGTCTCGGACAGCCGGTCGGTCCAGCCAAAGGGAAACAGCGGATCGTGCTCGGCCCAGCGCACGCAGGTCGGCACCGCGATCGGCGGCAGCCTGGGCGCCTCGCCCTTCATCATCGCCACGCGCCCGGCATGCGAGGCGCGGTAATGCGCAAAGCCGCCGGCGAGGTTGCCGTCTTTCAGGAAATTGTCCGTGAAGGCGTCCAGCACGTCGTCGAAGGCGTTTGTCCGGTGCGCCCAGCCTTTGAGGAAATGGCTGATGTAGAGCCGGCAGCTCTCCCGGCTCGCGCCGACGAGCTGTGGGGCCATCTCCATCTGGTGAAAGGACTGGTACCAGATGTGGTTGAGCCTATCGGGCGCGGCCATGCGCGGCCCGATCCCGGGATAGACGAAATCGAAGAAGAAGAGGCCCGCCATCCGCTCGGGCGCCTGCCGGGCCAGCGGCTGCATGACAGCGCCGCCGACATCGTGGCCGACGACGCCGAATCGGTCGATGCCGAGCCGGTCCATCAGCGCCAGCATATCGGCGGCATGGCCGTCCGGTCCGTAAGGTCCACCTGGCTTGTCGCTGTCGCCGAAGCCGCGGAGGTCAGGCGCGACAAGCGTGAATCGGTCCGAAAGCCTCGATATCACCGGCTCCCAGGTCAGCCAGAATTCCGGCCAGCCATGCAGCAAAAGCAGCGGTTTGCCGCTTCCGGCACGAGCCACGTGGAATTTGGCGCCATTGGCGGTGACCGTCAGATGCTCCATGGCAGTTCCTTCCCAAAGCGGGATAGTGGGCGAAAAGAGGCAGCGGATTTTCCCCTTTCGCGCCTTGTCTGGCCCGCCATCCTCGCCTATTAACGCCCCCAACCACAGGGGCCCAGCTCCTAATATGGCGCCTTCAGGAGAGGTGGCAGAGTGGTTGAATGCACCGCACTCGAAATGCGGCATAGGTGCAAGCCTATCGGGGGTTCGAATCCCTCCCTCTCCGCCAGCTCAGCGACCCCCCTCTCAATAGCTCCGCAAAATCAGCCTGATGCCGGTGCCGTTCGCCCCGCGAGCACCATCCGCGCCGTCGCCACAAACGCCTGCGCCGCGGGCGACAGCGTCCGGCCTTGGCGCTGCAGCAGCGACACGGGGCGGGTGAGGGCGGGGCGCACCAGCGGTCTTGCGATCAGTGTCGGGAACTGGTCGGCCGGCAGCATCGTCGCGGGAAGGATGGCGAGGCCGAGGCCTTGCGCCGTCATGGCGAGGGCGGTGTTGATCAGGGTCACTTCATAGGTCGGATCGAGGCGCTTGCCCTGCGCGCTCAGGGCCTGATCGATCTGCATGCGGATGCGTGTCTCGCTGCGCATCGCAATCGTCGGCAGTTGCACCAGCTCGTCCCAGGTTAGGGACCGACGCGCGGCGAAGTCCGCGGTGCGACGGCCGATCGCGCTCAGGCGGCCGCTCGTCAGCGTCTCGATCGTCATGTCCGCGAATTCGCCCTCCACGCTGCCGATCGCGAACTCGGCGTCGGTCGTGCTCAGCCGTGGCACGAGATCGTCGGCGGCGACATCGCGCATGTCGATCTCGATGTCGGGATGACCAGTGCGGAATTTCGCCAGGACCATGGGCAGCAGCGCCGATGCGGTGCCGGCCGAGGCGAGGAACACGACCCGGCCTGCGCGAGCCTGCGCGAGATCACGCATGCGGCGCGACAGGCCTTGCGCATCGCTCAGCATGCGCTCGGCGGCGGCGAACGCCTCGTCGGCGGCCAGCGTCGGCTGCACCGAGCGCGTGGAGCGGTCGAACAGCTTGACGCCGAGCTGGGTCTCGAGCTGCTGGATCAACAGGCTCGCCGCCGATTGCGTGATGCCGAGCTCGCGGGCGGCCCGCGTGATGCTGCGCGTCCGGTACACGCCGGTGAAGACCCGCAACTGGCGCAATGTGACATTCATGGCGAAATCTCATGAATTGATGAGTTCTTTCCGACTTATCGCATAAACGGACCTGCAATAAAATGCATGCTGTGCGGACGAAAAGAATCCGCGGCAAGGATTGGAGCGAGCATGAGAGCACAAGTGCTGGTGGTGGGGGCCGGGCCCGTCGGATTGACCGCGGCGATGGATCTCGCTTCGCGCGGAATCGACGTCGTCGTCGCGGAGATCCGCCACGCCGGCGATCCGCCCAGCGTCAAGTGCAATCACGTGTCGGCGCGCTCGATGGAGATTTTTCGACGGCTCGGAATAGCCGCCCGCTTGCGCGATGCGGGGCTCCCTGCGGACTTTCCCAACGATTGCTCCTACCGGACCACGGCGACCGGGATCGAGCTTTGCCGCATCGACATTCCCTCCCGCGCGCGCCGCTATAGCGCGACCGGCGGCCCCGACACCTGGTGGCCGACGCCCGAGCCGCCGCACCGGATCAACCAGGTCTATCTCGAGCCGATCCTGTTCAGCCATGCCGCTGCCCAATCACGCATCAAGATCCTGGCGCGCACGGAAATCACCGACATCGAGCAGCACGACGACCATGTCGTCGCGCTGGCGCGCGATCTCGACAGCGGACATTCGCTCCGCATCGAAGCCAGCTTCGTGATCGGCTGCGACGGCAGCCGATCCCTCGTCAGAAAAGCAATCGGTGCCAGCCTGTCCGGCACGCCGGTGATCCAGCGCGTGCAGTCGACCTTCATCGAAGCGCCGCAGCTGAAAGAGCTGATGGGGGCGCACAAGCCGGCCTGGATGGTGCTCTCGCTCAATCCGCGCCGCTCCGGCACTGTTGTTGCCATTGACGGTCACGACCGCTGGCTGATCCACAATCATCTGAAGCCGGACGAGCCCGAGTTCGACTCGGTCGATCGCGACTGGGCCATCCGTGCCATTCTCGGCGTCGACGAGCGCTTCGAATACCGCGTGCTCAGCAAGGAGGATTGGGTCGGACGGCGCCTCGTGGCCGACCGCTTCCGCGACCGCAGGGTCTTCATCTGCGGCGACGCCGCGCATCTGTGGATGCCCTATGCCGGCTACGGCATGAATGCGGGCATCGCGGATGCCGTCGATCTCTGCTGGCAATTGGCGGCGCATCTGAACGGCTGGGCGCCGGCTGCGATCCTCGATGCCTATGAGGCGGAGCGCCAGCCCATCACCGAGCAGGTGTCGCGCTTTGCGATGGACCATGCGATGAAGATGATGGCGCAGCGCGGCGGCGTGTCCGCCGAGATCGAGGACGACACGCCGCGCGGCCAGGCGGCGCGCGCGGCGCTGGCGAAAGCGGCCTACGATCTCAACGTGCAGCAATATTGCTGCGCCGGCCTCAACTTTGGCTACTATTACGACGCCTCGCCGATCATCGCCTATGACGGCGAGACGCCGCCGCCTTACGCGATGGGCAGCTTCACGCCATCCACCGTGCCGGGCGCCCGCGCGCCGCATTTGTTCTTGCGCGACGGACGCTCGCTCTACGACGCCTTCGGCCCCGGCTACACATTGCTGCGGTTCGATCCGGCAATCGATGTGACGCGGCTGCAGGACGCCGCAAAGGCGCGCGGCGTGCCGCTCGCGCTGGTCGACGTCGCGCCGGAGGAGGCGAACGGCGCCTATGCCGAGAAGCTCGTGCTGGCGCGGCCCGACCAGCACATCGCCTGGCGCGGGCAGTCGGCGCCGGAGAACGCGCAGGGCCTGCTGGCCCGTATCACTGGCGCTGCGGCGTAGGACGACATCGAGCGGACGGCCTGGCGACGTAGCTCGCCAAGCCGAGTTTCAAAAACAGAATACATGGAGGAGACCGTGTTTCACGTTGCAAGACGCCGCATCCTGGCCGCGCTGACGGCCGCCGCTTTCGCACTGTTGCCGGTGGCGGCGGCCCGAGCCGCCTATCCCGAGCAATTGATCAAGATCATCGTGACCTTCCCGCCCGGCGGCAGCGCCGACACGGTCATCCGCGCGCTCGAGCCGCTGGTCACCGCCGAGCTCAAGCAGGGCCTGGTGATCGAGAACCGCGCCGGCGCCGGCGGCAACATCGGCATGGCCGCGGTCGCGCAGGCCAAGCCCGACGGTTATACGCTCGGCGTGGCGCCGGCGGGTGCGTTGACCGTGAATCCGCACCTCAATGCCTCGATGCCGTTCGCGCTGAAGGATCTCGCGCCCATCACCCTGCTCGCGGAAATTCCCTTTGTGCTGGTCGCGTCCGCGAATATCCCGGCGCGTACACCTGCGGAGACCATCGCGCTCGCCAAGGCGAAGCCGGGTGGGCTCTCGATCGGGCATGGCGGCAACTCGACGGCGATGCACTTGACCGCCGCGCTGTTCACGCAGAGAAGCGGGATCGCGATGGAGCTGGTGCCGTATCGCGGGACGGCGCCGGCGGCGGTCGATGTTCTCGCAGGCCATGTCCCGTTCGCGGTGCTGGATATTCCGGCATCGCGACAATTGATCCTCGAAGGCAAGCTCAACGCGATCGGCGTGTCCTCCGCGCGCCGCCTTGCGTCCCTGCCCGATGTGCCGACGCTGGCCGAGAGCGGCCTTGCCGGTTTCGAATCCGTCGGCTGGTTCGGGCTCGTTGCTCCTGCCGGCACGCCTGCGGATGTCATCGCCCGACTGAACGAGGCCTTCGCCAAGGCGCTGAAGGACCCTGCCGTGGCGGAGAAGATCCGCACCCTCGGCGCGGAGCCTGCGCCGACCTCGCCCGAGCAGTTCGGCCGCTTCATTCAGGACGAAAGCGCGAAATGGGGCAAGCTGATCAGCGAGGCCGGCATCAAGGCAAACTAGAGCGGACCGATTCGATCTAAAGCCATTCCGCTTTAGCGTTTTCCGCTTCCCCGATAACGCACGTGATCGACCAGCGCGCGCAGCTTCGGCGGAAGATTCCGCCGATCCGGAAAGTAGAGGAAGAAGCCGGGGAAGAACGGGCAGAATTCCTCCAGCAGGGGCACCAATTCTCCGCGCTCGATATACGGCTTGAACGTCTCTTCCATGCCGAATGTCAGGCCGCCGCCCGCGCAGGCGGTCCGCACCATGACCCACATGTCGTTCGTCGTGATCCTCGGCTCCACCGCGACGTCGAACTCGCGCCCCCCTTCCGCAAATTCCCAGCGGTAGGGCGCAACGTGCGGCGCCGGCCGCCACCCTATGCAGCAATGCTGTGAGAGCTCGCGCGGGTGCGAGGGCGCGCCGAACCGCTCCAGATAGGCGGGAGCTGCCACGACCAGCTGGCGCTGATCGCCCGAAACAGGCACGGCGATCATGTCCTGCTCGATCACCTCGCCGAGCCGGACGCCGGCATCAAAGCCCTCGGCCACGATGTCGAATTCCGCATCGGTCACCGTGACGTCGACCTGCACGCCGGGATTGGCGTGCGTGAACTCGGCCAGCAACGGACCGCGAATGAATCGCTCGGCGATGGACGAGACGGCGAGACGCAGCTGCCCCGTCGGCTGCGCGTCACGGTCGCGGGCGCCGTTGATCGCCCGTTCGACTTCGGCGACCGCCGGGGCCACGCGCTCGTGCAAGCGCAGGCCAGCCTCGGTGAGACTGACGCTGCGCGTCGTTCGCTGGACGAGCGCCACGCCCAGCTGGTCTTCCATGCGTCGGATCGCCTGGCTCACGGCGGATCGGGTCACCCCTAACCGCTCGGCGGCGCCACGGAAGCTCTTGGCGTCCGCGACCGCGATGAAGACGGCGACAAGGTTAAGGTCGGTGGTCATTGGTTAGTTAGGCTTACCACCCCAGTCATCATTGGCCAACTTCTCCCACCTCTCGCCGTGGACTATCTCGGAGCCACACGAAGGAGGCTCTGATGACGTCGCTCGATCAATACCGCCTGCTTGGCCGTTCCGGCCTGCGCATTTCCCCCCTTGCCCTGGGTACGATGACTTTCGGGACCGAGTGGGGATGGGGATCCGATCCCGGCGAGGCACGGCGGATCTTCGACCTCTACGTCGACCGCGGCGGCAACTTCATCGACACCGCGGTGAACTACACCAACGGCGCGTCCGAGCGCATGGTCGGCGAGTTCGCCCGCGACAAGCGCGATCGTCTCGTGCTCGCGACCAAATTCACCATGGCGCGCGATCCCGGCAACCCCAATTCCGGCGGCAACCACCGGCTCAACATGGTTCGTTCCGTGGAGCAGAGCCTGCGGCAGCTCGAGACCGATCGCATCGACCTGCTTTACCTGCACGCCTGGGATGCGACGACACAGCCGGATGAGGTGATGCGCGGCCTCGACGATCTCGTGCGCAGCGGCAAGGTCCAGTATGTCGGCATTTGCAACACGCCGGCATGGCGCATTGCACAGCTGCAGACGCTCGCAGACCTGCGCGGCTGGTCGCCCTTCGTTGCCCTGCAGATCGAATACAATCTGGTCGAGCGCACCGTCGAACACGAGCTCATCCCGCTCGCGGCGACCCTCGGCCTCGGCGTGCTGCCCTGGTCGCCTCTCGGCGGCGGCGTGCTCACAGGCAAGTACACCCGCGCCGATCTCAGGGATTCCCAGGACCGCGCCGTCGGAACGACACGCGCCTCGATCATCGCGTCATCGGGCCTTCTCAACGAGCGATCGCTGGATGCGGCCGAGACGGTGCGAGCCATCGCCTGGGAGCTCGGCGCGACGTCCTCGCAGGTGGCGATTGCCTGGACGCTGTCCAATCCCGCGGTCACCGCGCCGGTGATCGGGGCCCGCACGCTGGAGCAGGCGGAAGACAATTTTGGCGCGGTCGGGATCTCGCTGTCGCCCGAGCAGATGGCGCGCCTCGACCAGGCGACCGCGCCCGATCCGATCTTTCCCGGACGCTTCCTGCGCCGCCCGATGGTGGAGCAGCTCATCTTCGGCGGCGCCAGCGTCGCGCGGCGCGGGTAGGTCGAGCAACAACGCGACCGACCTGCGTGCATCACTTCGGGGCAGACGACATCTTGCACCAGAAAGGGAGACACCAATGGCAACCATGCTCAATCGCGCGCTTGCGTCCTGCGTCTACGCGGTCATCGTCACGGCATCCACCCTGACGACGGCCGCACCCTGCGGGCAGGCGAATTCCGTGCCGGAGGACAACAAGCGGATCGTCACCGATGCGTTCGATCGATGGGCGGCGGGAGGCACCACCTTCTTCAATGACCTGCTGCACGACAACGTGGTCTGGCGCATCAGGGGATCCGGCCCGAGCGCCGGCGAGTTCAGAGGGCGCGATGTCTTCGTTGATCGCGCGGTCCGCCCGTTCGCCAGCCGGTTGTCGATCCCGGTCCGTCCGACTGCTGTGAGGATCTTCGCTGACGGCGACCACGTCATCGCGCACTGGGAAGGCAGCGGCGTCGCGCGTGACGGCAAGCCCTACGCGAACTCTTACGCGTGGATCCTGCTCATGCAGGACGGCAAGGCGGCGGAGGTCACAGCCTATCTCGACCTCGCACCCTATGACGACGTCCTGCGGCGCATTCCTGCGCCGGCGCAATAGGGCGCAGAAAAGAGTGATGTCGCTTGTGGCCATCCTTCGAGACGCCCGCCCTTGGCGGGCCCTCAGGATGAGGACCGAGTGTGTGGGCGAGTTTAGCGGGCTCCGATGCCGCTTAGCCTCATCCTGAGGAGGCGCGTAGCGCCGTCTCGAAGGACGAGGCGCGCGCTCAGCTCGCGCAAAGAGCCATATGCGATCACCCCCTGCCGCGAGGAGGGGCTTGAACCCATCGCCCGCACGATCCGACCTAGCAAGGTCCCGCCATCCGGCGGGCGCCAGGTGATCCCAGGACGATGTTCGACAAATCCTACCGGCAGCGCCTCGAAGCCGATCTTGCGCGATGGGAGGCCGACGGCGTGATTGCGCCGGCGGCGGCCGTCGCGATCCGCAGCGCGCTGCCGCCGCTTCCGGCCGGCATCAACATCGCAATGGTCGTCGCCATCGTCGGCGGCCTGCTGATTGCCGCCGCGTTCCTCGCCTTCGTGGCGGCGCACTGGACCGAGATCGCGCGCTTGGCGCGGTTTGCAATCCTGCTCGCCGGCATGGTGATCGCCGGTGGTCTCGGCGCCTGGTTCGCCGCGCGGGAGCGCACCATTCTCGCCGATCTCTGCGCCAGCATCGGTGCGATCATCTTCGGCGCGGGCATCGCGCTGGTCGGGCAGATGTACCACCTCGGCGACGACTTCGCCGGCGGCATGCTGCTGTGGTCGATCGGCGCGTTTGCCGCGGCGCTTCTGACCGGCTCGCGCGGTGCGCTCGCGGTCGGTCTCGTCGCCGCCTCGATCTGGACCTGCATGCGGATCACCGACGCGTCCGACGTGCTGCATCTTCCGTACGTCTTGGTCTGGCTCATCGCCGCCGCACTCGCCTTCGCCTGGAATTCCCGCGTCGCCGCTCATCTCGTCGCGCTGGCGCTGCTGCCGTGGTGGATCGCGACCTCGCTCCGCTTCGAATTCGAGGGCACCCAGCCGTCCTTCGTGCTCGCGAGCGGTGCGGCCCTGCTGTTCGGCGCCGGGCTCGCGATCGCCGCTGCGGCCTCGCCGCGCGCGCTCCGGCTCGGCAGCGTCCTGTCGATCTACGGCGCGTTTTCACTGGCCATTGCCGCGTTCCTGGAGGTGACGACGGTCGACGATCTCGTCCGCTTCCGCGAAGGGTCCCTTGCGGGCCAGCCGCTTTGGGCCATCGCGTGCGGAAATGCCGGCGTGATCCTCGCGCTGGCCTCGGCTGCCATCACCAGGCGCGCGGGAGAACTGCTTGCAGCAGCTGCGATCGCCCTGGTCCTGCTCGCGGCGCCGGTCTGGCCGGCCTCGATGGCCGGCGAATCCTGGCTCGCCTATGCCGCGCTGCTTGCGGCCATGCTGTGTCTCGTCGTCTCCGGCATGCTCGACGACGTGCGTCCGCGCATCGTCGCCGGCTGGCTCGGGATCGCCGGGGTCATCGCCGGCATCACCTGGGCCGTGAAGGGCTCGCTGCTGCGCCGCTCGGCCTTCCTGGCAGTGACGGGCGTCGCGGCCGTCGCCTTTGCCACCGTGCTGGGCCGCATGCTGCCGAGGGCCGCGCGATGAACGAGATGATCGCATCGCTCACCGCGTTCTGGCAGCGCATCCCGAAAGCCGCGCTGTTTTGTGCCGCCATCCTGATCCAATGCGCGCTGCTGGTCCTGATGGTCGCCGACCGCATGCAGATCCTGCGTAACGGCGTCGAGGTGACCTTGCAGACCCAGCCCGTCGATCCCCGCGATCTCCTGCGCGGCGACTATGTCGTGCTCCGTTACGACATCTCGCAACTGCCGGCCGGCGCGCTCAAAGGCAAGGTCGCCGACGCGCGCCATCCCATCGTGTTCGTCAAGCTCGCGCCCAATGCCGGCGGCGTCTATCAGGCGGTCTCGGTCCATGCCGAGCCTGTCAAGGTCACCGCGCCCGAAGTGCTGATCCGCGGCCGCGTCGGAAATTATGGCGGCTCCTGCGGTGACGACCGGCGAAGGTTCTGCGACAAGCTGCCGATCAAATATGGCCTGGAAAGCTATTTCGTGCCCGAAGGCGAGGGCAAGAAGCTCGAGGATGCCCGCAACCAGCAGAAGCTGCGCATCGTCGCCGCCGTGCTGCCCTCAGGCCGCGCCGCGATCAAGCGGCTGCTGCTCGATGGAGAGCCGGTGTATGAGGAGCCGTTGTATTAGCGGGGGAATGCCGCTGGGATAGATCGATTGCCGCGGCGCTTGTTCACCTCTGCCGCTCGCGGTAGGAGCCGCAGCGCCTTCAGAGAGCTGGCAGGGTGGTTGAATGCACCGCACTCGAAATGCGGCATAGGTGCAAGCCTACCGGGGTTCGAGCCCCTCCCTCTCCACCACGACCCATACATCGGTACGCATCCTTGTCGCTCCGCCCATCACATCGCGGTTCACTTGGAACGCAGTTTGGCGAATTGCGCGAAGCTGCAACCATTAGTAGTCTGGGCAGCCCAGCGGCTTCCTGACCAAGAAATAATTCGAAGAAGATCTATGTCTACATCCAGCAAACCCTCATCCATCCCCTTCTTTGGAGCCCGAAAACTTGCCCGACGGCTATTGGCGGAGGTGGATGAGCTGCAAGCGCGATTAAGCGCTGAGGAAGCAAAGACGCAAAAGCTTGCCGAAATTGGACGCAACTTGGTTGCGGATGCGAAGGCAATCCAGGCAGAACGTGATCAAGCGTTAGCGCAACTTGATGCGTTAGGCGGGCTGCCAATCCTGGAGCTAGAAAAACGAAAGCAAGAGGCGCAAACTGAAATCGCGAAGTTAGAGGCACTGATCGCGTCATCCAAAGAGCAGGTTGAAGCAGCAAGCCGCTTGGTCGACGCCAAGAACGCAGAAGCCCGCCAGATCGTGGTAGAGACACGAGAAGCAGTCATACTGCAAGAAGTGGGAATCTATGACTACCGACATCCTCTCACTGATGCGGTCGCGTATGAGCAAGCGCTCGACCGGTTGCAGGCATCGATCAAGTCCGCAACGAAGCGCGACGGCGGTGCGATTCTAGCTGCCACTGACTGGACGGTGAATGGCTCCGTTCAGGAAGGGCGAAAGATGGTGCAAGATTTCTCCAAACTGATGCTGCGGGCATTCAATGCCGAGGCGGACACTTCAGTGCGCGGCCTCAAGCCCTATAAGCTCAATAGCGCACTAGAACGCCTTCGCAAAGTCGAGGAGATCATCAGGCGTCTTGGCGCGACAATGCAAATTCAAATATCGCCTGCATACTACCAGCTTCGCATCGATGAGCTGACATTGACTGCTGATTTCCTTCAGAAGCAAGCGGAGGAAAAGGAGGTTGAACGCCAGGAGCGAGAGCGCCTGCGAGAGGAACGGAAAGCACAGCAGGAAATCGAGCGCGAGCGAGCTAAACTGGAAAAGGAAAAGCAACACTACTCAAATGCATTGGCGGCCTTGGAAGCGAACGGCGACTCGGAGGGAGCCCAGAGACTACGTCAGCAACTTGCAGATGTTGATCAGGCGATTGAGAGTGTTGACGCGCGAGCTGCCAACATACGCGCTGGATATGTGTATGTCATTTCCAACATCGGCTCATTTGGTGAGAGCATGGTGAAGGTTGGAATGACCCGGCGTCTCGATCCGATGGATCGCATAAGGGAGCTTAGCGACGCCTCTGTGCCATTTAACTTCGATGTCCACGCATTATTCTTTTCGAATGATGCAGTGGGTATCGAATCTGCGATGCACGAAAGGCTGGCGGCGCTACGCGTCAACACCGTTAACCGGAGGCGCGAATTCTTCAGGGCTACGCCGCTGGAGGCAAAGGCTCACCTCAACGATCTGACGGGTGAACTGCTCGAATTCAGGGAGATCGCGGAGGCCATCGAATATCGCCAAACATTGCATGGCGCACATCCGATGAAGCCCGTAGCGGCCTGAAGCGCGTCCTGATGGCGCTGATGCGGCCCCATTGATCTGTGACTGCGTTGTCGATGCCGGCCGCAATCGCCCTCCCGTAGACCTTGTCATTACGCGAAATCACCACGATGATCTCCGCGTCGTAGCATCGCTCGCGAGGTCTTCATGCGAAAATGCGAAGTCGCCGTGCTGGGTCTGGGGCTCATGGGCGGAGCAGCGCTGGGCGCGTTGCTGGATGCTGGCGTCGATGCGCTCGGCTTCGACCCTGTCGCAGCAGGTTCGGATCGAGGCTCGTCACATGGTTCTTGTCGCATTTTCCGTCGCTTCAATTTCGAAAACCCCAACTACACCAGCCTGAGCGACGAGGCTCATGCTGGCTGGACCCGGCTACAGAGGGAAAGCGGTCAAACAATTCTGACGGAAACCCCTGTTCTGGAGGCCGGCCGCCCCGGCTCCGCCATGGTGGCGTCCTCGCGCGCGGCCGCGATCGCGAAAGGGCGTCCGGATCCGATGTTGACCGCGGCTCAAGCGAACAAGCAATTTCCGGCTTTCAGTCTGCCCGACGACTGGGACGTCGTCGTGCAGGACGGTGGCGCGATCCTGCGGACCGAGGTCGTCATGACACTGATGCGCGCACGCGCTCGCGACCGCGTGATTCCGGAACGCGCGAGCTTCACGCCGCGCGGCGACGGCGTGTCGATCCGCACGGATACCGAAGAGTTCTTCGCCGAGCGCGCCATCCTGGCGCTAGGCCCATGGCTCGGTCGCGCACTCCCGAAACTGGGCGCGCTGCTGAACGTGACCCGACAGGCGGTCGGCTGGTTCGCGCCTGCTAGCCCCGACAGCGTGGCGCTCGGTCGTTTCCCGATCTTCATTCTGGACCGAGGTCCGAACGACACGGTCTACGGCTTTCCGGACTTCGAAAAGCGCGGCGTCAAAGCTGCGCCTCACAACCACGGGCCCGTGGTCGGCCCCGACGACTGGGGTCCGCACGCCAGCGATGCCGAACTCCGCCCGGTCGGCGAAGCGTTGGCCGCCCTCGTCCCGGGTGCGGCCGGGCCCATCATCGATCGCGACGTTTGCCTCTACACCAACACCGCGCCCGCCGACCGCCGGCCCGATGCGGGCGAGGAATTCATCATTGATCGCTGGCCGGAGTCCCGCCTGATCGTCTGCTCCGCCTGTTCAGGCCATGGTGCGAAGTTCGCGCCCGCCATCGGGCAAAGGCTTGCTCGCCTTGCCACCGATCCGTCCTACCAGGCAGAATCCTTCTTTCAGCTTTCCCGCTATTCTCGATTCGCCTGAGCGGATGCTGGATGTTGCGGTGACAGTGCACGAAACGCGCACCGTCCGGCGGCAGACGGCTTCACGAGACCGGGCCAAAGCCCTGCCTGTCCGACCTCCTGCGATGATGCCACTATGCTCCTGTTTTGCCCGACGAAGCAAATGACAGGAGACGTCATTCGGAATGGGCGACAGCGCTCGCCGCCAATTGCCGTCAGCTCGCACGGGTGCGCCGGATAGCCGCGTCAAACCACGATCCCCCGACTTTTCGGCCTCCAAAACCCCGCTCGACCCGCACCTCATCCCATCCCCCACCTAACCCATTGATCTTGCAACCCCCGTCTACTGTGCATGGGGTTGTTTTCGAACTTCTGTTATTCCATGGCTGAACGCCAAGCGTTCAACCGTCACGGCACCACCTCCGCCGCCCCCACCAAGCGAGACCAACATGCACTCTTCCGCCAGCGGCTGGGGCAACGGGCTTCTCGGCGTCATCATCTTCAGCGGCTCGCTGCCGGCGACGCGCGTGGCGGTCGGCGGCTTCTCGGCGCTGTTCCTGACCTCGGCGCGCGCGGTCATCGCGGCGCTGATTGGTGCTGTGGTGCTCGGCCTGCTGCGGCAGGCGCGACCGCAGCGCCGTGATCTCGCCTCGCTCACCATCGTCGCCATCGGCGTCGTGGTCGGCTTTCCTCTGCTGACGGCGCTCGCGCTCCAGCACATCACCTCCGCGCGCTCCATCGTCTTCATCGGCCTGTTGCCGCTGTCGACCGCGATCTTCGGCGTGCTGCGCGGCGGCGAGCGTCCGCGGCCGCCGTTCTGGCTGTTCGCGGGTCTCGGCAGTGCCACGGTGGCCGGCTTTGCCCTCACCGGCCACGGCGCGGCCTCGCTTCAAGGCGATCTGCTGATGGTCGCCGCGATCGTGCTGTGCGGCCTCGGCTATGCCGAGGGCGCCGCGCTGTCGCGCCGCCTCGGCGGCTGGCAGGTGATCTCCTGGGCGCTGCTGCTCGCGCTGCCCTTGATGCTGGTGCTCGCCGTGCTGACCTGGCCGCCCGTCTGGAGCGGCGTCAGTGTGCCCGCCTGGATCGGGCTCGCCTACGTCTCCGTCTTCAGCATGTTCGTCGGCTTCATCTTCTGGTACCGCGGGCTCGCCATCGGCGGCATTGCCCGAATCGGCCAGCTGCAGCAGCTGCAGCCGTTCTTCGGTCTGGCGCTCGCCGGTCTTCTGCTGGGCGAGCCGGTCGCAGCAAGCATGATCGCCGCGACGGCAATCGTGGTCGCCTGCGTCTTCTTCGCGCGGCGGTTTGCCTGAGCCAAACCTTGATCTAGATCAATGCCTGTTCCGGCGCGGTGCCTGCCTCTAAACGCAGGAAAAGCGGAGGAGGACGTCATGCGACACCGAACGAAATTGTGGTTAGCCGGCGCCGTTGTTGTCTGCGCAGCCTTGGGCTCGGTGCAGTGGTCGGCAGAGGACGGTCTTTCACTCTCGATCCAGAGCGCGGAAGCCCGCGTCGGGCGGCCCGCGACGCCGGCGAGTGTCGCGGGCGTCGCACGTCGAACGACGCGTCGTGCCGTGGTCGGTGGCGCCGCCGTCGGTGCAGCAGCCGCAGGAGCCGCCGTCGTCGCGCCAGCCTGCGTCCGCGTGCTGGTCAACGGCGTCTGGGTCTGCCGCTAGGCCTCACGCCTGCCCCATCACCGTTCGCGTCAGCGCGCTCCGTGCGAACTTCTTCAGCGGCATCGGCTTGCCGAACAGAAAGCCCTGAACGACATCGAAGCCGATCTCGCTCGCCGCGATGAGGTCGGCGCGGCTCTCGACCCCTTGCGCCACCGCGCGCGCGCCGAAGGTCTGCGCCAGCTCGACGATATGACGGCACACTGTGCGCTTCAACCGATCGCCGCCGCTGCCGGTGACGAACTGCCGATCGGCCTTCAGCTTGACGAAGGGAATCTTGTCGAGGTCCATCAGCTGTGGCCAGTTGGCGCCGAGATTGTCGATCGACAGGCCGATATTGTGCAGGCCGACCTCGCGCGCGACCTCGGCGAGGAAATCGAGCTCGCGGATCGCCTCCTCGCTGTCGATCTCGACCGTCAGTCCGCCGAAGGCCGGATGCGTCGGCACGCGGCGGCAGAGATCGCGCACCGCCTGCGGCCCCCTGAGATAGGCGGCGGGAAGATTGATCGACAGGTTGACCGGGCTTTGTTGCTCCAGAAGATAGTGCCAGTCCTGCACGGCGCGATCGATCACGAACTCCGACAGCTCGCGAAAATGCGGATCGTGCGGCTCCGGGATGAAATAGGCCGGCGGCACCACGCCCCAGGTCGGATGCCGCATCCGCACCAGGGCCTCGGCGCCGTTGCGGACCAGCGTGCGCGCGTCGATCTTGGGCTGGTACCAGAGCTCGAGCCAGCCGGCATGCAGGGCTTCGCCGACATGCACGGCCGGGCTCGGCGCCGGCTCATCCGGCAGCAGCATCGCAACGCGCTCGCGCAGCGTCTCCGCGGCAAAGGGCGTGGTCAGCGGCGGCAGCATGGCAAGGCCATATTCGTCGCCGACCTGCCGCACGGCTTTGACGATGATCGAATCGCGGGCGCCGACGGCGAGAACCTTGCCGGCAAATGCCTCACGCACCAGGACTTCGAGGAATCGTCCCGGCTCGATGCCGTCGGCGGCGACGCCGAGCAGGATCAGGTCCGGCAATTCGCTCGCGAGCACCGTCTTGAGCTCGTCGGCGCTGGCACATTCGCAGGTGACGAAGCCGAGATCCTCGAGGATCTCGCTGAGGAACGCGCGCAAGTGACGCTTGCTGTCGGCCACGCAGGCGCGCGGCGTCACCTTTCGCCGTCCGAAGGTCACAGGCCTTCGTCCGACGAGTTCAATCATCCCATCGTTCATCGTACACCACTCCCGTTCCGTGACGGTTTCTTAAACGCGGAGCGTGGGTTCAAATAAGGAGAGCTTCACATCGTTCTTGAATTATCTGAGTAACGTTAAGCCCTGCAATTCGAGCTAATTTGTCGACGAAATCTTTGGGTGCACGCGCGCGGTTGTCCCGCGGCGGCGATGAAGCCGGCGCAACGTGAATCGGCGGCGGCTTTCACGCTTGCGTCTTCCCGCGATGCGCGCACCGCCGCCTTTCGCTCGTGACGGTCATGCGACAACGGGTCCGCGTCGGCGGCCAAGAATGTGAAGCACATCACACGCGCATTGCCGCACTCGCGCTAAAGGTCCCCCGAGCCGGTGGAGGGCTGTCGAGGATTACAGCTATGTCGATGCGGCGAATGATGTATTGGTGGTTCAGGTTCGTGCTGTCAGGGCGATTCATGGATCGCTTCCTGTGCCTGCCGCGCTAGCCGCGCGGCGCATCGTGGCTTTTCGCGGCCGAACCGGATCTAGGTTTGCCCGATCAATTTGCGGAACGCCGCCGCACTGTCCTGCATCGCGTCGCGTCCCTTCCAGGCCAGATAGGACAGCTTGCCGCCGAGCGTGTCGTGGCTGCGCAGCCGCCGCGAGCCGAGAATGTGGCCGACATTGGCAGGGAAGCGGCTCACCTCGGCGGAGACCAGCGCCGCGATCGCATCCATCAATTGCTGGAGGCGGACGCCCCATTCGCATTGCTCGATGCCGTCGATGCGGACCTTGAGCGCATATTCGGTGTCGTAGATCTCGGCGAGCAGGTCGCGGGCGATCAGCACCCGGTTGTGCCGGAGCGCGACGCGAAGTGCGAGACGCTTGTCGTCGAGCCGGTCGAGAACCATGGGAACGACGCAGGCATAGGGGGTGGCGGCGACGTCTGCGGCGGCCTTGCTCGCAGCGGCTCGGGTAGCAAGCCGCACCAATTGCCAGGACGTCCTCAGGCGTCGCGCCACCAGCGCCAGCGCGAAGGGCAGCGCCTGAGGATGCGCCTTCTTGAAGGCATCGAGCTGCGCGGTGATCTGGGCGACCTGGCCGTCGTCGAACTTCGCGATCTTCTCGGGCAGCTTCTCGTTGAACTTCGGCAGTGCATCGCCGGCGCGCAACACGTGCAGCATCTTTACGACGTCGTCGAAGGCGGTGCGTGAGGCCGTATATTGCCCGAGCTTGGCGCGTGCGGTTTCGGCGCTCTCGGGCGAGGCGAGGGTGCTCTCGAGGACCTTGACGACCTTGATCTGGAAGGTCGAGGCGATCTTCTGGACTTCCTTCGGGTTGTTGGCCGCGACCTGGTCGCCGATCGCCTTGATGTAGTCGCGCGCCATGGTCGGCAGCAGGTCGCGGCAGATCCATTCCCAGATCGGGGTGAGGGTATTGCGCGAGATCCGCCCCATGTTGGCGTGCTCGGGCGCGCCGTCGATCAGCAGCAGCTCGAGCGGCGCGAAGAAATAGCGCGACGGGCTGGTGGCGCGCGCCTGGGTCGATCCGTCCTTGCGGAATTCGGCGCGCAAGCGGGCCTGGATGTCGGCCGAACCCGGCATCTCGATGCCGCACAGCTCGAGCCGTTCGAGCTCGCTGAGCAGACAGCTGCGCGACAGCGGCGTCAGCCTCTGCAGAAATTCCGATAGCCGGTCGATCTCGTCCATGGCACGCAATCTTTCGCAGCGTGGCCCGCGGGCTTGCGGGCCCAATGCGTGGAGGCATTTGCGCGCTCTCAACCTCCCTAGAGAAGCAAGTCGCCGTTAATTAATCCGTAAAATCCGGGGGGTGGATGTCGGAGCAAGGCGTTCGCCGAGGAGCTTTCCCGTTCCCACCCCACGATTTCGGCAGAAAACTCAACCGCTGCATGGTCGCGTGCGGCACCGCGCAAGCACAAATTGTGCCGAAGTCGTCATTTCAGCGTAAAACCGTCTAAATCACCGTAGTCATACGGAGCAAAAAGTTAATCACAGACCCGCCCCGGTTCCGCTAAACGAGTGACATGGGGTCACAGAATGATACGGCCACCGATTCGCGGCCGTCGGCATGGCACGAAAGCAGCGCTGCTTCAGCTGAAGAGCTCGATTTCGCCCGCCTGAGCGCCTTGCGTGCCAAGGCGGCCGACGAAATGGCGGCTGCCATCGCCCGCGAGCTCAATGGCCCCCTGACCGCGCTGCTGCTCTACATGGGCGAGATCAAGCACCACAGCGATCAGCTCGTCCCCGCGACCGGCGATCGCGCCTATTTGCAGCGGGTGGTGGAGAACGCGCTGGCCCAGACCGAGCGCGTTTGCGGCCTGGTCAAGCAGCTCGCCGGCCCGCCCAAGGGCGGCTCCAAGGGCGGCTTGCCCAGCCCGTCCGAAGAAGCGGAATCGAAGGCCGTCCGCGTGCTGCAACCGCCGCGGCCGCCGAGCGCCGATCTGATCGGCCCGTCGGGCCAGAAGCGGCTGACCAGGCGCGAGCGCGAGGTGCTGAGGCTGATCAGCGAAGGCTACTCGAACAAGCAGGGTGCGCTTCGCATGCAGATCAGTCCGCGCACTTTCGAGAGCCATCGCGCCGAGGCGATGCGCAAGCTCGGTGCGCGCAACACCGCGGACCTCGTCCGTGCGGCGCTGCTGCATTCGATCGACTGAGGCCGGGCCCGTCGCCCGCCGTCGGGCGAGACCCGACGCCTATCTCGAAAGTTGGGAAATCCGTGGCGCTCAGAAATAGTCTTCGGCGAAGGGACGTGCGCGCGAGGTGGGACGCAGCGGCTTGATCTCTTCCTTCGGCGCGCTCGGAATGATCGTGATGGTCCAGCGGGGGGGCATGCTCGATTCCTGCTCCAGCACCGAGCGCACGAAGCCGGTCACGGTCGACTCGCCGGCTTTCACCGTCGCCATCCGGCCGTTGAACTGTGCGATCCGGAAGCGACGAACCTCCTTCTGGTCTGCGGTCTCGTAGGTGAACATGGAAAACCCTCCTGGTTTTCCGGGACTATCGCCAGCTATGATTAGCCATCTGTGAAAATCGCAAACCGTAGAAGTACGGCGGGAATGCACGCGCGAGTAGTTCGGAGCGTTTTCACGCGAAGCAGCGCGACGAGCGCGCATCCCAAGCCAGCTAGCCTTGCGGCTCCTGCGCATGCGCGGCGGCGTAGGCCGCATCCATCAGGTCCAGCAGCGCGCGGAATTCGGTCTCGCCGAGGCTTTCCGCGGTTTTCTCCAGCCGGAGCGCCAGCGCTGCCAGCCTGAGATAGCCGAACGTTCCGGCCGCGCTCTTCAAAGAATGTGCTTCGCGCGCGATCCTGGCGTGGTGCTGCGCAGGCGAGAGCGTTCGGAACGATTGCAGGCGCGCGCAGGTCTCGCTCCAGAACACGTCGCGCACTTCGCCGGCACCGTCCTCGCCGATCTCGCGCACCAGCGCTTCGTACGCGCGCGGCTCGCGCGCGGGTTCGGCATCGATCGCGTTCGCAAGCCCGACGGTGACGTCAAACATGTCTTGCCTGCCCTGATCCCGGTTCGTGTCGCGCGGCACGCCGCCGCGCGAGGCATGTCGCGTGTGTACGGCCTTCGAATTTCAGTTCTGGTAGCAGGATGGCTGGTGTTTGCAGGCCGGCATTAGCCCGCGGTTTACCAAGCGACCGCGGCGTTCAGGGCGGGCCGAGCAGCCGGTCGTACTGGGCCTTCACGGCGGCGTAGCATTCGCACGCCGTCTGGCGCAGCCCGTCCAGGTTGGTGATCTGGATGTGTCCGCGGCTGTAGTGGATGAAATTGGCCTGCTGCAGGGAGTTGGCGACCAGCGACACGCTGTTGCGCCGGGCCCCGATCATCTGAGCCATGGTCTCCTGTGTCAGCAGCAGACGCGACTCGCCCGACATGTCATGCGTGTGCAGCAGGCAGCGCGACAGCCGCGACTCCACCGGATGAGCGGCGTTGCAGCCCGCGGTTTGCTGCACCTGGGCGTAGACCGCCAGCCCGTGACGCGCAAGCTGCGTGCGCAGGGCGCTGCTCTGATCGGCGGCCATGCGCAGGCGGTCCAGATCCACCACCGAGGCGGCGCCGGGAACCAGCACGATGGCGGTGTTCAACGCACACGCATCACCCTCGATGGCGAGCGTTCCGAGCAGGCTGCCACGGCCGATCATGGCGACCTGCACATGCTCGCCTTTGGCCAGTTCAACCACCAGCGAGATGACGCCGCGGTGAGGAAAATAGGCGCGCATGAGCGTCTCGCCGGTCTCGACCAGCACCGCCCCGTGGGGCAGATCCACAGTTCGCAGGTGCGGGCGGATCAACTCATAATCGTCTGCCGACAGTGCGGACAGGAAACCGTTGGACGGACGCGCCATGCTTTCCAAAGCTGCCTCCTCCGTACCCTTGCACCTGGGAATCGCACGCCTGCACTCACGCGGTGCGCGGGTAAGTTCCATCATCCTCGCGGCGGGATATATTGGCAATTGAGACAAGTTGTCCGGCCCTGGCGATGCATCGACGCTGCGTGCACGTCGGAACACAGAGATCGCATCGTGCTCCCGTCACGCCACGACTCCCATCAGGCGCAGGTGATGGGCCTTCACCGCCGAATAGCAGCCGCAGGACGTCGCCAGCAGCGCCTTGGGATCGATGATCTCGATCTGGCCGCGGCTGTAGTGAATGATGCCGGCGCGCTGCAGCGCATGCGCGACCAGCGAGATCGCATTGCGGCGGACGCCGATCATCTGCGCCAGCGCCTCCTGGGTCAGCGGCAGGATTTGGCCGTCGGACAGGTCGTGGGCGCGGAGCAGCCAACGCGCGAGCCGCGCCTCGACCGGATGCAGCGTATTGCAGAGCAGCGATTGCTGCACATGCGCGAGCATGACCTGCTCGTGGCGGACCATCAGCTTGCGGAGGCGTGCGCTTGCGGTCGCGACCGCGCGGAAAACTCCGATTTCGATCACGGAAGCAGCTCCTGGAACAGCACAACCGCGTCCATCGGCGAGATGCCGTCGGCAAGGGCCGCACCGGCCCCCACGACGCTGTCGCGGCCCAGCATCGCAATTTCGATCGTCTGTCCTTCGGACAGGCTCACCCTGATCGAAACGCATCCACCATGCGGGAGGTAGACATGTTTCGGTGCAGTGCCGATCTCGCCCACGACAGATTTGCTGACCATTTCAACCGTCGCGAGGTGCGGACGCAGCAGATCGAAATCCGCGGCATCGAGCAGTTGCAGCAGCTGGTTGGGCGGGCGGCCGCTCACGGTCATGCAGGTTAATCCGGCGGGTTCGATGGACGCTGGGCGCGGCGGCCTTCGTCACTCAGTTGCACGGCGCGCAAATACTAATCTGAAGGTTGTGGTGTCGTCCATATACCCGTTAGAGGGCAGACAACCTGTCTCATTTGCGGCGGAATTAAGTAGCGCACGCTGATTCGTTGACGAGGCGGCCGTCCTGCAACGATTGCGCAGGGAAAAAGCGGCAAGGGGGCCTCAGGAGCCGGAAGGCATTGCAGTCGCGCTGGCCATTGGGCCGGCTCGCGTCGCCTCGACCGCGTCCGCAAAAATGTTAGTTTCATCTCTCATCGAAAGCAAAGGAGAAAGGCGTGCCCCACGGTTCGATTGTTGAATCGCCGGAACGGGAAGCTCAATCCGGGCGAGACGATCTGCGCCATATTCTCGTCGTCGACGATGACCCGATGGTGTGCATGGCCATCGAGGTTTACCTCCAGCGCAACAATTTTCGGGTGACGATCGCCGAGGGTGGTGAAGCCGGACTGCGCGCCCTCGAGCACAAGCAATTCGATCTGATGATCATCGACATCTTCATGCCGCACATGCGCGGGTTCGAATCGATCCGGATTTTCCACGACCGGGCTCCGGTCATTCCGCTGATCGCGATGTCCGGCTACGCCTTCGCGAATTTGGACTCGCCCGCGCCGGACTTCCTGCGGATGGCGTTGGAGCTCGGCGCCGCGCGCTGTCTGCGCAAGCCGTTCACGCCGCACGCGCTGCTCGCCGCCATCAACGATTGCCTGGCAGAGCCTCGCCCCCGCTCCGACATTGCCACGGCCGTGCAGCTCGGTTAGCGCGACACGAGCCGCTTTCCCCGCGGGGTAACGCTTCGTTTACCTCGAGCGTGGACCGCCTAGATCCGGCAACGCCCAAGCACTCGCGCGACGAGGGCGCGGCCGGCTTGCCTCGACCGCCTCTATCGTTCTTCACGAGCAGGACTTTCTCGCACGCCGCGTCGCGCGATTAGTGGCTCGTTCACCGCGCGGCTCCCGCCGTTGCGGCGCGGGGATGGTTTTGCCGAAAAGCGCTGCAACACGCGGCAGAACCGCAAACTTCTCTTCAAAATCCGTAGTAGCACGGAGGATGAAATTAACGGGACTGTGAAAGGGGATGTCTAACGATCCAGGATAGGGCGTCCGTCCGTGCCAAGGGTGGCTCGGACGTCGCGTTTGCGGCCCCGGTCAGTAAGGCGTAGCTCATGGATGATCTGTTGCGGGAGTTTCTGACGGAGACCAGCGAGAGCCTGGACACCGTGGACAATCAGCTGGTGAAGTTCGAGCAGGAGCCGAACAACGCCAAGATCCTGGATAACATCTTCCGCCT
>NZ_JADYVJ010000016.1:0-117798 GCF_020193715.1 Bradyrhizobium sp. IC4060 | reverse complement strand
GTATGCTGCTGTGCGGTTCTTCCTGCGTGTGCTTTTCGCGCAGCGGACCGCGGGTGCCGCCGGCACCCGGCCTTCCCTGCGCCCTCTTGCATCTGAGGGCGGCGAGACGAAGCAAAGCTCGGGCGAAAATGCGCTGCGGGGCTGAATACGCACGTCTGCGTCACACATTCGGTGTCATCGCCCGGCTTGACAGGGCGATCCAGTACTCCGAGACACCAGTGATTGAATCGAGAGGCCGCGGCGTACTGGATTCCCCGCTCCAGTGCGCGATTGCGTACAAGGCGGGGAATGACAGTGTTACTTGGAGAACGCAGCGTCGCCTCACACTCCGTCATTACGAGCGCAGCAACTTGTCCGCCGAAGCCTTTGGCGAAGGCGGAAGCAATCCAGAATCTTTCCGCGGCGGGAATCTGGATTGCTTCGTCGCAAGGGCTCCTCGCAACGAGGAGGAGAGTGCGAGCGCTAAACTCTCTCGTGCCCCGGACGCAGCGCAGCGTCCCCCCGGCGATGCGAAGCATCCGGTTCGACGATGCGCTGCCGAGCCGGGGCCCATCCATCTGCGCCGTACCATGTCGCCCCTGGGTCCCGGCTCTGCGCCGCAACGCCCCCGCGCGTTGCAACTTGTCCGGGACACGAGCGAACCGCATCGCTTCGCGTGGGGCTGCCGCCGACTCACTTCGGGAATGCCCGCCTGTCGTCCAGAGCGGATGTTCTGTGCCTTCCCAAAGATCTCAGGTTGTGGATCGTCACTTTAGCGAGGTATCGACGTAAGCAAACCCGTGTCTTCCCGGTAACGATTGTGCTGTCTGTGCAACACCCACATCGGATTTAACCCTTATCACCGGCGGTTCGCATCGCCGCCGCTTTTTGGCCACACCCGAACATGAATAAAATCGCTCTAATGTTTTAAGGGCAGTGGCGGTCTTCGAAGGCGACGAGAAAATCCCAAGGTCGATTCAAATCTTGGCTCTGATTTTTCGGGTCTGAAAGGGTTGGCCGGAGAAGCTGGTTGCGATGGGCGCGAAGATCAACAAGCAAAGGCTGCCGAGCCGTCACGTGACGGAAGGCCCTGCGCGCGCGCCGCACCGGTCCTATTTCTACGCCATGGGTCTGACCACCGAGCAGATCCACCAGCCCTTCGTCGGCGTCGCCTCGTGCTGGAACGAAGCTGCTCCCTGCAACATCGCGCTGATGCGTCAGGCGCAGGCGGTGAAGAAGGGCGTCGCGTCCGCCGGCGGCACGCCGCGCGAATTCTGCACCATCACCGTGACCGACGGCATCGCCATGGGCCATGACGGCATGCGCTCCTCGCTGCCGTCGCGCGAATGCATCGCCGATTCGGTCGAGCTGACCGTGCGCGGCCATGCCTATGACGCGCTCGTCGGGCTCGCCGGCTGCGACAAGTCGCTGCCGGGCATGATGATGGCGATGGTCCGCCTCAACGTGCCCTCGATCTTCATCTATGGCGGCTCGATCCTGCCCGGCAATTTCCGCGGGCAGCAGGTCACCGTGCAGGACATGTTCGAGGCGGTCGGCAAGCATTCGGTCGGCGCCATGTCGGACGAGGACCTCGACGAGATCGAGCGCGTCGCCTGTCCCTCGGCCGGCGCCTGCGGCGCGCAGTTCACCGCCAACACCATGGCGACCGTGTCTGAGGCGATCGGCCTCGCGCTACCTTACTCGGCCGGTGCCCCCGCACCGTATGAAATCCGTGACGCCTTCTGCATGACCGCGGGCGAGAAGGTGATGGACCTGATCGCCCAGAACATCCGGCCGCGCGACATCGTTACCCGCAAGGCGCTGGAGAATGCGGCCGCCGTGGTCGCGGCGTCCGGTGGCTCCACCAATGCTGCGCTGCACCTGCCTGCGATCGCGCACGAGGTCGGCATCAAGTTCGACCTGTTCGACGTCGCTGAAATCTTCAAAAAGACACCATATGTCGCGGATTTGAAGCCGGGTGGCCGTTATGTCGCCAAAGACATGTTTGAAGTAGGTGGCATACCGCTTCTGATGAAGACGCTGCTCGACAACGGCTTCCTGCACGGTGATTGCCTTACCGTCACAGGCCGCACGATCGCCGAAAACCTCAAGAGCGTGAAATGGAATCCGCACCAGGACGTGGTGCACCCGGCAGACAAGCCCATCACCGTGACAGGCGGTGTGGTCGGCCTGAAGGGCAATTTGGCGCCAGAAGGTGCGATCGTGAAAGTCGCGGGAATGTCCAACCTCAGGTTTACCGGTCCGGCCAGGTGCTTCGACCGTGAGGAGGACGCGTTCGAGGCGGTCCAGAACCGCACCTACCGCGAAGGCGAAGTCATCGTGATCCGCTACGAGGGGCCGAAGGGCGGTCCCGGCATGCGGGAAATGCTCCAGACCACGGCAGCGCTGACCGGCCAGGGCATGGGCGGCAAGATCGCGCTCATCACGGACGGCCGCTTCTCCGGCGCCACCCGCGGCTTCTGCATCGGCCATGTCGGGCCGGAGGCGGCGGTCGGCGGCCCGATCGGGCTGCTCGAGGACGGCGACGTCATCGAGATCGACGCGGTGGCCGGTACTCTTAACGTAAAATTGAGCGACGCCGAGCTCGCCCAGCGCAGAACCAAATGGAGCGCCCGCGCGACTAACCACACGTCGGGTGCGCTCTGGAAATATGCTCAGCAGGTTGGACCGGCGGTCGGGGGGGCAGTGACCCATCCGGGCGGCGCGCACGAGAAACAGTGCTATGCGGACATTTAGGCGTGCCACAGTTGCGTTTGTGTTGGGGGCGGCTGCGCTGGCCGCGCCGGCGTTCGCCTTCGACGGTGCGCCGGTCAACCCGAAGGATGCCACCATCCCGGTCGTGACGACCTTGCCCGGCGCTGCGGGTGCGGTGCGCACCAAGGTTCCGCCGCAGGTCGCGACCCAGGAAACCTCGCTCACCGCCTTGCAATATGCCGCCGAGGGCGGCCACCCCATCGCGCAATGGAAGCTCGGCCGCATGTACGCCAACGGCGACGGCGTCGCCCAGGACGATTTGCGTGCCTTCGAATATTTCAGCCGGATCGCCAACGCGCATGCCGAGGACAGCCCGTCGGCGCCGCAGGCGCAGATCGTGGCCAACGCCTTCGTCGCCCTCGGCCGCTACTATCTGGCCGGCATCCCGAATTCGAAGGTCAAGGCCGACCCGGACCGCGCCCGCGAGATGTTCTCCTATGCCGCATCCTATTTCGGCAACGCGGACGCGCAGTACGACCTCGCCCGTCTGTACCTGAAGACCCCGGACGCCTCGCGCGAGGACTACCGCTATGGCGCGCGCTGGCTTGGCCTCGCCGCGCAGAAGGGCCAGCATCAGGCCCAGGCCTTGCTCGGTCAGATGCTGTTCAACGGCGACCGCCTGCCGCGGCAGGCCGCACGCGGCCTGATGTGGCTGACGCTGGCGCGCGACAGCGCCGGTGCCGACGAGGTCTGGATCAAGGAAAGCTACAACCGCGCCTTCGCCAAGGCCTCCGACGACGACCGCGCCATGGCCCTGCAAATGCTGGAGCAATGGGTGCAGGGGCGTCGGGAGTGATCGGCTGAGGCGGCCTTAAGCCGCCTCGAGATCCAGATCCGCCCACACCGGCACGTGATCCGACGGCTTCTCCCAGCCGCGCACATAGCTGTCGATGCCGACATTGGCGAGCTTGTCGCTGGCCTGCGGCGACAGCAGCAGGTGGTCGATCCGCAGCCCCTGGTTCTTCTGCCAGGCCCCGGCCTGGTAGTCCCAGAACGTGTAGAGCCCGCCCTCGTCGGTGACGGCGCGCAAGGCGTCGCTGAGGCCGAGGCCGAGCAGGGACTGGAAGCTCTCGCGCGTCTCGGTCTTGAACAGCGCGTCCTCGGTCCAGGCGGCCGGATTGTGCACGTCGCGGGCATGCGGGATGACGTTGAAGTCGCCGGCCAGGATCAGCGGGACCTCCTCCTTGAGTCGCTCCTTCGAATAATCAAGAAGCCGCGACATCCATTTGAGCTTGTAGGGATATTTATCGGTCCCGACCGGATTGCCATTGGGCAGATAGAGGCAGGCGATGCGCAGCACCCCTCGCTTCAGCGTCACCACGCCTTCGAGGAAGCGGGCATGGCTATCCTCGTCGTCGCCGGCGAGGCCCGACTTGGTCTCGTCGAACCTGAGCTTGGAGAGCAGGGCGACGCCGTTGAACGTCTTCTGCCCGTGCGTCACCACGTTGTAGCCGAGTGCCTCGATCTCCAGCCGCGGAAAGGCCTCGTCGACGCACTTGATCTCCTGCAGGCAGACGATGTCCGGCTGGCACTCTTTCAGCCAGGTCAGGAGCAGATCGATCCGCTGCCGGACCGAGTTCACGTTCCAGGTGGCTACTCTGATGGGCATTGGCAGGGCTCCGGGCGGGGGTCTTGGTTAGAACAAAATGCAAACGCACCCGTCAAGCCGGCCGCAAAATCTCCCACAAAATTAACCCGGCTTAAGCAGGCCGCAGGCCATTGATCGTCAAGAGGTTCCTCGGATGGATGGCCGGACAAGGCGATGAATCGAACTCAGCCGCGTGACGGCCTGATCGGCGCGTTCCTGTATTGGCTCGGCGGCTTCGAGATCGAGGACGGTCTGACCGCCGATCTCAGCGAGCGCGAGATCCGCCGCATCCGCGCCAAGCAGATCGACGCGGTGACCCAGCTGATCCCCGTGACGATGGCCGTGACGATGCTGAACGTCGCCATCGTGCTGATCCTGTTCTGGGGCAGGGGCTGGAACGACTTCCTCGCCATCTGGGGCCTGACGCTCGCCGCCACCGCTTCGCTCGCGGTGCGCGCGTGGCACAAGTCGCATCAGAACCCGCCGCAGGAGGCTTCGCCCCGCGCGGCGCGGCAGATGCTGCGGCAGGCGTTTTTTCTCGCCGCGATCTGGGGCGCGCTGCCGCTCGCTCTGTTCAGCCGCATCGAGCCGACCAGTCAATTGCTCCTGGCCTGCCTGATGGTCGGCATGATGTCCGGCGGCGCTTTCACGCTCTCGACCTTCCCGCGCGCGGGCCTCGTCTATCTCGCGACCATGACGATCGCCTGCGCCAGTGCGCTGCTCCTGTGCGGCACCGGCCCATATCTGGTGACCGCCGTGTTCCTGCTGCTGTTCGCATTCTTCATGGCGCGCAACATCGTCTCCCAGGGCAACCTCTTCCTCGGCAATCTCAAGGCCCAGCTCGAGCTCGAGCGCCAGACCGAGATCATCTCGCTGCTGCTGAAGGATTTTCAGGAGAACGCCAGCGACTGGCTCTGGCAGACCGATGCCGAGGGACGCCTCGTCGACGTGCCCGAGCGCTTCGCGGACGTCGCGCAGCTGCCGCTTCCGCTGCTGAAAGGCGCGCAGTTCGCCGACGTGCTCGACATGCTCTGCCCCGAGGACAAGTCAGCGGCCTACAACATCGTCGGCCTGATGGAGCAGGCCGAGCCGCTGCATGAGATGAATCTCAAGGTCGTCGCCGGCGGCGAGGCCCGGCTGTGGTCGCTGACGGCGAAGCCGGCCCACGATCGTGACGGTCATTTCCTGGGCTATCGCGGCTTCGGACGCGACGTCACCGAGCGCTGGCGCGCGGAAAAGGCCGAGGCCGAAAGCCGCGCCAAGTCCGACTTCCTGGCGGTGATGAGCCACGAGATCCGCACGCCCATGAACGGCGTGCTCGGTCTTGCCAGCATGCTCCTCGAAACCAGGCTCGATCCGGAGCAGCGCGAGGCCGTCACCACGATCCGCGAGTCCGGCGACAACCTCCAGCGCATCCTCAACGACATTCTCGACCTCTCCAAGCTGGAAGCAGGCCGCTTCCAGTTCGAGGCGATCGACTTCGCGCCGCAGGCGCTGGTCGAGACGGTTGCGACCGTGGTGCGCGCCAGCGCCAAGAGCAAGGGGCTCACGGTCAAGGTCGAGCTCGATCCGAACCTGCCGCCGACGCTCCGCGGCGACGTCGCGCGCATCCGCCAGGTGCTGCTCAATCTCGCCTCCAACGCTGTGAAGTTCACCGACGAAGGCGAGGTGACGATATCGGCGACCTGCCAGGCGCGGCGCGACCTGCTGGCGACCGTCGAATGGACGGTGACCGACAGCGGCATCGGTATCGCGCCCGACAAGCTCGACCTGCTGTTCAGCGACTTCGCCCAGGCTGATGCCTCGATCAGCCGCCGCTTCGGCGGCACTGGCCTCGGCCTTGCCATCAGCAGGCGGATCATCGAGCAGATGGGCGGCACGATCGGCGTCATCTCGACGCCGGGAGAGGGCTCGACCTTCCGCTTTACGCTGGTCCTGCCCTGGAGCCAGGCGCAGGCGTCCGATCAGGCTGGCGGCCGCGACGAAGCCGACGAGCTCCAGGCCCGGATCTCCGGTCTCGACCGGCCGCTGAAGGTGCTGGTCGCGGAGGACGATGCGGTCAACCGCATGGTCGTGAGCAAGATGCTGGGGGCATTCGACATCGAGCTGCGTGTCGTCACCGACGGGACCGAAGCCGTCGCGGCAGCCTGCGAGGGCAATTACGACGTCGTGCTGATGGACGTGCGCATGCCCGACATGGACGGGCTCGCCGCCACCCGCGCGATCCGCGCGCAAGGCGAGCGCTTCGAAGCCTTGCCGATTGTCGCGCTGACCGCCAACGCCTTCCCCGAGGACATCAAGATCTGCCGCGAAGCCGGCATGTCGGACTTCCTGGCCAAGCCGCTGCGCAAGCCGGCACTGGTCGGAGCGCTCCTGCGGGCGCTGGACGGTCACGTCATGTCGGAGGACGCACCGCTCCAGCCGACGTTGATGCCGGTCGAGGTGGCCTGGACGGACGAGGAAAGGGAGATAACGGGCGCGTAGGCGCGCTAGACCGAGAAGCTCGTCCCGCAGCCGCAGGACGCGGTGGCGTTGGGATTGTTGACGCGGAACGACGCGCCGATCAGGTCGTCGACGAAATCGACCTGCGACCCCGCCAGGAACGGCTGGGAGGCGGAATCGACCAGCACCACCGCATTGTCCTGCTCGATCACGAGATCGTCGTCGGTGCGGGCGCGGTCGATGTCGAACTTGTACTGGAAGCCGGAGCAGCCGCCGCCCTCGACCGAAATGCGCAGCATCGCGCCCGAGCCTTCGCCCTTGAGGATCTCCCCAATCCGGCGTGCGGCCCGGTCGCTGATGGTCACGGCAGTCGTCATTGCTGGTCTCCGATAGTCCCGGCGTCATACCCAATTCATTTGGTATCCCGCGCCCGACATAGTTAAGTGCCACCATACGCAGAATCAAATGGATAGGGACTAAATTCGCCGTGTCCGTCGGAATGGCAGCCCCCCGCGCGCCCTATGCCTGCGACCCCGATCGCAGCCGCGGCCGGCTGGTCGCCGAGCCTCCGAGCCGGACCCGCAGCCCGTTCCGGCGCGATTGCGATCGGGTGATCCATTCCACCGCGTTCCGCCGCCTCAAGTACAAGACCCAGGTGTTCGTGTTCCACGAGGGCGACCACTACCGCACCCGGCTGACCCATTCGCTGGAGGTGGCCCAGATCGCCCGCGCGCTGGCCCGCCAGCTCGGGCTCGACGAGGACCTCACCGAAACTCTGGCGCTCGCGCACGATCTCGGTCATCCGCCGTTCGGGCATGCCGGCGAGCGGGCCCTGGACGCCTGTCTGAAGGCGTTCGGGGGCTTCGACCACAATGCCCAGACGCTGCGCGTCGTGGCTTCGCTCGAGCACCGCTATCCCGAGTTCGACGGGCTCAACCTGACTTGGGAATCGCTGGAAGGCATCGTCAAGCATAACGGTCCGCTGACCGACCGCAGCGGCGCCCCGGTCGGGGGCTACCGCGAGCATGGCGTTCCCGTCGGGATCGCCGACTACGTCAAGACCTACGATCTCGAATTGTGGAGCTTCGCCTCGCTGGAGGCGCAGGTCGCCGCGATCGCCGACGACATCGCCTATGATGCCCACGACATCGATGACGGTCTGCGCGCCGGCCTGTTCCAGCTCGACGATCTCAAGGTGATGCCGCTGACGGCGGAGATCATCGCCGAGACTGCGGCGCATTATCCCGATCTTGAAGACGTCCGGCGCGGTGCTGAGCTGGTGCGCGAGCTGATCTCGCACCTGATCGGAGCGGTGTTTGCGGAGACAGGGAAGAACCTCGCGGCCGTGAAGCCGCAATCGGCCCAGGATGTCCGCGGGCAGAGCCGGGCGCTGGTCGCGTTCCCCGCCGAAGTGGCCGAGGAAGAGGCCGCCATCAAACGCTTCCTGTACCAGCACATGTACCGCCACGCGCGGGTGATGCGGGTGATGGGCGAGGCCGAGCAGATCCTGTTTGACCTGTTCGCAAAATACCTGAAATCCCCCAGCGAGCTGCCGCCGGAATGGCTGCTGGGGTCGGAGGCGGACGATGAGGGCGACCGGGCCCGTCGGATCGGCAATTTCATCGCCGGAATGACCGACCGTTTCGCCCTGACCGAGCACCAGCGGCTCTTTGACTCGACCCCGGATTTGCGTTAGGCGGCGGCCATGCCCCAGACATCCTCATCGCTGCATCTGTTCGCCGACGTGCTCGCACGCGTGCACGGCGCCTGCCGCGCGCTTGCGGCGGATTCCAGCTGGCCCGAGGGCATCGATTTCTCCCGCGTCGTCGTCGAGCCGCCGCGCGATGCCTCCCATGGCGACATGGCGACCAACGCCGCCATGGTGCTTGCGAAAGAGGCAAAGGCAAAGCCGCGCGATCTCGCCGAGCAGATTGCCGAACGGCTGCGTGCCGACGCGCTGATCGCCAAGGTCGATGTCGCCGGTCCCGGCTTCATCAATCTGACTCTGAAGCCCGCCGCCTGGGCCGAGGCGCTGCGCACGGTGCTGCGCGAAGGCGCCGATTACGGCCGCATCCGGGGCGGCACCAAGGTCAATGTCGAATACGTCTCCGCCAATCCGACCGGGCCGATGCATGTCGGCCATTGCCGCGGCGCCGTGTTCGGCGACGCGCTGGCGAGCCTGCTCCAGTTCGCCGGCCACGATGTCACGCGCGAATATTACATCAATGACGCCGGCGCCCAGGTCGACGTGCTCGCGCGCTCAGCCTTCCTCAGGTATCGCGAAGCGCTCGGCGAGGATATTGGCGCGATCCCGGAAGGGCTCTATCCCGGCGACTACCTCAAGCCGGTCGGGCAGGCGCTGGCGACGGAGCATGGCGACAAGCTGCTCGCGATGAGCGAGGCCCAGTGGCTGCCGACCGTGCGCGCCAAGGCGATCGCGATGATGATGGACGAGATCAAGGACGATCTCGCCGCCCTCAACATCCGCCACGACGTGTTCTTCTCCGAGCGCTCCCTCATCGAGACCGGCAACAACAAGGTTGCGGAGACCATCGACTTCCTGAAGGCCAAGGGCGACATTTACGAAGGCCGCCTGCCGCCGCCGAAGGGCGCGCCGGTCGAGGATTGGGAAGACCGCGAGCAGCTGCTATTCAGGGCGACCGCCTACGGCGACGACGTCGATCGTCCGCTGATCAAGTCGGATAATTCCTATACCTATTTCGCCTCCGACATCGCCTATCACAAGGACAAGTTCGACCGCGGCTTTGCCGAGATGATCGACGTCTGGGGCGCCGATCACGGCGGATACATCAAGCGCATGCAGGCCGCGGTGAAGGCGACGACGTCGGCTAAGGGATCGCTGGACGTCAAGATCGTCCAGCTCGTGAAGCTCTTGCGCAACGGCGAGCCGGTGAAGATGTCCAAGCGGAGCGGGGACTTCGTCACCTTGCGTGAAGTGGTGGATGAGGTCGGCCAGGACGCCGTCCGCTTCATGATGCTGTACCGGAAGAACGACGCGGTGCTCGATTTCGATCTCGCCAAGGTCATGGAACAGTCGCGGGACAACCCGGTGTTCTACGTCCAGTACGGCCATGCTCGCGGTCACTCGATCTTCCGCAATGCCCGCGCCGAGGTGTTCCCGGAACTCCCGGAGGATGCCGGCCCGCGGATCGCATGGCTCGCTGAGTCGGCGGTGGAACGGCTGTCGGACCCCGTCGAGCTCGATCTTCTTAAGCGCCTAGCAATTTATCCGCGCATGCTGGAAGCTGCCGCCGCGGCCCATGAGCCGCACCGAATTGCCTTTTATCTCTATGATTTAGCCAGCGAATTTCATGCACTTTGGACGAAAGGGCGCGATTTGCCCTATTTACGCTTCATTATCAATAATGATGCAGATCTTACAAAGGCGCGATTGGCAATGGTCCAGGGCGTCGTCTCGGTCCTGGCATCGGGCCTCGCCATCCTCGGCGTCCATGCCCCGGACGAGATGCGGTAGTTTGGGGCGAACTACTTAAGGGGAATTCGGGGGTAACCGGCAGAAGCCGGATCGCTTAGACTTGGTTGAAAGCCTTGTGGGTCGAAAGCCGTGCCTTGGTCGAGGGGCGCGCGGCTTTCCCGAAGGGACGCATCATCACGATGGCCGAACGATATCAGGACAGACCGTTTCCTTCCGATGACTATGGTCGCGGCGGCGACCAGCATGGGAAGGCGGATAGCGATCCCTTGGCCGAGCTCGCCCGTCTGATCGGGCAGACCGATCCGTTTGCAGCGCAGTCGCGTCCGCCGGTCCAGAGCTATCAGGACCACGATTACCGCCAGCTCGATGATCAGCAGGACTACGCGGAGCAGGCACCGTCGCCGCCCTCATGGATGCGGCGTGCCAACGTGCAACCGCAGCCGGCACCTGCGCCGGAGCCTGACTATCCGGTCACCGTAAGCCCGGTCCACCCGCTGCATCGCTACGCCGCCAAGTCTGCCGCGCCCGAGCCTGTCGTTTATCAGCCCCAGGCCTATCAGGACACCTATCAAGATCAGGCTCATCAGGAGCAGGCCAATCAGCAGCATGGTCAGGCCTACCAGGAGCAATCCTATCAGGAGCCGTATGCGCAGCCCGATCCGTCGCGCTACGACGATGCGCTCTATGGTCGGCTGGAGACAGGCGAGCAGGACTATCAGCGCGAGCCGGCCTATCCCGACGACCCTTACGCCGACCAGAGCGACTATCCGGAGGACGAGGTCGAGGAGCCGAAGAAGCAGCGCGGCGGCATGATGACGGTCGCGGCGATCCTGGCGCTTGCCGTGCTCGGCACCGGTGCTGCATTCGCCTACAAGACCTATATCGGCTCGCCTCGCAGCGGCGAGCCGCCGATCATCAAGGCCGACAACACCCCGACCAAGATCGTGCCGGCGCCGACGGACTCCGCGGCCAAGGTGCCGGATCGCATGGTCAGCGGTGACGGCACTGAAAAGATCGTGCCGCGCGAGGAGGCGCCCGTCGACGTCAACGCCAAGGCGGGCGGGCCGCGCGTGGTGTTCCCGCCGCTGAACCAGAATGCGAATCCGCCCTCGGTGGCGAGCGTGTCACCATCCACCGTGCCGCCGCCGAGCGCGGGTCCGAGCCCGAGCAACGGCACGCTGCCGAACAATTCGCCGCGCGCGATCAGGACCGTTGCGGTGAAGGGCGATCAGACCGATAGCGCCGTGCCGCAATCGGCCGCCGCCAAGCCGGCGCCCGCGGCGCCGAAGCCCGTTGCCGCGCCGGTTGCGCCCGCCGCGCCGCGCAATCCGCCGACCTCGGCCAATGCCAGCGCCAACCAGCCGATGTCGCTGGCGCCGCAATCGTCCCCGGCGGCCGAGCCGCCGCAGCGGATAGCTGCGACCAACCCGACGCAGATCGCGCCCACCAGCAGCGGTGGCGGCTACATCGTGCAAGTCTCCTCGCAGCAGAGCGAGGATAGCGCCGCCGCATCCTACCGGGTGCTTCAGAGCAAATACGGCAGCGTGCTCGGCTCCCGTTCGCCCGTCATCAAGCGTGTCGACCTCACCGACAAGGGCAAGGGAGTCGTCTACCGCGCCTTCGCCGGCCCCTATGGTTCGGCCGAGGAAGCGACGCAAGCCTGCAACAATCTGAAGTCCGCAGGCCTGTCTGCCTGCTTCGTCCAGAGGAATTAACGGTCGTTTCCTTGACCCCCTCGCGGGGCAGAGTTAATCGGCCGGTTATGAGCACGCGGGCCTTCATTACCGGCGTATCCGGAACGGAACTGACCGCCGCCGAGCGGGAGTTTATCCGTGCCGAACGCCCATGGGGCTTCATCCTGTTCAAGCGTAATGTCGCAACACCAGCACAAGTTGCTGCGTTGGTTGCAGAATTGCGTTCGGTCGCGAAGGCCCCCGACGCGCCGGTCCTGATCGACCAGGAGGGGGGACGGGTGCAGCGGCTGGGGCCGCCACACTGGCCGGTCTATCCGCCGGGGGCCGTATTCGCGAATTTGTACGACACTGATTCGGCCCTCGGGCTCACCGCGGCGCGCCTCAGTGCCCGCCTGATCGCAGCCGATCTCGCCGATCTCGGCGTTACCGTGGATTGCCTGCCCTTGGCGGATGTGCCGGTGCCGGGCGCCGATGCGGTCATCGGCAACCGGGCCTACGGCACCGAGCCCGGCAAGGTCGCGGCGATTGCCCGCGCCGTCACCGAGGGCCTGGAGCAGGGCGGCGTGCTGCCGGTGCTCAAGCATATTCCCGGGCATGGCCGCGCCACCGCCGACACCCATTTCAAGCTGCCGACCGTCGACACGCCCCGGGACGAGCTGGAGCGGACCGATTTCGCCGCATTCAAACCGCTGGCTGATCTGCCGATGGCGATGACTGCACATGTTGTGTTTAGCGCCTTCGACCCCGCCCATCCGGCGACGACATCTGCGACAATGATTGCTGACGTGATTCGCGGCGCAATCGGGTTCCAGGGTTTGTTAATGAGTGATGACGTGTCGATGAACGCGCTGTCGGGAAATATCGCCGAGCGGACTCGCGCGATCTTCGCGGCCGGCTGCGACGTGGCCCTGCATTGCAACGGCAACATCGAGGAGATGCGCGACGTCGCCGGCGAGACACCTGAACTGGCCGGTGGGGCGCTGGAGCGTGCGAACGCCGCGCTCGCCGCACGCAAGCCGCCGCAGCCGTTCGACCGCGTGGCCGCACGCGCCGAACTGGATGCATTGATCGCACGGGCAAACACGGCATCGGCATGACTGCAGAAATCCTATCGTTCGAAACCGGGCGGCCCGCAGAGCTCGCCGAGGGTGAGCCGGCGTTGGTGGTGGACGTCGAGGGCTATGAGGGCCCGCTCGATTTGTTGCTTGCGCTGGCGCGGCAGCAGAAGGTCGATCTCGCCAAGATTTCGATCCTCGCGCTCGCCGACCAGTACCTCCATTTCATCGAAGCCGCGCGAAAGATCCGGCTGGAGCTCGCCGCGGACTATCTGGTGATGGCCGCATGGCTTGCCTTCCTGAAGTCGCGCCTGCTGCTGCCGGAGCCGCCGAGCGCGGAAGGCCCGAGCGCCGAGCAGATGGCGACGGCGCTCGCCAACCGGCTGCGCCGCCTGGAAGCCATTCGCGAAGCCGCCAACCGGCTGATGAACAGGCCGCAATTGCAGCGCGACATCTTCGCGCGTGGCGAGCCCGAGCACATCGCCGAGATCAAGCACCCGAAATACACGGCCACGCTCTATGATTTGCTCACCGCCTATGCCGCGCAACGCCAGTCGCGCGTGCTGGCGAGCGTGCATCTGGCCAAGCGCACGGTGTGGTCGCTCGCCGAAGCACGCGCCACGCTGGAGCGGCTGGTCGGCAGCATCACCGAGCAGGACGATTGGGGTGTTCTCGACGACTTCCTGATCCGGCATGTCGCCGACCCGACGCAGCGCGCGACGGTGTTCGCCTCGAGCTTTGCCGCCGCGCTCGAACTGGTGCGCGAAGGTCAGCTCGAGCTGAATCAGAAGGAAGCGTTTGCGCCGATCTATTTCCGGAAGGGGCGCCCAAAACCGGTCCCGGACGCAGCTCCTGCGCCTGATGCGCCGGTCGCTTAAGTGCAAGAAGGAGAATCTGCCATGGCAAGCCTGGCTGAAGTGCGGGTAGAAGAGGCCGAGCCGATGGAGAACGAATCCCAGGCGCGTCCCGAGGAGTTGCGGCTGCTGGAGGCGCTGCTGTTCGCCTCGAATGAACCGCTGGACACCGCGACGCTGGCCAAGCGCATGCCCGAGGGCGTCGACGTCAAGGCTGCGCTCGAGCAGTTGCAGGCCGATTATGCCTCGCGCGGCGTCAATCTCGTTCGCGTCGCCAACAAATGGACGTTCCGCACCGCGGGCGATCTGGCCTGGCTGATGACGCGGGAGAGCACCGAGACCCGCCGCCTGTCGCGGGCCGCAATCGAGGTGCTCGCGATCATCGCCTATCACCAGCCGGTGACGCGGGCCGAGATCGAGGAGATCCGCGGCGTCGTCACGTCGAAGGGCACGCTCGACGTGCTGCTGGAGACCGGCTGGATCAAGCCGCGCGGCCGGCGCAAGACGCCGGGCCGGCCCTTAACCTTCGGAACCACCGAGGAGTTCCTGTCGCAGTTCACCCTGGAACAGCTCGGCGACCTGCCGGGCCTGGAAGAGCTGAAGGGGACGGGACTGTTGGATTCGCGTCTGCCCACCGGGTTCAGCGTGCCGACGCCGTCGGATGATCCGGCCCTGCGGGAGGATGAGGATCCGCTGGAACCGGGCGATGACCTCGATCTCGCCCTTGCGCCTGCGGTCGAGCCTGAGAGCCCGCCAGAAGGCGGCAATGAGGGTGGCAGCGAAGGCGGCGCCGAGGACTGACGTACCGGCGAAATACGGGCCCCTGCGACCAGTTAACACTAGCAAGATTGCGTAGCGCCGACAGCGAATTGGCGCTGCCTTGGTCCTTGTTTTTGAGGTCTGCCAAGCCTAGGTTTCGGTGAGATCGGCCGGGTCCCCGGCCATGCGCGTTTGGAGGGTTGCAGGATGGGTTCACTCAGCATTTGGCACTGGATCTTGGTGATCGCAGTGGTCCTGCTGCTGTTCGGCCGCGGCAAGATTTCGGATCTGATGGGCGACGTGGCTCAGGGCATCAAGGCGTTCAAGAAGGGCATGCAGGACGACGACAAGGCTGCCGAGAAGCCCGAGCCGACGAAGTCGATCGAGCACAATGCTGCGCCGACCGCGACACGGTCCGACGTCGGCAGCAAGGCCGTCTGAGCCGGAAGAAGCACGCGAGACGCGGGTAGCGGCCCGATCCTGCGCGCAAGGGATTGGGCCGGCTCCGGCTTCGCGTGAACGGAAGACCTCATGTTCGACATCGGGTGGAGTGAACTGGTCCTCATCGGGGTCGTGGCCCTGATCGCCATCGGCCCGAAAGAGCTGCCGGGCGTGCTGCGCATGGTCGGGCAGTGGATGGGCAAGGCGCGCAAGATGGCGGCCGAATTCCAGGGCCAGTTCCAGGAGGCGATGCGTGAGGCCGAGATGGCCGACCTCAAGAAAAGCTTCGACGAGGTCAAGGAAGCCGCCACGGGTTTCAATCCGATGAGCTCGCTCCAGAAGGACGTGAGCGACGCGCTTCGCATCGATGCGCTGGACAAGCCGGCCGAGACGCCGGCCGCTACTGCCATCGATCCGCCCGTCACGCCCACGACACCGGAGACCCCGACGCCGTCGACCTTCATGGAAGCCGAAGCGCATGCGGCCGCGAACGAGCCGCTCGCGATCACCCGTGAGGTCGAACAGGCAGAGGTTGCGCAGGACACCGCGCCATCCGAAGCGATCAAGGACGCCAAAGCGTCATGACCGACGCCGATATCGAGGCCAGCAAAGCCCCGCTGATGGACCATTTGATCGAGCTGCGCTCGCGGCTGATCAAGGCGCTGCTCGGCTTTGGCCTGGCCTTCATCTTCTGCTTCTTCTTCGCCAAGCAGATCTACAACGTGCTTGTCTGGCCGTTCGTGTGGATTGCGGGGCCGGAGAACTCGAAATTCATCTACACGGCGCTGCTCGAATATTTCATTACCCAGCTCAAGCTGGCGCTGTTCGGCGCCGGCTTTATCTCGTTCCCGATCGTGGCGACGCAGATCTACAAGTTCGTCGCGCCCGGGCTCTACAAGCACGAGAAGCAGGCGTTCCTGCCGTATCTGGTCGCGACGCCGTTCTTCTTCGTCCTGGGCGCGGCGCTGGTCTATTTCGTCGTGCTGCCGATGCTGGTGCGCTTCTCGCTCGGCATGCAGCAGACCGGCGGCGACGAGACCGCGCAGATCCAGCTGCTGCCCAAGGTCGGCGAATATCTGTCGCTGATGATGTCGCTGATCTTCGCCTTCGGCATCGCCTTCCAGCTGCCGGTGATCCTGACGCTGCTCGGGCGGATCGGCATCGTCAGCTCGACGATGTTGCGCGAGAAGCGCCGCTACTTCATCGTCATGGCCTTCGTGATCGCAGCCGTGCTGACGCCGCCCGACGTGCTCAGCCAGTGCTCCCTCGCGTTTCCGCTAATGGCGCTCTACGAGGGCTCGATCCTCGCGGTGGCGATGGTGGAGAGGAAAGCGGCCGCCGCACAGGCTGCCACCGGCACTGACGTGTCGACGCCGGCCAATCCGGCGGAGTAGGGCGACCAAGCCCACCGGTGTCATTCCCCGCCTTGTGCGCAATTGCGCACTGGAGCGGGGAATCCAGTACGCCGCGGCCCCTCGGGGAAACACTGACGTCTCTGGAATACTGGATCGCCCGCTTTCACGGGCGATGACAGAATGCTAGGGGAAAGCGCGCCAATGTAAGTTGTCGGCATAAACGTTGACTATTTACGCGCTGATCCGGGACCACAGCCATGCACGACATCAAAGCGATCCGCGACAATCCGCAAGCCTTCGACGCCGGCCTCGCACGGCGCGGTTTGAAGCCGATGTCGGCCTTGCTGCTCGCGATCGACGAGAAGCGGCGTGCGGCGATCCTGGCCTCCGAGCAGGCGCAGGCGCGGCGCAATGCAGCTTCGAAGGAAATCGGCGATGCCAAGAAGGCCAAGGACGAGCCGCGTGCGGCCAAGCTGATGGCCGAGGTCGCCGAGCTCAAGACCACGATGCCCGAGCTCGAAGCGGCGGCAAAAGCCGCTGACGATGAGCTGACCAAAGAGCTGGCCGCGATCCCGAACATTCCGTTCGAGGACGTGCCCGACGGTCTCGACGAGCACGGCAACGTGCAGCATCACGTGTTCGGCAACAAGCGCAACTATGGCTTTGCGCCGAAGCTGCATGACGATCTCGGCACCGCGCTCGGCTACATGGATTTCGAAGCGGCGGCAAAACTCTCCGGCGCGCGTTTCGTCGTGCTGAAAAAGGGGCTGGCGCGGCTCGAGCGTGCCATCGGCCAGTTCATGCTCGATCTGCACACCACCGAGCACGGCTACACCGAGATCAATCCGCCGCTCTTGGTGCGCAACGAGGTGATGTTCGGCACCGGGCAATTGCCGAAATTCGAGGACGATCAGTTCTGGGCGATCAAGGGCGAGCTGCTCGCCTCGCCGGACCATGAGCGGCTGAAGACCGAGCGCCTCGGTCTGATCCCCACCGCCGAAGTGTCGCTCACCAATCTCGCCCGCGAATCCATCCTCGATGAGAAGCAATTGCCGATGCGGCTGACCGCGCTGACGCCATGCTTCCGCGCCGAGGCGGGTGCGGCGGGGCGCGACACTCGCGGCATGATCCGCCAGCACCAGTTCACCAAGGTCGAACTGGTCTCGATCACGACGCCGGAAGTGAGCAAGGACGAGCTGGAGCGGATGCTGTCCTGCGCCGAACAGGTGCTGCAGAAGCTCGACCTGCATTACCGTGTGATGACGCTCTGCGCAGGAGATATGGGCTTCTCGGCGCAAAAAACCTATGACATCGAGGTCTGGATGCCCGGGCAGGGCGAGGGCGGGGCGTTCCGCGAGATCTCGAGCTGCTCGGTCTGCGGCGACTTCCAGGCACGGCGCATGGATGCGCGCTCGCGCGGGCCCGACGGCAAGCCGCGCTTCGTGCACACGCTGAACGGCTCCGGCACCGCAGTCGGCCGCGCGCTGATCGCCGTGATGGAAACCTATCAGCAGGAGGACGGCTCGATCGCGGTCCCGGACGTGCTCCAGCCCTATATGGGCGGGCTGAAGGTGATCGCGCGCGACTAAAGGGTTTTCCCGCGAAGTGGGCAGCGGTTCGCGTCCGAAAACGCGGCATGACGAGAATCGCGTTGCGAAGATCGGGCGGCCGGCTATCCTGCCGGCCCGTCCACGCGAACCCTCCGTTCATGGCCTTGCACCGCGACATCTTCTGGGTCGGAAGACAATGGGCGGTGACGGGGGCCGGGATCCAGGCCATCGATCAGCGCCTGCGCGGCGTTCTCGACATCGGGATCGCGCGGCTCTGGGACGATGATCTCGTGCAGAGCCGGCGGGCCAAGCCCGGCGTCAATGCTGCGGATTTCGACAAGGCGTTGAGCGTGGCACGCGAACGCTTTCCGCAGGAGCCGACGTCCGACCCGTTCGTGGCACAGCTGAAGGCGCTCGGCGTCATCGAGACTTCCGTCGTGAACCCGGTCGTGCCGGCGATGCAATTGCGTGCAGAAGGCCGGCTTGCGCGCTTCCTGCCGCAATGGCGCGTTCGCCGCTAGCGGGACCAACCAAGGGAACCGGCCGCCGGACCGCAATCGTCCGGTTTGCCTGATCGGCGCTGGCCGGATAAGACGGCTCAGACCCGCTTTCAGGAATCGAACCTTCCGCATGCGCATTCTCTGCACCAATGACGACGGCATCCACGCTCCCGGCCTCAAGGTCGTGGAGGAGATTGCGCGCGCTTTGACCGATGATGTCTGGGTGGTGGCGCCCGAGCTCGACCAGTCCGGCGTGTCGCACTCGCTGTCGCTGAACGATCCCTTGCGTCTGCGCGAGGTCGGCCCACGGCACTTCGCCGTGCGCGGCACGCCGACCGACTGCGTCATCATGGGAGCGCGCCATATCCTGGGAGCCAAGCTGCCCGATGTCGTGCTGTCCGGCGTCAATAAGGGCCGCAACGTCGCCGAGGACGTGGTCTATTCCGGCACCATTGCCGGCGCATTGGAAGGCACCATCCTGGGGTTGCCGTCATTCGCATTGTCGCAGGAGTTCAGCGTCGAGACCCGCGAACGGCCGCCGTGGGACACGGCCCGCAAATTCGGGCCCGATATCCTGCGCAAGGTGATCGCCGCCGGCGTTCCGAAGGACACCGTCATCAACATCAACTTCCCATCCTGCGCGCCGGAGGATGTGCTTGGCATCCGCGTCACGCGGCAAGGCAAGCGCAATCTCGGCTTCCTCAGGATCGACGAGCGCCGGGACGGCCGCGGTAATCCTTATTTCTGGATCGGCTTCGAGCGGACCGCGATGCTCGACACGCCCGCCGACGGCACCGATCTGGCGGCGCTGCGCGAGCGCTACGTCTCGGTCACCCCGCTCAGGCTCGACCGCACTGACGAGGCGTTTTCGGAGCAGCTTGGCCTCACCCTGAAATAAGGGTTAGCTGCCGCGAAGCGCGGCCTCGATGGTCTTGCCGAGCGCGTCGAGCTGAAACGGCTTCTGGAGCGCCGGCCGGTCGCGATATTGCTCGGGCAGGCCGGAGGAGCCGTAGCCGGTGGCGAAGATGAACGGGCAGCCCTTGGCCATGATGACATCGGCGACCGGCGAGATGACCTTGCCGTTGACGTTGACGTCGAGAATGGCGAGATCGAACTCGGTGGATTGCGCAAGCCGCATGGCCTCATTGATGTCGCCCGCTTCGGCGGCAACCTTGTAGCCAAGCTCCTCCAGCATGTCTGCGACCATCATTCTGATCATGACCTCGTCCTCGACGAGGAAAACAGAGCGGCCCGAAAGCCCTGTCGCAGTCATGGTTGAGTCCTTGCCCATTCTCGTAAACGTTCGCAGATAACGATAGGCGACGCAATGCGCGTTTCGGCGAACGCAAACCTCGCAAATGGCTTAGCGCTCTGAAGGCCTTGTTGTGGTCAAATGCTGTGCCGAAAGGATATCATGAGTTCCTGAGCCGGAACAAGATTCTCGTCTCGGGTTCTTGCGGTGCAGTACGGCGATCCGCCAGACGAGACGAGCGATAGCAGCAATGACGTCCCACCAGCACCCGCCGGAAAAGATGATGTTTCAGCTCACGCTGAGGCGTCGGGGCATCAGCGATCAGGCCGTGCTGCGGACCATGGAAGAGGTGCCGCGCGAGCTTTTCGTCGACGAGGCCGATCGCGAGGGCGCCTATCGTGACAGCGCGCTGCCGATCGCGTGCGGGCAGACCATCAGCCAGCCCTTCGTCGTCGCCTACATGACCGAGCAGCTCCAGCTCCAGAAGCAGCACCGGGTGCTCGAAATCGGCACCGGCTCCGGCTACCAGGCCGCCGTGCTGTCGCGGCTCGCCGGCCAGGTCCTGACCGTCGAGCGCTATCGCAAGCTCGCCGACACGGCACGCGCCCGGCTTGAGAAGCTCGATTGTCACAATGTCGAGGTGATGCTCGGTGACGGTCTCAATCTGCCTCCCAACATCGGCCCGTTCGATCGCATCATCGTCACCGCGGCGATGGAGCAGATACCGGAGAACCTGGTCGAGCGGCTTGAGGTCGGGGGCATCCTGATTGCCCCGGTCGGCCCGCATCAGGGCGTGCAGACGCTGACCCGCCTGGCCCGCAGCGAAACCGGAATCGAGCGCAAGGAACTCGTCGAGGTCCGCTTCGTGCCGGCACTGCCCGGGGTGGCGCGGGAGCTGTAGAATCCCGGATCGGCAGTGCCGCCAACATCTTATTGTGAGGGTTAAGCCGTTATTTACTCGCCGCGTGTTTACTTAAAACACCAGTTCTGTTGCGTACGAGTGAGTAACCATGTCCGCTGTCGCCGAGTTGCTTTACTCGCGCCGCGTGCCGCAGGTCGCGGTGCTGGCGCTGATCTCCTTCAGCTTTGCAGGGTGCAGCGCCGACATGTCGTCGCGGCTGTCCCAGACTAACTTCTCCAATCCTTTCGCCTCCGAGCAGACCGGTTCGGTGCAGCAGCCGCCGCCGCCGCAGCGTGAGTTGCCGCAATATGCGCGGCCGCAGACGCAGCCCGGTTACTACCAGTCGCAGGCTTTGCCTCCGCCCGCGGTATCTGCCCCGCAGTCCTATCCCGTTGCCTCCGGGGGCGGGGTGTCCGGCGGCGGACGCGGCGTCAGCTCATATGCGCCCCCGGCACAACCGCACCTGGAGACCACGGCGACCGTCCCGCCGCGGTCGGTCGCGGCCGCCCAGCCGGCCGGCGGAACCAAGATCATCGTCGGGACCAGCGACACGCTCGACGTGCTCGCCAAGCGCTATCGCGTCACGCCGCAGGCGATCCTTGCCGCCAACGGCTACAAGGGTCCGCGGGCGCTCTCGCCCGGCCAGCAGTTGATCATTCCGTCTCCTGCGACCGCAGCTGCACCGGCGGCCGCGATGGCTCCGGTCGCGGCAGCGCCTGCGGCGAAGCCGGTTGCTGCCGTCGCGGCACCGCCGAGCACGCACTTCGTCAACCGTGGCGACACGCTCGCCAGCATCGCGCGCAAGAACCGCATCTCGGCGGCAGAGCTCGCCCGTGCCAACGGCATGGATCCGTCGGCAAAGCTGAAGCTCGGCACCAAGCTGACCGTGCCCGGCGCCAAGACCGCCGCCGTCGCGGCGCCGGTTGCTGCGGCTCCGGTCGCGGCTGCACCGGTGGCCGGAACGCTCCAGCCTGTTGCGGCAGCTCCGGCACCCGCGACCAAGATGGCCACTGCCGCCGCGCCCGTGCAGAGCGCGCGGCTCGCCCAGGCCACGAGCAATGTGGAAGAGAAGGCTGCCGAGACGCCGGCGAAGGCTGCGGAGGCCACCGGCGCGCTGCCGACCTTCCGCTGGCCCGTCCGCGGCAAGGTGGTCACGAGCTACGGTGCCAAGACCAATGGCAAGTCCAATGACGGCATCAATCTGGCGGTGCCCGAGGGGACGCCGGTCAAGGCGGCCGAAGATGGCGTCGTCGCCTATTCCGGCAACGAGCTGAAGGGTTACGGCAATCTGGTTCTGGTTCGGCACTCCAACGGCTACGTCACCGCATATGCCCATGCGAGTGAGCTGTTGGTGAAGCGCGGCGATACCATCAAGCGCGGCCAGGTCATTGCCAAGTCGGGTCAATCCGGGGAGGTGGCGTCGCCGCAGCTCCACTTCGAGATCCGCAAGGGATCGAGCCCGGTTGACCCGCTTCAATTCCTCAACGGGGCGTGAGACTTACGTAGCCTCCGCACGAACGGTGTCGTCGCCCGGCTCGACCGGGTGACCCAGTACGCCGCGGCCTCTCGATTGACAACAACCGTCTCTGGAATACTGCATCGCCCGCTCCAGTGCGCAAGTGCGCACAAGGCGGGCGATGACAGTTGAATTCGGGGTAACAGCTCGCGCTACTACGCCGTCAGCTTCACACCCAGCCGTCCCGCCAGCTCCTGCACGAACTGCCAGGCGACGCGGCCCGAGCGCGAGCCGCGCGTCGTCGACCATTCCAGCGCCTCGCGCTCGAGCGTCTCGTCGTCGACCCTGATCCCGAAATGGCTGCAATAGCCGCGCACCATGGCGAGATATTCGTCCTGGCTGCAGCGGTGGAAGCCGAGCCAGAGGCCGAAGCGATCCGACAGCGAGACCTTCTCCTCCACCGCTTCGCCCGGATTGATCGCGGTCGAGCGCTCGTTCTCGATCATCTCGCGCGCCAGCAGATGGCGCCGGTTGGAGGTGGCGTAGAGGATGACGTTCTCGGGCCGGCCCTCGATGCCGCCTTCGAGGACCGCCTTGAGCGACTTGTAGGAGGCATCATTGCCGTCGAAGGAGAGGTCGTCGCAGAACACGATGAAACGGAAGGAGGAGGCCCGCAGCTGCTCCATCAGGGCCGGCAGGCTCTCGATGTCCTCACGGTGGATCTCGATCAGCTTGAGCTTGTCGGCCGGTTTGCGCTCCGCGTTGATGCTGGCATGCGCCGCCTTCACCAGTGACGACTTGCCCATGCCGCGTGCGCCCCAGAGCAGGGCGTTGTTGGCGGGCAGGCCGTTGGCGAAGCGCTCGGTGTTCTCCATCAGGATGTCGCGCATCCGGTCGACGCCCTTGAGCAGGAACAGCTCGACGCGGCTCACGCGCGGCACCGCCGAGAGGCGTCCGTCGGGATGCCAGACGTAGGCGTCCGCCTGCTTGAACGACTCGGCCTCGACCGCCGGCTTGCCCTGCGCGGAGAGGTGCGCCGCAATGGTCTCCAGGGCGCGGACGATGCGCTCCTGCGGGAGGTCCGGGCCTGCCTTGGTGACCGCCGCCGTGGGGCGTTTTGCCGCGAGGCGGGTGGGCTTGTTGGCAGGGGTGCGGGGGCCTTTGCCGGCCGGGCTTTTGCTATGGTTTTTGGGCATGTCCGAAGTTCCTGAGAACGCAGCCTTATCGGGCCTGACGGGCCGCCGCAAGGTGGCCCAAAAGGGCAGTCTGGCAGCGTTGCAATTGGGGCAATGGCCGCTATAGTCCGCGCGAATTTGACCGAACCGGTCGCCTTTGAGGGCCTGACCGGCTTTCCCCCGTTTTCACGAGGATCGTCCGAATGCTGATTACCCCTGCGTATGCCCAGGCCGCGGCCGCTGGCGACACCAACAGCATGTTGATGTCGCTGCTGCCGTTCGCCCTGATCTTCGTGATCATGTACTTCCTGATTCTGCGCCCGCAGCAGAAGAAGGTCCGCGACCACGCCGAGCTCGTGAAGAATATCCGCCGCGGCGACACCATCGTGACCTCGGGAGGTCTCGTCGGCAAGGTCACCAAGGTGGTCGACGACGACCAGATCGAGTTCGAGATTTCCGACGGCGTGCGCGTGCGGCAGATGCGCCAGATGATCTCGGGCGTGCGCGCCAAGGGCGAGCCGGCCAAGGAAAGCGCAAAAGAGAGCGCCAAGGACGACACCGCGGCGAAGTGAGAGCTTCACCGCGAGTCTCAAGTCTCCTGATCTGACAGGTCCAGTCGATGTTGTATTTCACGCGGTGGAAGGCGCTGGGGATTATCCTGACGGCGCTGATCGTGTGCCTCTGCGCGGTCCCCAACTTCTTCCCCGAGGCGCAAGTCAAGAGCTGGCCCGCCTGGGCGCAGCGCCGCATCGTGCTCGGCCTCGACCTCCAGGGCGGCTCCTATCTGCTGCTCGAGGTCGACGCTGCCTATGTGAAGAAGGAGCGGCTCGACCAGGTCCGCGACGACGTTCGCCGGACCCTGCGCGACGCCAAGATCGGATTCACCGGCGGCGTCACCGTGCGCAACGATGCCGTCGAGGTTCGCATCACCAAGGAGACCGATGCGCAGCCGGCGCTTGCCAAGTTGCGCGAGCTGTCCCAGCCCTTGGGCGGCCTGATGGGATCCAGCGGTCAGCGCGACCTCGAGGTGACTGATGCCGGCGGCGGGGTGATCCGCCTGAGCGTCCCGCAGGCTGCGGTGCTCGATCGCCTGCGCAAGACCATCGAGCAGTCGATCCAGATCGTCGAACGCCGCGTCAACGAGCTCGGCACCGTCGAGCCCGTCATCCAGCGCCAGGGCAACGACCGCATCCTGGTGCAGGTCCCCGGTCTTCAGGACCCGACCCGCCTGAAGGAACTGCTGGGCAGGACCGCGAAGATGGAATTCCGCATGGTCGACACCTCCGTGCCGCCGGATCAGGCGCAAGCGGGCAGGGTGCCGCCGGAATCCGAACTGCTGATGAGCGCCTCGCCTCCGCCGACGCCCTACGTGGTCAAGAAGCAGGTGCTGGTCGCCGGCGGCGACCTGACCGATGCGCAGGCGACCTTTGACCAGCGCACGGGTGAGCCGGTCGTCAGCTTCAAGTTCAACACCTCGGGCGCGCGCAAATTCTCGCAGGCCACGCAGGAGAACGTGGGGCTGCCGTTCGCGATCGTGCTGGACAATAAGGTGATCTCGGCGCCCGTCATCCGCGAGCCCATTACCGGCGGCCAAGGCCAGATCTCCGGCAACTTCACCGTGCAATCGGCCAACGATCTGGCCATCCTGTTGCGCGCCGGCGCATTGCCGGCACCGCTCACGGTGGTCGAGGAGCGCACCGTGGGTCCAGGACTCGGCCAGGACTCGATCGAGAAGGGCCAGCTGGCGGCCTATGTCGGCTCGATCCTTGTCATCATCTTCATGCTGCTGACCTACCGGCTGTTCGGAGTGTTCGCCAACATCGCGGTGGCCATCAACGTCGCCATGATCTTCGGCTTATTGTCGCTGCTCAACGCCACGCTGACGCTGCCCGGCATCGCCGGCATCGTGCTCACCGTCGGCATCGCGGTCGACTCCAACGTGCTGATCTACGAACGCATCCGCGAGGAATTGCGCGGCGGCCGCAATGCGATCTCGGCGATCGACGCCGGATTCAAGCGGGCGCTCGCCACCATCCTCGATTCCAACATCACCACCTTCATTGCTGCCGCGGTGCTGTTCTACATCGGCACCGGTCCGGTGCGCGGCTTTGCCGTGACGCTCGGCATCGGCATCATCACCACGGTGTTCACCGCCTTCACCCTGACCCGGCTGATCGTCGCCTGGTGGGTGCGGTGGAAGCGGCCGCAGAGCGTGCCGATCTAGGAGCCTGATCGTGACTCACACCGTTCTCATCGGGCTCGGCGTCCTCATTGCCATCCTCACCGTGGTCTCGGCCCTCGGCCTGCTGCCGTCGCTGCGCATCGTCCCCGACGATACGCATTTCGACTTCACGCGTTTCCGTCGCATCAGCTTTCCGATCTCGGCGGCGCTGTCGATCCTCGCTATCGTATTGTTCTTCACCCACGGCCTGAATTTCGGCATCGATTTTCGCGGCGGCACGCTGCTGGAGGTTAAGGCAAAATCGGGCGCCGCCGACATCGCGGCGATGCGCACGACGCTCGATTCCTTGCGTCTCGGCGAAGTGCAGTTGCAGCAGTTCGGCGGGCCAGAGAACGTCCTGATCCGCGTCGCGGAGCAGCCGGGTGGGGACACCGCCCAGCAGGAAGCCGTGCAGAAGGTCCGCGCCGCGCTCGGCGATTCCGTCGAATATCGCCGTGTCGAGGTGGTCGGCCCGCGCGTCTCTGGCGAATTGCTGGCCTTCGGCATGCTCGGCCTGATGCTCGCGATTCTCGGGATCCTGATCTACCTCTGGTTCCGGTTCGAATGGCAGTTCGCGCTGGGCGCCATGATCGCCAACGTGCACGACATCGTGCTGACGATCGGCTTCATGTCGATCAGCCAGGTCGATTTCGATCTGACCAGCATCGCCGCGCTTCTGACGATTCTCGGCTACTCGCTCAACGACACCGTCGTCATCTACGACCGCATCCGGGAAATGCTGCGTCGCTACAAGAAGATGCCGATGCCGCAGCTGCTCAATGAATCCATCAACTCGACGCTGTCGCGCTCGATCATCACCCACGTCACGGTGACGCTCGCGCTGCTCGCGCTGCTCTTGTTCGGCGGCCATGCTATCCACAGCTTCACCGCGGTAATGATGTTCGGCGTGGTGCTGGTCGGCACCTACACCTCGATCTTCATTGCAGCGCCGATCCTGATCTATCTCGGCGTCGGCGAGCACCGCGAAGACGCGCCCGATACGGCGACGCCGGCGAAGAAAAGCAAGGCATGATCCGAACCTCATGCCCTTGCACGCGTTTGCGAGGGCAGTAAGCCCATTCGGACGAAGCTCATGGCCGGCGATCCCAACGCTCCGCATTTTCCGCGCTCGGCGCCGATCGATGCCTACGGCAAGGGCGGCTTCGCCTTTGCCGGCATGTCGCATCGGGGCTCGCTGCTCTGTCTGCCCGACGCGATCTGGGCCTGGGACGTGATCGATCCCGCGAAGATCGACCGCTACTCGCTGGATCGGGTGTTCACGGCGGCCAACAGCATCGACACGCTCCTGGTCGGCACTGGAACGGGGCTGTGGCTCCCGCCGCCGGAGCTGCGTCAGGCGCTCAAGGCGGTGAGGGTGGTGCTGGACACGATGCAGACCGGCCCGGCCGTGCGTACCTACAACATCATGATCGGCGAACGGCGGCGGGTTGCCGCCGCGCTGATCGCCGTGCCATGAGCAACCCGCCATCCGACTCCGCCGCGTTCTGCGCCGATCTCGTGCGCAGCCACGACTTTCCCCGCTACGCCGCGACCCTGTTTGCGCCGGCCGCCGAGCGCCGCGCGTTACTGGCGATCTATGCCTTCAACGTCGAGATCGTTCGCATCCGCGACCAGGTGAGCCAGCCCTTGCCCGGCGAGATCCGCCTGCAATGGTGGACCGACATGCTGTCGGGCCACGTCCATGGCAGCGCCGAAGGCAATCCGGTGGCGGCCGAGCTGCTTCGCGCGATTCGCGATTTCGACCTGCCGGTCGAGTCGCTGTCGCTGCTTGCCGAGGAGCATCAGTTCGATCTCTACAACGACCCGATGCCGACCATGGCCGCGCTGGAAGGTTACCTCGCGGCGACCTCATCGGCGCTGTTCGCCCTGGCAGCGCACGTGTTGGGACCGCCTTCGGAGGCGGCCGAGCATGTCGCCCGCCATGCCGGGCTGGCGCAGGGTATCGTGCAGGTCATAGCCAATTTGCCGCGCGATGCCGCGCACCGGCAATTGTTCGTGCCGCAGCAGGTGCTGGAGAAGCACGATTGCAGCATGGAAGATGTCTTCGCCGGCAAGGAAACACCCAATCTCCATGCGGTGCTTGAGCAACTCGCGGGTGAAGCCCGGCAGCATATGACCGCGGCTTCATCGCTGCTGGCGCAGTTGGCGCCGCCGTTGCGGCCGGCGTTTCTGCCGCTGCGCCAGGCGCAGGCCGATCTTGAGCGCCTGTCGCGCCCGGGACGCAATCCGTTTAGGTTGCAGCCGACCTCGCGGTTGCGCACGCTCTGGACGCTGTGGCGCGCCTCGCGATCGCGTGAATTTACCAAATAGACGCCGGCTTATCGCCTGGCCCGCCCAAATGCTCTATGCTGTCCTATGGCTGACATGTCCCAAAGCTCGTTCGATCTCAGCGGCCTTCCGGTCGCACCGGAAGACATTCAGGCCGCCGCCAAGACCATACAAGGCGCCGTCGTCGAGACGCCTTGTAGCCATAGCCGGACGCTGAGCAGCATCTGCGGCTGCGACATCTGGCTCAAATTCGAGAACCTGCAGTTCACCTCCTCGTTCAAGGAGCGCGGCGCGCTCAACCGGCTTACCGCTCTGACGGCGGAGGAGCGCGCGCGGGGCGTGATCGCGATGTCCGCGGGCAACCACGCGCAAGGCGTTGCCTACCACGCCAAGCGGCTCGGCATTCCCGCCACCATCGTGATGCCGATCGGCACGCCCATGGTGAAGATCGAGAACACCCGGCATCACGGCGCCGAGGTGGTGGTCACGGGCGCGACGCTGGAGGAGGCGGCCGCCTTTGCGCGCAGCCACGGTGAAGCGCACGGCATGGTCTTCGTCCATCCTTACGACGATCCGCTCGTCATCGCCGGGCAGGGCACGATCGGGCTGGAAATGCTGAAGGCGGTCCCGGAGCTCGACACGCTGGTCGTCCCGATCGGCGGCGGCGGTTTGATCAGCGGGATTGCCATTGCCGCGAAGTCGATCAAGCCGTCGCTCAGGATACTGGGCGTCGAGGCCTGGCTCTATCCCTCGATGTACAACGCCATTCACGACGGCAATCTGCCGGCGCGCGGCGATACGCTCGCCGAGGGCATCGCGGTGAAATCACCGGGCAAGATCACCACCGAAATCGTTCGGCGCCTCGTCGACGATATTGCGCTCGTCAACGAAGCCGAGCTTGAGCGCGCAGTCGCGACCCTGATCTCGATCGAGAAGACCGTCGTCGAGGGCGCCGGCGCCGCCGGCCTCGCCGCGCTGATGTCCGATCCGTCCCGCTTTGCCGGCGAGAAGGTCGGCCTCGTGCTGAGCGGAGGCAATATCGACACGCGGCTGATCGCCTCCGTGCTCACCCGCGAGCTCGCGCGCGAGGGGCGGCTGACGCAATTGTCGCTCGATATCCCCGACAGGCCGGGGCAGCTCGCCGCGGTAGCGGCACTGCTGGCCGAAGCGGGTGCGAATATCATCGAGGTCTCACACCAGCGGACCTTCTCCGACCTGCCGGCCAAGGCGACGCTGCTGCAGCTTGTCATCGAGACCCGCGATGCCGCCCATCTCAACGAGGTGATGGCCAGGCTCAGCGCATCCGGACTGAGCGCGCGCTGCACCTGAGCACGCGCTAACGTGACGCCAAATCCGCGACGTGGTCGATCAGCCGGTCGATCTCGGCTTGGGTGTTGTAGTAGTGGGGGGAAGCTCGGACGAGCGGCGGCAGCTCGCGGTTCTGGGCATCGATGCGGGTACTCGACGGGTCTGAAGCGCCGATTGTGATGCCCGCCGCCGCGGCGCTGCTGACAATGGCCTCCGCTTCATATCCATCCAAAGTGAAGCTGACGATGGCGCCAGGCTTGCGGCCAAGGTCGTGAATAGTGATGCCGCGAATGGAAGCGAGGCCGCTGCGAAGGCGGCCCGCGAGCAGCCGGCAGCGCTCCTCGATGGCATCCATGCCGATGTCGAGCGCATAATCGACGGCAGCGCCGAGCCCAAGCCGGGCGGCGTAATTATTCTCCCATGTCTCGAAGCGGCGGGCATCGTCGCGGAGCCGATATTCATCGCGCGAGACCCAGGGCGCTGCAAAATGGTCGATCATCGGTGGCTCGAGCTGCTGCAGGAGCGCCCCGCGCACATAGAGAAAGCCGGTACCACGCGGTCCCCGCAGGAATTTGCGTCCCGTGGCCGACAGCATGTCGCAGCCGATGGCCTCGACGTCGACCTCCATCTGGCCGACCGCCTGGCAGGCATCGAGCAGATAGGGGATGCCGTGTGCTCGCGCAATTCTGCCGATGGCCGCTGCGGGATTGGTCAGCCCGCCATTGGTCGGAACCCAGGTGATGGCGATCAGCTTCACGCGTTCGTCGATCATACGTTCGAGTGCGCCGACGTCGAACTCGCCCGTCGCATCGCTCGGCACCACATCGATGACCGCGCCTGTGCGTTTGGCGGCCTGAAGAAACGCAACATAGTTGGCGGCGTACTCCGCTTCGGCCGTCAGGATCCGGTCGCCCTCTCGAAATGAAAGCGAATAGAACGCCATCTGCCAGGCAACCGTCGCGTTCTCCACCAGGGCGATTTCATCCGGCGATGCGTTCAGGAGCCGGGCCACTGAGCCGTAAACGGCTTCGAGCCGATCTGACGCGCGATCGGCTGCGGCATAGCCGCCGATCTCGCTCTCGAGATCGATATGTCCCTTCATCGCCGCGACGACGGGCGCGGGCATGAGAGCCGCACCGGCATTGTGGAGATACGCGAGCCGGGAGGCAGCAGGCGTGTCGGCACGAATCTGGTTGATGTCGATCACGTCAGAGCCTCCATCTTCAGGTTCCTCGTAGACACAATGACGCACGCGAGCAAGCTCGGGCAAACGACTGTTCCAGCTGGAGCATGCAGATCGGGATGCCTATGCTGATCGGAAGCGCAATCTGGCACGGAATCACAGGGAATACCCAATGGCAAAGAACACGATCTGCCTCTGGTACGACAAGGATGCTGAAGCCGCGGCCCGCTTCTATGCCGAGACGTTTCCCGACAGCGCGGTGAGTGCGGTCCATCGCGCGCCCAGCGACTATCCGTCCGGCAAGGCAGGCGATGTCCTGACCGTCGAGTTCACGGTAGCCGGCGTTGCCTGTCTCGGTCTCAATGGCGGACCCGTCTTCAAGCACAACGAGGCCTTCTCGTTCCAGATCGCCACCGACGATCAGGCGGAGACCGATCGCTACTGGAACGTCATCGTCGGCAATGGCGGGCAGGAGAGTGCGTGCGGCTGGTGCAAGGACAGATGGGGAGTCTCCTGGCAGATCACGCCGCGGGTGCTGACCGAGGCGCTGGCCGCCGGTGGCACGGAGGCCAAGCGCGCCTTCGATGCGATGATGGGGATGACGAAGATCGACGTCGCCGCGATCGAAGCCGCGCGCCGCGGCTGAGACGGTCGCGCCTCAGATGCAGAGGCCGAGCAGCTTGACGTGACAGTTGCCGGACTTCGGCTTGCTCGCGGGCGGTACCTCGCGCTTCACCGCGACGACGGGCTCCTTGTCCTTTTTCTTGCCTTTGCCCTTCTCGTAGTCGCCGGCGATGACCATGGCCCAATAGGTGCGCTTGCCACTCGCATTCTTGGCGCTGGCAATGCCGACGCGGGAGGCATTGTGCAGCAACAGGTTCTTGCGGTGCCCGGAGGAGTCGATCCACTGGCCCAGCGTCTTGTCGAAACTGTCGTAGCCGTAGGCGATGTTCTCTGCGGCGCGGCCCGCGCCGGCCGGTGCGACGCGGCGATTGAATGGGCCGAGTGTGTCGTGGCTGAGGTCGTCCTTCGCCGCCATCGCGCGGGCCTGATCCATGGCGATGCGATCGAGGGTGGCGTCGCGCACGACGCGGGCCTCACCATGCTTGAGACGGAAGCTGGAGATCAGCTCCGCCGGTGAGTCGGCCAGCGCAGGCGCCCCTGCCAGCAGCACAAGGCCGGCGATCGTTCCGCCAACCATACGATGCATCATCGTCCCCCGAGCGCCCATGATCTCTGCCAACCCTTCCTGATCCAAGCGCTTCTCGATCGCCATTGTGGAGGCTTCAAGGCGCAGATTCCGCGCTAGCTCGTCGGGAGCTTCGCCTCGAAATTGAAGCGGTCGCGCAGGTTCTTGCGCTGCTCCAGGATATCCTTGAGGAAGGCGCGATCCTGCTCGTTCTTCATCATCGGCTCGATCAGGTCGAGCTGGTTCATGGCGACCAGTTGCAGGACCTCGATGCGTGGCTTGCCGCTGGCGTTGCGTGGCAGGGCGTGCACGACCTGGATGTGCTCGGGCGGCTTCGGTCCCTTGGAGGCGGCAAGCTCGCTGCGGAGCTGGCCCTCGAGCGCGGCCTGATCGGCTTCGACGAAGGCGTAAAGCCCGACACCGGAGCGACGGTCGGCAAAGGCGACGATGGCGGCGTCGCGCACGGCGGGATTCCGGCGGATCAGCTCGGCCAGCACCGGCGCGTCGTTGACGAGCCGACGGCCGCCGCCCTCGCGATCGGTGAAGTTGAACAGGCCGCGGGTGATGGCGCGATAGACCTTCTTGCCGGTGGCGAGCCATAGGCTCGCGGCGAACGACTTCCTCGCCAGGATCTTTCGCTCTCGCGGCGTCAGCGCCTCGGGCGCGTAGGAGCGCTTGTGCTTGAGCAGATGCCGGAGGTCCTCATAGGCGAGGATGCGATAGAGCCGGCCGCGGCGCTCAAAGCACGCGGCGAGCTGGAAGTCGGTCACATAGGCGCGGCCGTCGCGACCGACCAGCCAGTTCTGCTCCTTGGCAAGATCGTTGTGGCAGATGCCGGCGCGGCGCAGCCGGCGCAGTGCGGCCTTGGCGGAGCGGAAATAGGCGAGATCGCCATGGGGCTTTGCCAGATGCAGCGCGACGCCGTCGACGAAGCCGCGCACCAGGGCGCGGCGCCCGGCCCACAGCAACTCGGGGCCGACGTCGAGGCCTTTGGCGCGTACCAGGGCCCGCTTCTCGCGGGCGAACAGGTGGCGTGCCAGCAGGAACGACCACCATGGCACCTCGTCGAGCCGGCGCAGCACCGCGTCGATCTCGCCGCTTTCGCTGCGGAAACGGCCGCGCTCGACGGTCGAGAACACGTCGCGCTTGAGCAGCACGCCTTCGGTCCAGCGCGCCGACAGCTCTGCGGCGTCGTCTTTGGGCAAGCTCATTGCAAACTCACGCGGCGGCGGCAATGCGCAGGTGATCGGCGATCCAGCGATCGAGATCGGCGAGCGCCCGTGCGCTCAGCGCCTGCTTCTTGGCCACCGTCTTCTCGTTGCCGCGCAGCCTCGTGCCGTCGGGCTTCTTCGTTGGCAAGCTCGCGAGCGGCGGGAACAGGCCGAAATTGATGTTCATCGGCTGGAACGAGCGCGTGCCCGGCTCGATGGTCTCGATATGGCCGCCGGTGATGTGACCGAGCAGCGATCCCAGTGCGGTCGTAGCCGGCGGGCTGACAAGCGTCTCGCCGCGCGCTTCCGCGGCTGCATAGAGACCCGCGATCAAGCCGACGCTGGCGGACTCCACATAGCCTTCGCAGCCCGTCATCTGGCCGGCGAAGCGCAGCCGCGTCTGTGCGCGCAGCCGCAGCTGGCCATCGAGCAGCTTCGGCGAGTTCAGGAAGGTGTTGCGATGCAGGCCGCCGAGGCGGGCGAATTCGGCGTTCTCCAACCCCGGAATGGTGCGGAAGATGCGCTGCTGCTCGCCATACTTCAGCTTGGTCTGGAAGCCGACGATGTTGTAGAGCGTGCCGAGCTTGTTGTCCTGGCGCAGTTGCACGATCGCGTACGGTTTCGTGGTGGGATCGTGCGGGTTGGTGAGGCCGACCGGCTTCATGGGACCATGGCGCAGCGTCTCGGGGCCACGTTCAGCCATCACCTCGATCGGCAGGCAGCCGTCGAAATAGGGCGTGTTGGTCTCCCATTCCTTGAACTCGGTCTTCTCGCCGGCGATCAGCGCGGCGACGAAGCCCTCATACTGCTCCTTGGTCATGGGGCAGTTTATGTAGTCGGCACCGTTGCCGCCGGGGCCAACCTTGTCGTAGCGCGATTGGAACCAGGCCACCGACATGTCGATGGACTCGCGGTGCACGATCGGCGCGATGGCGTCGAAGAAGGCGAGGGCGTTCTCGTCGGTCAGTTCGCGGATGGCGTCGGCCAGCGGCGCGGAGGTGAGAGGGCCGGTGGCGACGATGACGTTGCTCCACGCGGCCGGCGGAAGGCCCGCGATCTCGCCGCGCGCGATCTCGATCAGGGGATGATCGTTCAGCGCCTTGGTGACGGCCGCCGAGAAGCCGTCGCGATCGACCGCGAGTGCGCCGCCGGCGGGCACCTGGTTGGCGTCGGCCGCGCGCATGATCAGCGAGCCGAGGCGGCGCATCTCCGCATGCAGCAGGCCGACGGCGTTGTTGGCGGCGTCATCCGAGCGGAACGAGTTGGAGCAGACGAGCTCGGCAAGTCCGTCGGTGCGGTGCGCGTCGGTCATGCGGGTCGGCCGCATCTCGTGCAGCACCACGGGCACGCCGGACTTCGCAATCTGCCAGGCAGCTTCCGAACCGGCGAGGCCGGCACCGATCACGTGGACGAGGTTGGATTGGGGTCCTGTCATGGGGCGGACAGGTAGCGCTTTTCGGCGGAGAGTGGAATCGCCGAGATCGAGTTTTCTGCCACCAGATGCGACAACGCCCGCACGAGGCGGGCGCTATCGGTCCGTTCTAGTGAAGGGCTGAAGGATATCAGCCCTGATACTGACCGGCGGCAACGCGCGGGATGTCCGAGCGATCGAGGCCGATATCGGCCAATTCGCGATCGCTGAGCTGGGACAGCTCGGCAACATTGCGCTGATAGTCCCGGAAGGCCTGGATCATGCGGATGAGCGAGAGCAGCATTGGTAGTCTCCTGTAGTTCGATTCAGCCTTTGCTTGAGGCCTCATCGTTGAAATGAATATAGGTGAGAGTGGTGCAGTGCGAAAGTTCCGATGTTGCGATGCAGCTAAGCGCTGTGCGCATGGCGTACGTAACGGATGATTAACCGGAAGGCCCTCCCGCCCAGAGCTTGGCCAAGGTCGTCCGGTGTCGGCGATAAGTACTCGTAAAATAACGGGCTTATGTCACAGATTGATATGGGTCATCGCGGAAATAGGTTGCCTATAAGCGGCCAGCAAGTTCAACCCAGCAGCTTATAGACTCAAGTCATGCCTGCCTGATTCGCATAGGACGCGACGCCATTATATGAATATGGATTCACTTTAAGATCCATTGAATACCGAAAATGCGCCCATGAGCGATGCGCTGGCGCCGCTACAGGCTAGGCCCGCTTGCCGGGGTTCGGCAGCGGCGATTCGGCGCGCTTCGGCTGGGCTGAGATCTAAGGGGCGCGTGCGAGCTGTGCGGCAAAATAGGCCACGGTCTTGGAGTAGACCTCGCTCTTGTTCCACTGCTTGAGCACCTCAAAGTTCGGGCTGCCCGGCTGCCAGTCCTTGCCCTTCTGCCAGCCATAGCCGACCAGATAATTGGCCGTGGAGGCGAGCACGTCGGGCACGTTATGCAGAAGATCGCGCTTGCCGTTGCCGTCGAAGTCGATGGCATATTTCATCCAGGATGACGGCATGAACTGGGTCTGGCCGAGCTCGCCGGCCCAGGCGCCTTTCATGTCGGCAGGCGCAAGATCGCCGCGCTGGACGATGCGCAACGCATCCAACAGCTCGGCGCGAAACTGCTCGGAGCGACGGCAATCGTAAGCGAGCGTTGCAAGCGAGCGGATCGTTGCAAACTTGCCGGTGTTGACGCCGAAATCGGTCTCCAGGCCCCAGATCGCGACCAGGACTTCGCCCGGCACGCCGTAAGCCTGCTCGATGCGCGACAGCACCGAGCCGTATTGCTTCATCCTGTTGGAGCCGCGCTCCAAGCGTGGCGGCACCATGCGGCCGGAGAACTCCTCGAAGCTCTGGGTGAAGACCTTTTGCGAGCGGTCGCGGTTGAGCACGCTCTGATCCAGTGTGACGCCGGCAAGCCCGGCAGTGATGGTCTGCTGCGAGATGCCCTTCGCCGCAGCGTCGGTTTTGAAATCAGCCAGCCAAGCGTCGAAATTGCCCGAGTCGCAGGCAACCGCGGCGGGCGCTGGCTGGACTGAGAGAAGGGACGCGGAGACGGCCAAGGCTGCGAGAGCAAGACGAGAAATCGTCGGAGTCATCAGATGAAATGGATTTCCGTGAATTGACCTGACCGGCAGCATAATCTCGGCTGTAACCGCGGCCAAAGCAAGGCGCGCGGCCCTGTCCGAACCGGCCAGGGCCGCACGTCACGAGATTGTCAGACGTCAGTCCGATTCCGCCACGGGAAAAGGTTGGCCGGGAAGTCGGCGGCCGGCTTGCGCGCCCGATGCGGCGGAGGGGGGACCGGACGTGCGCCCGGATCGGACGCGATCACCTTGCGGTAAAGGTGCCACGTGGCGTGCCCGAGCAGCGGGACCACAACGGCGAGGCCGAGGAAGGCCGGGATCGTGCCAAGCGCGAGCAGCACCGCCACGATCAGGCCCCAGGCCGCCATCGGCACCGGGTTTTTCGCGACCACGCGCAACGAGGTGCTCATCGCCTCGAACGCACCGGCATGGCGGTCCAGCATCAAGGGGAACGACACGGCACTGAGACAGAGCGCGGCGAGCGCGAACAGGAATCCGGTGCCGCAGCCAACCACGATCAGCCACCAGCCTTGCTGCGTCGTCAGCACGCGCATCATGAAGTCCGAGAATCCGGTGACGCCCTCGTAGCCGAACGCCGCGATATAGATCGCCTGCGCGGTCGCCACCCAGGTGACGAACAGGGCGAGCAGCAACGTACCGAGGCCGAGCATCGCGCCGAACGACGGCGATCGCAGCACCTCCATGGCATCCCAGGCGCTGGCCGGTTCATAGCGCTCGCGCCGGCTGGAAAGCTCGTAGAGCCCGAGCGCAGCGAAGGGCCCGATCAGCGCGAAGCCCGCGGCGAGCGGAAACAGCAGCGGCAGCACCGAATAGCCCATCACCACACGGGCGAGCACGAGGCCGAGCACCGGGTAGATCACGCAGAGGATGATGGCGTGGCTCGGAACGGCCTTGAAATCCTCCCAGCCGCGCCTGAGCGCGTCGTGCAGATCGGACAATTGTATGGTTCGGATCACCGGTCCAGCCTCATCCGTGGGCTGGGCCATCGTGGGGACATTGCCCTGGTAGAGTGTGGCCATGGTCGCTAGCTCCCTTGCCAAGCGGCTGCATCCGGCGCCGGCAAACGGCGCAAGCGGCCGCCCATTCTCTTGAAATCCCACGATCCCGACCAGACGCGAATTCCGGATGGCATCGCGAGCTGAACGGCAAGCATACTCCCAAGTCCGAGTCCTGTCCCTCACGCTTGGGTGAAATTTCGATGCCGCGACGCAATCAATGCGGCGTCATTCTGTCGTCATTTCGCCGCAGATAAGCTGATGCTGCTGTCCGTTCGCGCAACTTCGCGGGCGCGGCGCACCAACTTCGTCTATAAGTGCCACGCAAGGCCCTTCCAACGGATTCCTTTTCGGGGAGCAGACATGAGCATTTTCGGGAAAATCATCAGCGCGATCTTCGGCGGCCAGCCGGCCTCCGCTGCGCCGGCCGGTGGCGCCGCTTCGCCGGGCGCCCCCGCAGGGTCGGCAAGTCCTTCGGCGCCGGCCGCCGCACCCATGGCTGCGGTCGACGTGGCGGCGATCGTCGACAAGGCGGCCGCCGCGCACAAGGGCGAGAAGCTGGAATGGCGTACCTCCATCGTCGACCTCATGAAGGCGCTCGACATCGATTCCAGCCTCGCTGCGCGCAAGGATCTCGCCAAGGAGCTGGGCTACAGCGGCGACATGAACGACTCGGCGAGCATGAACGTCTGGCTGCACAAGCAGGTGATGTCCAAGCTCGCCGCTAATGGCGGCAAGCTGCCGCCGGAGATCAAGCACTGACCGGATCTGGGGTAGTGCCTCAGGGGCCCGCGATCGCCGCGGGCCCTTTTGCATTCAGGCGACCAGATCCGCATCCTCCGGATGCCGATCGAGATAGTCGACGACGAAGCCGCAGCCGGCGATCACCTTCTTGCCGTCGCGCCGGATCAGGTCGAGCGCGCCCTTGACCAACTCGGAGCCGATGCCGCGCCCGCGCAACGCGCGCGGCGTCTCGGTGTGGGTGATGATTACGGCCGACGGCGTCAGCCGGTAATTGGCGAAGGCGATGTCGTCGCCGACATCGAGCTCGAAGCGGCTCCTGTCCTTGTTGTCGCGTACCGAAGCCGCCATGCGGGGTCCCTCCGAACTGCAGGTGCCTCCTGATCTAGGAGGCTGACACGGCCCTTGCCAAGGTGGGACCAGGGGAGATTGGCGCAGATGAGATCATCTGCAAATGCGCGCCGCCCTGACCGCACTGCGGTATGGCCATGGCGCCCGGCGAGCATGGTCCCGCGGCTCCGCAAATAATTCCCGATACCGCTCTTGCAAGCCGGAGTTCGGTTCCCACGTCCTAGAAAGGACATACGCCCGAATGCGGCCGGCAGGGTCGCCAGATATTCGGAGTGTCATGATCGCCAGCCGCAGACGTATGCCTCTTTTGCAGGAGGGTACGATGTCGGACTCTGGTTTCTTGAATACTCATCGAACATGGGAAGACTGGTGTGGGATGCTGCTGGGTGCGGTGATCGTGGCCTCGCCGTGGTTCCCGATCCAGGATCAGGCGATCTCCGGTCACCAGACGGCCATCCTGAACACGGTCGCGATCGGTCTCGTCGTATTTGGCATCAGCCAGCTCGAATATGTCGCCTTGCAGCGCTGGCAGGAGGTGATGACGATCCTGGCCGGACTGTGGCTCATCGCCTCGCCATACGTGATCGGCTATTCCGGTGAGGGATTTCTCCGCATCTATCACACGACCCTCGGTGCGGTGGTGGTGCTGCTCGGCATTCTCCAGCTATGGCAGGACTGGGATATGAATGACCAGGACTTGCTCAAGCACGGACAATAGACCGTAAGTACGGCAGGCCCGCCGGCCACGAGCGGCGGGCCTGGGCACTCACCGTGTCACGAGATCCGCATAGTCCGGGTGCTTGTCGATCCACGCCTTCACGAACGGGCATTGCGGGATCAGCTTCAATCCGTCGGCGCGGACCTGGTCGAGCGCGCCTTGCACCAGCTTCGAGCCAATGCCCTTGCCGCCAAGCTCCTTCGGCACGTCGGTGTGCTCGAAGGTGATGACACCGCCGTCGAGCCGGTAGTGCTCGGTCGCAAGATGACCCTCCACGTCGAGCTCATAGCGGTGATGGGCCTTGTTGTTGATGACGTCGCTCATATCATTGCCTTGCAGCTGCCGGCCTCGCGCACGAGATCGTAACGCACGGTCCGGCCGGGGTTTCCAATCCGAAGCTGTTCCGTTCAATCGGTCGCTTTGGCGAGCCTGGAATCTTCGGCCTGCGGCTGCGGGCGGAGGCAGCCCTGGCAGATGACCAGGGAGCGGTTGACCCTGGCGTCCTGTTCGGCCTCGATGCCATCCTGCGCCTGCCACCGTTCCTTCGAATGGGGCTGAGCGTCGGCTTGCAACCTGTTGCGCTCGGAGCGGCTGGAGGTTCGTGTCGGCTGCGAGGCGGCGCGGGGCCGGTTGGGATCCTCGCCGGCGCCATCCCAGGCATAACGCGCAGGCTTGACGGCGAGATCGGATGCCAGATGCGCTTGCGGAGTCGCGGCACATCCGGCGAGCGCCAGTGACAACAGAAGGAGGGCAGGCGCTTTGACCATGATACGGCACTCTGTACGCGAGAACTGAGCGAGGTTGCGTCGATCATGTTTAAGATTTCCTGAACGATATCGTTTGTGGTTGCGACCAACACCAATGCGATATCTGATCCTCCTGCTCAGCTTGCTCGTGACCGGCGCGCGTGCCGACGACGCAAAGCCGTTCAATCCGGCCGATTATCCGCCCGGCGTGCAGAAGGCTGTGCGCTACGCCAACGAGGAATGCGAGAGCCAGCAAGGCGGCGAGGTGACCTTCGCGCATGATACGGTGCGCAGGATCGACCTGACCGGCGATGGCCGCGAGGACTACATCGTCGATTTCCAGGACACCAAATGCGGCGATCGCGAGACGACCTATTGCGGAACCGGCGGTTGCGTCATGAAGATCATGGTGACGCTGCCGGATGGCAGCGTGCGCGAGGTGTTCGACGGCTACGTGCTCCGCTATAAGATCATGGCCCCGCCAGTGAAGCGCGGAGCCGCGCGCACCATCCGCTTCGATCTGCATGGCAGTTTCTGCGGCGGCTTTGGTCCGCAAGCCTGCTGGAAGACCAAGGCCATCACGGCGACGCCTTTTGCGTTCAAGCAGTAGGCCAAGTCCGCGGCAGCCGGCCTTGCAGGGCCGCTGGCGATGGCGATAAATGGGCTGCAATGAACGGACGGCTTGCGTGCCGCCCGTCGTCGAAGAGGAAGCCCGATGCAGCCCCTGCGCATGTCCCGCCGCGTCATGAATCTCGCCTATATGCTCACCCAGAATGCGCGGCGGCATGGCGCGCGTCCCGGCTTCGTTTGGGGGGACAAGTCCTGGACCTGGCGCGAGATCGATGCGCAGGTCTCCGCCCTGGCTGCGGCGCTCGCCGCGCGGGGCATTGCCAAGGGCGACCGCATCCTTGTCCATGCCAAGAATGGCGATGAGATGTTTGTCTCGATGTTCGCCGCGTTTCGCCTCGGCGCGGTCTGGGTGCCCACCAATTTCCGCCTGATGCCGGATGAGGTCAGCTATCTTGCGCAGGCCTCCGGCGCCAAGGCGTTTCTGTGCCATGTCGATTTCCCCGAGCACGCCGCGGCGGTGAAGGACGGTGCGCTGGAGTTCACCTGGAGCGTCGACGGCAAGGCCGCGTTCGGCGAGCGCTCGGTGGCCGATGCGATCGCCTCGCATGCAGGCGCCGTTGTGGAGAATGTCGCGGTCGAGCATGACGATCCCTGCTGGTTCTTCTTCACCTCCGGCACCACTGGACGCTCCAAGGCGGCCGTGCTCACCCACGGCCAGATGGGATTCGTCGTTACCAATCATCTCGCCGATCTGACGCCCGGCACGACCGAGCAGGATGCCTCGCTGGTGGTGGCACCGTTGTCGCACGGTGCCGGCGTGCACCAATTGATGCAGACCGCGCGCGGCGCGCGCACCGTGCTGCTGCCGACCGAGAAATTCGACATCAACGAGGCGTTCCGCCTGATCGAGGCGCATCGCGTCAGCAATCTCTTCACCGTGCCGACCATCCTGAAGATGATGGTCGAGCATCCCGCCGCCGGCAAATACGACCATTCCTCGCTGCGCTACGTCATCTATGCGGGCGCGCCGATGTATCGCGAGGACCAGAAGGCGGCGTTGAAGAAGCTCGGCAAGGTGATCGTGCAGTATTTTGGCCTCGGTGAGGTCACCGGCAACATCACCGTGCTGCCGGCGGCGCTGCACGACCCGGAGGACGGCCCGCACGCCAGGATCGGCACCTGCGGCTTCGAGCGCACCGGCATGCAGGTGTCGATTCAGGACGATGAGGGCCGCGAGCTCAAGGCTAACCAGAGCGGTGAGATCTGCGTGATCGGGCCTGCCGTGTTCGCCGGCTATTACGACAACCCCGAAGCCAATGCGAAGGCGTTCCGCAATGGCTGGTTCCGCACCGGCGACCTCGGCCACATGGACGAGGAGGGTTTTGTGTACATCACAGGACGTGCGTCGGACATGTACATCTCCGGCGGCTCCAATATCTATCCGCGCGAGATCGAGGAGAAGATCCTGACCCATCCCGGGATCGGCGAGGTCGCCGTGCTCGGCGTGCCCGACGCGACCTGGGGCGAGGTCGGTGTCGCCGTCTGCGTTGTCCGAGAAGGCGCGAAGGCGGTGACCGAAGCGGAGATGGCGGCGTTCTTGTCGCCGAAAGTGCCGCGCTACAAGATGCCGAAGCGCTTCTTCTTCTGGGACGCGCTGCCGAAATCGGGCTACGGCAAGGTGCCGAAGCGCATGGTGCGCGACGAGCTCGAGGCGCGCGGGCTGCTCGACCTCGACAAGGCGAGCTGAGCGCACCAGATGCGGAGCATCAAGCAGCCGGGCGCGCCGCTTCCCGAACGCATTCAATGGGTGGAGGCGAGGGGACGCGCTTTCTCGTTCACACTTCAGGCCGGTCTGCCGCTGCTGGAGGCCGCGCGGCGCGGCTTTGCCGCGGAGGGCTTCGCCGGCGGCGTGCTGAATTTTCGCCATGGCGCGCTCGGGCCGTTCGCCTATGTCATGCCGGCGCTGTCGAAGACCGGTGAGAATGCGGCGTTCTACAGCGATACGTTCCGGCCCGCCGGCGTGACGCGTTTGAGGCTCGGCAGCATGACGCTCGGCACGCGCGACGGTGCGCCGTTCTTTCATTGCCACGGACTGTGGACGGAGGCTGACGGCAAGACGAGCGGCGGCCACATGATGCCGGACGAGACCGTCGTCGCCGAGCCGTTCGAGGTCGAGGCCTTCGGTCTCGACGGTGCGATGTTCACGGCCGAGCCTGATGCGGAGACCAATTTCAAGCTGTTCGGACCGGTCGCGGCTGCAAGCACCGGCGTGCGCACGACGAGCCGCGCCTTCGCGCTACGGCTGCGCCCGAACCAGGATTTTGCCGGCGCACTCGAAGCGTTCTGCCGCACGAACGGCATCGCCCGCGCGAAGATCCATGGCGGCGTCGGATCGACCATCGGCGCGCACTTCAGCCATGGCGGCGTGACCGAGCCGTTTGCGACGGAGCTGGCGATTACGGCAGGGACAATCGCGCCCGGCGCCTCCGGCGCGCTGGAAGCTGCGCTCGATGTCGCCCTGATCGACTATACCGGCGGCGTTGCGGAGGGGCGTCTGATCCGTGGCGACAATCCGGTACTGATGACGATGGAGCTGGTGCTGGAGGCAGGGGACTAGCTCGTCAGCCGTAAGGGAGTGGGTGCAAGATAGCGCTTTTGCACTCCAAATGTTCCTGTTACGTTCCATCGCGGGCGCGAGGAGCGGCGGGAAGTCATGGCACGAAGAGGCAATCGAACGATCAACCTGCCAGCGCCGTATCTGAAGCGGGTATGGCTCGACCCGTCGCAGGTTCGCGACCGCGAGGCCTATCCGTTTTGCTTGCCGATCTTCCCTGACGATTTCGAGCTTAGCTTCGACAGCCCCATCACGATCATCGTTGGAGAGAACGGCACCGGGAAGTCGACCATCCTCGAAGGCATCGCAGCGCTCGCCGGCTATGACGATGCCGGAGGCGGCAAGGGCTACAGGCCGGTCGATCATTCCGAAGCGCGCGAGGAGATGGGCGGCCAACTCTCCAAGGCGCTGCGCGCAAGCTGGGTGCCGAAGATCACCAACGGCTGGTTCTTTCGTGCGGAGAGCTTTTTCTCGGTCGCGCGATATCTGGACAAGGCTGCGCGCGACGCCGGCCAGGTCGGTCCCGATTTCTTGTCGCACTCCCATGGCGAAGGTTTTCTGCGCTTCTTCGAGGAGCGTTGCCAGCGCCAGGGCATCTTCATCTTCGACGAGCCGGAATCGGCGCTGTCGCCGGCGCGCCAGATCGAATTCCTCAAGCTACTGCGGCGCATGGAAGACTCCCGCATCTGCCAGGTCATCATGGCAACGCATTCGCCGATGCTCATGGCCTATCCCAACGCGCGGCTGCTGCGGCTCGGCAAATACGGCCTGGAGCCTGTCACGGTGGAGCAGACCGACCATTACCGGTTGATGCGTGAGTTTTGTGTCGATCCGCGCGGGTTCGTGGAGGCGACGCTGGGGGAGTAGGTGAGGGAATCCCCTAACAGTAGCTCTCTCTGCCGTCCTTGCGAGCGCAGCGAAGCAATCCAGAATCTTTCCGCGGCAGCAGTCTGGATTGCTTTGCTGCGCTCGCAATGACGGAGTGTGGAGCAGCAGTGCGCCAACTCCCGTGTCCCGGTCAAGCTGCAACGCGTGGGCGTTGCGGCGCGGAGCCGGGACCCAGGAGCCGCAGCATCGCGGATGCATGGGCCCCGGCTCTGCAGCGCAACATCATAGCGTCGAAGACGCGCGTGAACGCGCTTATGGTGCTGCGCAGCGTCTGTGGCACGAGACCGTTATCAATTCGCTGGCACGGTTTCGCATCCTCGCGGCGGATTCCGCCCGAGCTTTGCTGCATTCGCCACCCTCGAAAAGTGCCGAGGGCGCAGGGAAGGCCGGGTGCCGGCCGGGCACCCGCGCTCCACTGTGCGAAGCGTGTGCTTGAAAAAGCTGCACAGCGGCATACAGGTGAAGCCAAACATCCGGCCTTCCCTGCGCAGTGGGTTGACGGCTTATGTCGTGCTCTCCCCGGGGAGCGATGCACTATTGCCCCCGTCGCCTTGCGGATGACTGACGGTGCGGGCCCGGTCGGGCCGCAACGTCACCGCAAGCCTTGGCGCACAGACCCCGGGCGCCAGGACCACACGATTTTGCCGTACGCAGACTGCGCCCGTCGTGTGCGCGCCTAGCCTGCTCACGGAGTGACCCGCCCTGCAAACCGCCTGCGCGCGACGCTGCCTGCGTCCACCACCTCCCATCCCGCGTTCGTGACGATCGCGATGCGCCCCTCGGCCCGGGTTGGGGTAGGCGCAACATGCGATAATTCCGAATTCGCGTAAAGCGAATTATTTCGGCTTGGCATGATTGACCCCGGTCTGGTGTTTTGCCCGTCCGCCAACCCAATCAATAGTGTGCATTGGCTTTGCCACCGCCGTGCCACGAACGGGTCTCCCCATGGCCCAAAAATGCGCTAGCATGACCTCAGCGCGCGTTCCAAGTCGCGCAGATTGAGAAACGAGGAAACGAGATGAGGATGAGAAGCAGACCGGCGATCGCCGGGGTGGCGGCGCTGGCGGTGGCGGGGATGGCTCTGATGACCGCCTTCGAGCCGGTCTGGGCCCATGGGCCGACGCGGCAGAAGGTGCGGGAATCCATCGAGATCAACGCGGCCCCCGCCAAGGTGTGGGCGGTGATCGGCAATTTCCAGGACATGAGCTGGCTTCAGCCGGTCACCAAGACCGAAGGCGAGAAGGGCAACGAGATCGGCGCGACGCGCAAGCTGACCCTGACGGGCGGCGGGACGGTCGAGGAGGAGCTCTACAAATACGAGCCCGACATGCAGAGCTATTCGTACCGGATCACCAAGGTCGACGTGAAGGTGCTGCCTGTGACCAATTATTCCTCGACCCTGACGGTCTCGCCCGCGCCTGATGGCAAGGCCAAGCTGGAATGGGCCGGCGCGTTCTATCGCGGCTATCCCAACAACGACCCGCCGCCGGAGCTGAGCGACGAGGCCGCGATCAAGGCCGTGAGCGGGCTGTACAAGGCCGGGCTCGAGGCGCTCAAGAAGAAGATCGAGAGCGGCAGCTGATCGTGCGAGCGCTGGTTCTGGCGGCGCTCGCCGCCAGCCTTTGTTACGCCGGCTTTGGAAGCGCGCGCGCCGACGAGGCGTTCGTCACCAACCAGCTCAGCGAAGATCTGATGGTGGTGGATCTCGCTGGCGCGCGCGGCGTTGCGACCATCCCAATCGGCGGCAAGCCGGCCGGCGTCGCCGTCAGCGCCGACGGGCGCTTTGCCTATGTCACGAGCCCGGATGCCAAGGCGGTGACGGTGGTCGACGCTGCCACGCGGCAGGTCGCCGGCCGCGTCGAGGTCGGCGGCGGGCCGCTCGGCATTGCCGTGGCGCCCGATGGCAAGACGGTCTATGTCGCCGATTGGTACGCGGCCGCGGTGCGGGTGATCGATACGGCCTCGCGCAGCGTTGTCGCCAGCATCGCGGTCGGCGCCTCGCCGTCGGGTCTTGCGGTGACGCCCGACGGCAAGCTGCTGCTCTCGGCGGACCGCGACGACGACAGCGTCTCGGTGGTGGAAACGGCAACGCGCCAAGGCAAGGCCGTGATCAAGGTCGGCACCCGCCCGTTCGGCGTCACCATCGATGCCGAGGGCAAGCGCGCCTACACCGCCAATGTCGGCTCCGACGATGTCTCTGTGATCGATATCGCGGAAGGCCGCGAGATCGGCCGCGTGCCGGTCGGCATGCGCCCATATGCGGTGGCGCTGACGCTAGGCCGAGGCTTCGTCACCGACCAATATGGCGGCACCGTCAGCGTGTTCGACCTGGCGAGCCTCAAGCCGGTCAAGCGCATCCATGTCGGCGACTATCCCGAAGGCATTGCGGCGACTGCCGACGGCAAGCGCGTCATTGTCGCCTGCTGGGAAAGCAACACGCTAAGCATCATCGATGCGGCCGAGCTCAAGGTGATCGGCGAGATCAAGACCGGCGACGGCCCAAGGGCGTTCGGGGCGTTCCTGCGCAGGACGGAGTAGTTCGTCACAACCCGAGGCCGCTTGCTCCGGCCGGCCGAATTCAAGCGGCCATTCCGCCAGAGCTCAATTGACGTTCTGCGCTTCCAAGATCGTGTTCTCCGGCGCGCCTCGGTCGGTCCAGTCCGGCGGCAGCCCGATTCTTTCTCCGGCCAGGCCTGCCAATCCTGGCGCCCGGCCGAATGTTTCGCAGATCGCTTCCTTGGGCGCACCACCGAGAGAGGCGCTCAATCTGTCGACGGAAGGCGGTGTGGGGACCTTCCCGAACGGGCTCTCCGCGGCAACGAGAAACCTCCCGAAATCGCTTCCGAAAGCCTCGGCCAGGTCATAGGCGTCGCCATCGCTCGATACACGCGGAGCGCTGGTGAAGGAGTTCGCTCCGCGCGCCCAGATCATGGCCGCCTGTTGGTTGCCGCTGCGGTCACGGGCCTCGGCCTCGACGGACAGGCTTCCCAGTCCGATCGGAAGGCGCGGCACCGGAATGGGCACGCCGGGAGCGACGATGGACGGCACGACGCTCGCGACCTTGGAGACGCCGGCTGCCGCCGCATCGGTCGGCGCAATCTGTGTGATGACGGCGCGAACATTCAAGTCCGCAGCCTCCGTGGGAGCTACGATCCGGAAGCGCTCGCTGAGCGCAAGACACATCGCTCTGTTGATTGCGTTCTTGATCAGCCTGCGCTGCTGCGGCGTGAACGGCTGGCTGGCTGCGGTCGCCGTGAACGCGGTCGGCTCGATGCGAGCGGTCTTCGCGGCGAGAACATCAGCCTTGCTGATCCGGAGCTGCGACTTGGTCAAGAGACCATCGGACGGCGTGAGATCGTCGTAGGAGGCCAGCGACCCCGCTCGTTCCAGCGGAGCCGCCGCGCAACCGGCGGCCATCGAGCTCAAGACCGCAACTGCGAGCCACCTCATGGCGAGGGAACGAGACCGGTCGCCACTCCCTGGGCCACGCGCCGGGACTGCGCGACGGGCAGGGGAGAAGGTGCGGCGCCCGGCGCCGAGGCGAGCATGGGCTGCCAGGTCACGTTCCAGCGCGCCAGCGTGGCACCGTTGCCATCGAAAACCAGGTCGAGAAAGGCCAGGGTGAGCTCGGCCGTCGCGAGCTTCACCTTCGGGTTGAGCGCCGGACCACCGGTGAACGAGCGATCGGTGAAGATGCTGTGCGAGCCGCCTTCGAACACGGCAAGCAGCTTGCGCGGTGTGGCAATGGCGTTGAAGACCTCCAGCCGGTCGGCAGCGGGTGAGTAATATCCGGGGATCTGGATGACGTCCTTCGTCGCCGTCACGTGCAGGGTTGGAACGGTGATCCTGCTCAACACCGAGGCAAGATCGGGTTCGCCATAGAATGGAGGGGCCGAAATGACGATGGCGGCGGCAAAGCGCGGGTCGCGCGCCTCGACCCACTTGCCGTCGCGCATCACGCGGGCGCCAACCGCAACAAGCGCCGTGTTCGCCCCATAGGAATGCCCCGCCGCCATGATGCGCCGGCGGTCTACGTGGGCACCATGGGGACTCGACAGCATGCGATCCAGGGCAAAGCGCAGATCCAGGGCTCGCGCCAGCGCCTCGCTCTCGTGAGCGGCACGCTGCAGGCGGTCCACGACGGCGAGGGGATTGCCCGCCCAGAGCGAGGAATCGCTGCCGGCATGCTGAACATGCAGGCTGGCGACGCCGCGGGCCGACCAATATCGCCCCAGATAGCTGTAGCCCCGGCGAGAGCCGCCGAGCCCATGGGAGAACACGATGAGCGGCACGCGCGATCCCGGCGCAACATCCGCCGGCCAGTGCAGGCGCGCCGGAACGGGCCGCGAACGCGCCGGATCGACCCAGTCGAAGTCGACGACCGCGGGGGGCGCGGACTGCGCCCGGGCTGGAGGCGCGGCGAGCGTGGCCGTGACGGCGACCGCCAGCAGCGCGGCACCGAACCGCCGTCGGGTCAGGCTTGTCGCTCCGCTCGCACCGTCCGCGCCATTCGCGTGCGCGGATCGCACATGCTGAGAGGAAGTGTCGCTCAACCCGTTCACCATGAAGGCACCTTGTATGAAGTCGCACCGAGTGTAATCGACGTATTGCACTTAGTGTAATTTTGCAAACTGGTCGATTTCATGGCAAAACAGGTCATGAAAAGTTCATCCCGGAAGGAGGAAGGCCTGCGCGAGCGGAAGCGGCGCGAAACGCTGCATCGTATCGCCGAGCAGGGCCTTAAACTGTTTCTGACCAGGGGCTATGATGCCACCACGCTCGACGCGATCGCGGAGGCGGCGGGGATCTCGCGGCGGACGTTCTTCTACTACTTCAAGTCCAAGGAAGAGATCCTCCTGGCGTGGCAGGATGGTGGTTTCAGCGAGACCTTGCGTGCCGCCGTGCTCGAGCAAACGACCAAGCAGTCGCCGCTCGATGCCGCAAGGAACGGCCTGCTGGAGCTGACAGCCCGCTTCCCGGTCGATTACAAGCAAACAAAAGTGATCGAGCGCCTGATGTCCGCGAACGAGTCGCTTCGCATCCGGCAGCAGGCGAAATACGTCGAGAAGGAAGCTGCCGTGTTCGCGGCGCTGTCCCAGATGTGGCCGCAGCCGCATCGGCAGGCTGCGCTGCGCGTGGTCGCCATGATGTCGGTCGGAGCCTTGCGGCTTGCGATGGACAGTTGGAATCGCGACCAGGGCAAGCGGCCCTTGGCCGTCTACGTGAAAGAGGCTTTTGCGTGCCTGAACCGGGAGATCGGAGCGGGAGCCTCGCGCAAGGCTGCCGGTCGATCCGGCGAGTGAGTGAGGGCCGGCCCGGGCTCTCGATGGAAAAGCAATACGGCCGCGCGGTGGTGTTAAGCCCGCATCGGAGCTGTGACGCCGATCAGCGCCGGCGCGATGTCACGGATGTGCTCGAACACATGGTCGGGCCGAAGCGCCGTTAGCGCCGCCGGTGCCGCATAGCCCCAGCACACCGCGCCGCAGGCGATCCCGACCGCCCGCGCCGCGTCGATGTCGCGGACCTCGTCGCCGATCGAGATCACCCTGCTAGGCGCGACGCCTGCGCGGCGGATGACCCGGCGGAATTTCGCGGCCTTGCCGAACAGCGACGCTGCGCAGTCGAAATGCGAGAACAGCGCTGCGGCGTCCTCGAGCTTCTCGCGCGCATTGGCCTCGCTGTCGGACGTCACCAGCGCCAGCTGCACGCCGTTCTCGGCCAGCGTTCGCAGCATCGTCTCGACGTCTGCGAACAGCGAAATCTCGGAAGCCGCCTCCGCCTTCAGCCGCCGCGCATGCCGCGCGATCGCCGGCAGCTTCCACATGGGCACTTCGAGCTTGGCGAGGATCTCGCGCGACGAGGCGTGGCGCAGCTCCTCGACATCCTCGTCCTTTACGCGGCGAAAGCCGAAGCGGTCCGCGACGTCGTTGATGGTGCGCAGGAACCACGGGAAGCTGTCGGCGAGGGTACCGTCGAGATCGAATATGGCGAGGGAATAGGGCATGAGGCCGGATTTTGAGCTCGCTGACATGCGTGAGGTCGCCTGCTAATATTCGTGGAGTTCGAGGACAGCCATGCGACACGAGCGGATCGAAATCAACCCTGCGATCGGCCGTTACGTCGTGGTCGACGGGGTTCGATTCCGATCTCGACCCCTGTAGCTCCCTCACCGCAACTTACGAACATCGACATTGATGTCGAGATCGATCTTCGCCACGCAGGTCTGGGTGCTCCTATGCGAGCCGCCTTCATGCCAGCGGCCATCCCGCGCCCGGGCCCCACTGACATTGGCCAGCTTCAGGCAGCGCCATTGCGGCAGCGCCTGCTGCTTTCGCCTGCAAACTGCCAGGCCAGCACGGCTTAGTCACCGGACTTGTCGGTGCCTATAATATGCGGACCGAGCTCGCGACGGCGACCCTCGTAGACGCAAGTCACCTGTTGATCGGCGAGGATCGCGTTCCGAAATAGCGTATAGGTTCGACTGGCTCATTGCTCCCTCCAGATCGATCATCTGGCCTTGCCAACCACTTGAGTGTAGTGATGCGGGACTGGAAGGGTAACCATGCCGATCAATGACACCCAGCTCAGCAAATTTCTGAGCCTGGTCCTGCGCCACCAGCCGGAAACGATCGGGTTGGTGCTGGATTCGCACGGGTGGGCCAGCATCGACGACCTGATCGCCAAGGCAAATGCCGCCGGCACAAAGTTTGGCCGCGACGATCTGCTGCGCGTCGTCGCAGAGAGCGACAAGAAGCGTTTCTCGCTATCCCCTGGAACTGATCGCATTCGCGCCGCGCAAGGACATTCCGTCTCGGTTGAACTTGGCTTGGCGCCGCAGGAGCCGCCGTCGATCCTGTATCATGGCACGGCGACACGGTTTGTCGAGGCGATCCTGTCCGAGGGCCTGAAGCCGCAGGCGCGCCAGCAGGTGCATCTGTCCTCCGACGAGGCAACTGCGCAGCGTGTCGGTCAGCGCCACGGCAAGCCGCACATCTTCAAGGTCGATGCCGGCAGCATGAATGCCAAGGGATTCAAGTTTTTTCGCGCAGAGAACGGTGTGTGGCTGACCGACCATGTGCCGCCGGAGTTCCTGGCGTAGCTTACGTCCTGGATTTCCAAACGGTCTCCTCGGTCCAGCCGAGTTCGGCGAATTCGGCGGCTCGCAGCGGCGCTTCGCCTTCCGCGAAGAACTCGTCGAGCTGCGGGGGCGCGACATCCGTTTCGCACAGCATGGCATGCGCCTGTCCGCGATGATGAATTTGATGCTGGAAGAGATGCATGAGCAGCCGGTCGCAGCGCTCGGTTTGAACGCTCGTATCGCGGTTGATCCGGACGAAGGCGTCGAGCCGTTCAGTTGTCAGCGCATCGCAGATCGCAATCAGGCGGTCGTCCATTGCGGCCTGGGCAGCTTTGAGCTCGGCTAACGAGGGGTACGGCACCGCGTTCTTCCAGGCTGCCGGTCCGAGCCAGCCCCCTTCAAGCGCATCGATGTAGAAGAAGTCGATGATGTAGATGTGGTTCAGCGTACGCTGCAGGCTTGGAAAGAAGCCGGTGCGGGGGGCTTCGAATTCAGACTGGGATAGCGCAGCGCAGGCGGCGAGCAGGCGATGGTTCGCCCAAGCGTTGTTGTGGGCGAAGGCGCGGTAGGTTTGGACGCGTCCAGCGGACATGTCGGTTCTTTCCCGATCGAATAGTGGCGGATTACGCTCCGCTAATCCGCCCTCAGCCCCGTGGCTTCGATGCAGCGCAATCTACTCCGCCGCCTCGCTCGCGGTTCGCCTCCGCTTCGGCTTCCGCGCCTTCTCGAGCACCGGAGCCAGGAATTTCCCCGTATAGCTCCGCGGCGCTTTTGCGATGTCCTCCGGAGGTCCCCACGCCACGATCTCGCCGCCGCCGTCGCCGCCTTCGGGCCCTAGATCGATGACCCAGTCGGCGGTCTTGATGACCTCGAGATTGTGCTCGATGACGACGACCGTGTTTCCTTGCGCGACCAGCTCGTGCAGCACTTCAAGCAGCTTCTTGACGTCATGGAAGTGCAGGCCGGTGGTGGGCTCGTCCAGGATGTAGAGCGTGCGGCCGGTGGCGCGTTTTGACAATTCCTTTGCCAGCTTGACGCGCTGGGCTTCGCCACCCGACAGCGTCGTCGCCTGCTGGCCGACATGGATGTAGTCGAGGCCGACGCGGTGCAATGTCTGGAACGTCTCGCGCACGCGCGGCACCGCCCTGAAGAACTCGGCGGCTTCCTCGACGGTCATGTCGAGCACGTCGGCGATGCTCTTGCCCTTGAACAGCACCTCCAGCGTCTCGCGGTTATAGCGCTTGCCCTTGCAGACGTCGCAGGTGACGTAGACATCGGGCAGGAAGTGCATCTCGATCTTGATGACGCCGTCGCCCTGGCAGGCCTCGCAGCGGCCGCCCTTGACGTTGAAGGAGAAGCGGCCGGGCTCGTAGCCACGTGCTTTCGCTTCCGGCAGGCCGGCGAACCATTCGCGGATCGGCGTGAACGCGCCGGTATAGGTCGCCGGATTCGAGCGCGGCGTGCGGCCGATCGGCGACTGGTCGATGTCGATGATCTTGTCGATGTGCTCGAGGCCCTCGATGCGGTCGTGCGGGGCGGCGCCCTCGCTGGCGTTGTTCAGCTTGCGGGCGATGGCGCGGTAGAGCGTATCGATCAGCAGCGTCGACTTGCCGCCGCCAGAGACGCCGGTCACGCAGGTGAACAGGCCGAGCGGAATTTCCGCCGTGACGTTCTTGAGGTTATTGCCGCGCGCGTTCACCACTTTGATGGTGCGGCGATGGTTCGGCGGACGCCGCTCCGGCACCTCGACCTCGAGCTCGCCGGTCAGGTATTTGCCGGTCAGCGATTTCGGGTTGCGCATGATCTCGGCGGGCGTGCCTTCGGCGACGATGTTGCCGCCATGCATGCCGGCGCCTGGGCCGATGTCGAGCACGTAGTCGGCAAGGCGGATGGCGTCCTCGTCATGCTCGACCACGACCACGGTGTTGCCGAGGTCGCGCAGCCGCTTCAGCGTATCGAGCAGGCGGGCGTTGTCGCGCTGGTGCAGGCCGATCGAAGGCTCGTCCAGCACGTAGAGCACGCCTGTGAGCCCCGAGCCGATCTGCGAGGCGAGGCGGATGCGCTGGCTCTCGCCGCCGGACAGCGTGCCGGAGGAGCGGGACAGCGTCAGATAATTGAGGCCGACGTCGAGCAGGAAGGTGAGGCGCTCGCGGATCTCCTTCAGGATGCGGCCCGCGATCTCGTTCTGCTGCGCGTTCAGCGCCTCCGGCACGGTCTCGAACCATGCGCCGGCGCCCTTCACGGACAGCTCCGAGATTTCGCCGATATGCTTGCCGCCGACCTTGACGCAGAGCGCCTCGGGCTTGAGCCGAAAGCCCTTGCAGCCCTCGCAGGGGACGTCGTGGAAATATTTCGCCAGCTCCTCGCGGGCCCACTCGCTCTCGGTCTCGCGGTAGCGGCGGTTGATGTTGGTGATGACGCCTTCGAACGGCTTCTTGGTGTCGTAGGAGCGCACCCCGTCCTCGTAGGAGAACTTGATCTCGTCCTCGCCCGAGCCGTAGAGAATCGCGTTTTGCGTCTTCTTCGGCAGATCCTTCCACTTGGTGTCGAGCGTGAACTTGTAGTGCTTGCCGAGCGCGGTCAGCGTCTGCACGTAATAGGGCGACGACGACTTGGCCCAGGGCGCGATCGCGCCCTTGCGCAGCGTCAGATCCTTCTCGGGGATGACGAGGTCTTCGTCGACATGCTGCTCGACGCCGAGGCCGCCGCAGGCGGGGCAGGCGCCGTAGGGATTGTTGAAGGAGAACAGGCGCGGCTCGATCTCGGGGATGGTGAAGCCGGAGACCGGGCAGGCGAACTTTTCCGAGAACAGGATGCGCTCGGGCCCGCTCTTGTCGTGGATTTTCGCGGTCTTCTTCTTCTCCTCCGCAGGCGCAGCCGCCGCGGGCGCATCGGCGAACTCGACGACGGCAAGGCCTTCGGCGAGCTTCAGCGCGGTCTCAAAGCTCTCGGCGAGGCGCTGGCCGATATCGGCACGCACCACGATGCGATCGACCACCACGTCGATATCGTGCGGGAATTTCTTGTCGAGGCTAGGAGCTTCCGCCAGCTCATGGAAGGTGCCGTCGATCTTGACGCGCTGAAAGCCCTTCTTGAGCCATTCGGCGAGCTCCTTCCTGTACTCGCCCTTGCGGCCGCGCACGACGGGGGCGAGCAGATAGAGGCGGGTGCCCTCGGGCAACGCCAGCACGCGGTCGACCATCTGCGAGACGGTCTGGCTCTCGATCGGCAGGCCCGTGGCCGGCGAATAGGGCACGCCGACGCGGGCCCAGAGCAGGCGCATGTAGTCGTAGATCTCGGTGACGGTGCCGACGGTGGAGCGCGGGTTCTTCGACGTCGTCTTCTGCTCGATCGAGATCGCCGGCGACAGGCCGTCGATCTGGTCGACGTCGGGCTTCTGCATCATCTCCAGGAACTGGCGGGCATAGGCCGACAGCGATTCGACGTAGCGGCGCTGGCCCTCGGCATAGATGGTGTCGAAGGCGAGCGAGGATTTGCCGGAGCCGGATAGCCCGGTGAACACCACCAGCTTGTCGCGGGGAATCTCGACGTCGATATTCTTGAGGTTGTGCTCGCGCGCGCCGCGGATCGTAATTGCGCGCAGGCTGGAGCCCGCGTTCTGTTGTTGGCGCTTCGCCTTGATCACTTCATCCATCCGAGTTGCCCTCAAGGAAGCCCAAAGGTGCGCGATCGCGCCAACAAAAAAGGCGCGCTGCGCCCGGAACCGGGATCGGCGCCGATGGGTATGGCAGCGAACGTAGGAAGAACGGCGGCGGATTTCCAGTGGGACTTGCGAATCGTCAACGGATTGTTGGCGTGCTGGCGGGATCTGGCAGCAGGAACGCGCGGAACCGCTCGCGGAGCACCCAGCCAAAACAAAAAGGCCGGCGCGAGGCCGGCCTTTCGTGACGATGTGACCTCGGCAGGGAAGTTCAGTACTTCGCGACCACCGGGCCACCGAAGGTGTAGTTGAGTCGAACGGTAGCCATGTCCACGTCCTGCTTGATGCTGTCGGTGCGAGTGGTCACGCCGAGGAAGGTGAAGGTCTCGTTGTGCCTGCCCATGAACAGGTGGTTGTATTCGACAGCGACCGACCAGTTCGGGGCGAAGCCGAATTCTATGCCGGTGCCGACGGTACCGCCCCAGCGCGTTTCGTTCGCGGTGTCGAGCGTAACGCCGCCAAAACTGCCAGTGTACTTGTTGTGAGTGACGGCAGCGCCGCCCTTCACGTACCAAAGCACGTTGTTCCAGGCATAACCGACCTGGCCAGTGAAGAGGCCGATGGCGTCGATCCTGGTCTCGTTCACCAGCGGCGCGAGCGCGGCAGGCGAGCTGATGTTCGAACCCTTCAGGTCAGCCCAGTCGCCCTGGGCTTCGAGACCGAACACCCAGTTGGCGGACTGCCAGCGATAACCGATCTGGCCGCCGACGAGTGCGCCGGTCGCATTGTGACAACCTTCGGCCACCGCCGGAGCGACCACGAAGGGGCCGACACTGGTGAGATCCCAACAGTTGCGGCTCCAGCCACCGCCGGCGTTGGCGCCGAGGTAGAAACCGCTCCAGTTGTACACCGCGACCGGTGCCACCGGAGCCTTGGTGTAGGGGCGGGCCGCCAAATCGGCCGCCGAGGCCGGTGCCAACGCGCTGAGTGCGAACAAGCTGGCCGAAGCCAGCAAAAGCTTCTTCATATCCATTCCCCACTTCCATTTCTCATTCCGGTCTTCCGGAGAGCGGAAGAGCAGCGGACCTTATGACTCAAGCAACGTCATTGCTTTTACACCATTGAAGCCAAAGGTTGTGTCACCCAGCGGCCACACCCCTTCGAAAACGCGAGCGAACGGGCGGCCGCAACAAACAAAAAGGCCGGCGCGAGGCCGGCCTTTCGTGACGATGATGCGTCAGAGACGAAGCTCAGTACTTGGCGACGACCGGGCCGCCGAAGTGGTAGTTCACGCCGACCTGCACGGTGTGGAGGTCGAGAGTGCCGGTGTTGACCGGGAAGACGCCCGAGAAGTAGGTCTCGCCGCCCAGGCTGCGATAGAGGTACTCGCCCTTGACCGACCAATTCGGAGCAAACATCGCCTCGACGCCCGCGCCGACCGTCCAGCCCGAATGGAACTGGCTCTCCGAGAGGCTCAGAACAGGGGGCGCGCTGACGCTGATCTTGTTGTTGATCCAGGCGTAACCACCCGTGGCGTACAGCAGGACGCTCGGGGAAGCGAGCCAGCCGATGCGACCACGCACGGTGCCGAGCGCGTCGATACGCGAACTGACCGTCGTGGGAACGAGGGCGCCACCAAAATCAACAAGACCGGTCGCCGAGGCGTTTACGTCAGCCCACGCGCCATCAGCTTCGATGCCGAACACGACGTTGGAGGTCTGCCAGTTGTAGCCAACGGTGCCGCCGACGAAACCGCCCTGCATGCGCGGATCATCGGAGCTGTTTTCCCAGGCGCCGCCACCGACGATACCCAGGTAAAAGCCGGTCCAGTTGTAGACCGAGGCCACAGGCGCGGGGGCCTTGGTGTAGGGGCGGGCTGCCAGATCAGCAGCCGAAGCGGGGGCCGCAAGGGCGAATACACAGGCCGAAGCCAACAAAACCTTCTTCATTTTCAACTTAATCCCAGTCCCAGTTTCTGTTGTTGCCTTCCGTGGCGGAAGGGCAGCGGACTCAAACGGCCCAACTGACGCCGTCTTTACACCACCAAAGCCGCAAGTTGTGTCTCCGAAAAGCCACAACAGCGGAAAAGGTGATGGTTGCTGACTTATTTACATCCAGCCGTCGTGCTGCAAAAAAAAAGGCCGGCGCTGGGGCCGGCCCTTCGTTTCGCTCACGATAGGTGGGATATCAGTACCTCGCGACCAACGGGCCGCCGAAGCGATAATTCAGGCGGACTAGACCCATGTCGACGTCCTGACTGATGCGATCGCTCCCGAAGGCAACGCCCGCAGGCGTCGTGAAGGCGATCGTGCGGTCGCCGAGGAAGATGTGGTTGTACTCGACGCCGAGCGTCCAGTTCGGAGCAAATCCGAATTCCAGGCCGGCGCCAACGGTGCCGCCCCAGCGGGTCTCGCGAGCCGACGCCAGCAGCGTGCCGGCGCCCGGCGTGCCAGGCGCGGCATAGACGTCGTACTTGTCCCCGACTACGGCGGCGCCGCCCTTCACATAGAGCAGCACGTTGTTCCAGGCGTAACCGACCTGGCCCGTGATCAGGCCAAAAGCATCGATGTGAGAGCGGTTACGATCACCGGTGACCAAAGCGCTTCCAGGGAAGAGGAGGCTGACGTTGTCCCCCGAGAAGTCAGCCCAGTTGCCCTGGCCCTCGAGGCCGAACACCCAATTGGCCGACTGCCAGCGGTAGCCGATCTGACCACCGACCGTGCCGCCGGTCGCATCGTGACAGCCTTCAGCCACCAGAACGCCCGTGACCGGGGTCACGAAGTCCCAGCACTTGCGGCTCGTGCCGCCGCCGCCGTTGACGCCGATGTAGAAGCCGCTCCAGTCGTAAACCGCGGCGACCGCCGGGGCCGGAGCCTTGGTGTAGGGACGCGCAGCCATATCCGCCGCGCTTGCCGGAGCCGACAGCCCCAATGCCATTGCACTGATTACGCCGAAAAGAATCTTATTCATTGCAGTCTCCCCAAGTTTCGTCCGCTTCATGAAAGTCCCCGAAGCGGCTGATCAGACGCGACACCCATATGAATCAATTCCAAGGCAAAGGTAGCCTAAGGAAAGGGCAGAGTCCGTCTCCGGAATGCCACACTTGCGGATTGATTGAATGGGTTCCAACTTGATGAATGTTAAATGGTTTTTGCCATACTCGGGAACCCAAAAAGGTTCCATTCGAGGGCTGTCCTTTTTTGTGGCATGAGAGGACATGCGGGAAATTTCCGCTCGCTCGTGCCGAAGAACAAATCTGGAACAAACGTGCGCGCGATGCTATATGTGGGGATAACCTTGGGGGTGGCAGGCTGATCGGTGCCCGCAAGCGTATAGGGTCGCCCTAGCGGGCGCAGAGGAACGCGGGCAGCGGATTCGCCCTTTTGAAATTCAGTGGCATTCGGAGTGGAGAGCGGCGATGGCGGGAAGCGTCAACAAGGTCATTCTGGTTGGAAATCTCGGCAAGGATCCCGAAATCCGCCGCACCCAGGACGGGCGGCCGATCGCGAATTTGAGCATCGCGACCTCGGAGACCTGGCGCGACAAGAACACCGGCGAGCGCAAGGAGAAGACCGAGTGGCATCGCGTCGTGATCTTCTCTGAGCCGCTTTGCAAGATCGTCGAACAGTATCTGAAGAAGGGCGCAAAGGTTTACATCGAAGGCGCGCTCCAGACCCGCAAGTACACCGACCAGAGCGGCGTCGAGAAATACTCGACCGAGGTCGTGCTGCAGGGCTTCAACTCAACGCTGACGATGCTGGACGGCCGCGGTGGCGGCGGCGGAGGTGGCAGCTTCGGCGACGAGCCGGGCGGCGACTTCGGCTCCTCCGGACCCGTCAGCAGCGCGCCGCGCCGTCCCGTTGCCGCCGGCGGCGGCCGCAACAGCGACATGGACGACGATATCCCGTTCTAGGACTTGGGAAGAGGCGGCTAGTCTCGGCGCAGATAACGGCCAACTCGGTTTTCAAGGATCCGCACCAGGACAGGATCCATGAATTCATAGTCGTCCGGAATGTCGAGACAGATGACCCGCTTGTTGTTCAAGCTGGACCGGAATTTCCGGTTCAGCTTGGTCCGGTGGGTCTTTTCCATGACGAAGATGACGTCGGCCCATTCAATCTGCTCGGCGGACAGCAAGACGTCCGCGCCGTTCGAAATGCCGGCCGAGTCGGTCTCGATCCCCGGCCAGGTCGAAAACACCTGCTCGGCGGTAGGGCTGCGGAGGCGATTGGCGCTGCAGACGAAAAGGACGTTGGTCACTTTGCCGCTCTCGGAGACGATCGGGCAGGTATCGGCGGGAATGATTGGTCGGTGCTTCTCGGGCGGGCTTCCGAGAGTTCCTGCTACATAAATACAGTTCTTTGGTCGACGGCTTTTCCGGCCTAAGCTTATGTGCGCCTCCGCCGGACACGAGGAAGCCCTGCATGAGCCTTGCGCCGCTGCTTGAGGCCGCGCCGGTGGTCCCGCTGCATGCCTTTGCCGCAATGGCCGCCCTTGTGCTTGGCCTCTTCCAGTTCTCCGCCCCCAAGGGCACGCTGCCGCACCGGACTATCGGCTGGATCTGGGTGGTCCTGATGGTGTTCGTGGCCGCCTCGTCGTTCTGGATCCACGAGATCCGTCTGGTCGGGCCGTTCAGCCCGATCCATTTCTTGTCGATCTTCACCCTGGCGGTGCTGCCGCTGGCGGTATGGCGTGCGCGCACCCATCGCGTCGCCGACCACCGGCGGATGATGATCTTGATCTTCTTCGGCGCCCTGGTGGTGGCAGGACTGTTCACGCTGGCGCCTGGGCGCATCATGCACCGGGTGACTTTCGGGGCGTGAGAGCCGGTTCCGCCCAGTCCGTTCCGGCCCCGTCCGCGGCCGTGGCGCGAAGGGCGTAAGTCTCTGGAAAAACAGTGGGAAAAAGCGCTTCCCCAAAGCTCGGCAAGGGTGGTTATCAGGGGTGTGATGCGCTATATGATTCCCAGATAAAACCTCACCGGATTTCCCCTTGGCTGACGACGATAACAAGCCCGGCGACCAGCCGGCGCAACCCTCGGACATTCGCCCCGTCTCCATCCTCGACGAGATGAAGAAGTCCTACCTCGATTACGCCATGAGCGTGATCGTGTCGCGCGCGCTGCCCGATGCGCGCGACGGCCTGAAGCCGGTGCATCGGCGCATCCTGTTCTCGATGAACGAGCAGGGCTTCACGCCCGACAAGAAGCACAAGAAGTCCGCCGGTATCGTCGGTGACGTCATGGGTAAATACCACCCTCATGGCGACCAGGCGATCTACGACGCGCTGGTGCGCATGGCGCAGGACTTCTCGATGCGCGAGTTGCTGGTGGACGGGCAGGGCAATTTCGGCTCGGTCGACGGCGACCCGGCGGCGGCCATGCGCTACACCGAGTCCCGCCTGACCAAGATCGCGCTGAAGCTGCTCGAGGACATCGACAGCGACACCGTCGACTTCCAGGACAATTACGACGGTTCCGAGAAGGAGCCGGTGGTCCTGCCGGCGCGGTTCCCGAACCTGCTGGTCAACGGCGCGGGCGGCATTGCCGTCGGCATGGCGACCAACATCCCGCCGCACAATCTCGGCGAGGTGATCGACGCCTGTATTGCGCTGATCGACAATCCCTCGCTGACCATCGACGAGCTCATCAACATCATTCCCGGCCCGGATTTCCCGACTGGCGGCATCATCCTTGGACGCCAGGGCATCCGCAGCGCCTACCATCTCGGCCGTGGCTCCATCGTGATGCGCGGCAAGGTCACGTTCGAGACCATTCGCAAGGATCGAGAGGCGATCGTCATCACCGAGATTCCGTATCAGGTGAACAAGGCGACGATGGTCGAGCGCATCGCCGAGCTCTACAAGGAAAAGAAGATCGAGGGCATCTCCGACCTGCGCGACGAGTCCGACCGCGAGGGCTATCGCGTCGTCGTCGAGCTCAAGCGCGACGCCGTGCCCGACGTGGTACTGAACCAGCTCTACAAGTTCACCCCGCTGCAGACGAGCTTCGGCGTCAACGCGGTTGCGCTCGATTCCGGGCGTCCGCAGACGATGAACTTGAAGGATATGTTGACGATCTTCGTCGGCTTCCGCGAGCAGGTCGTTACCCGGCGCACCAAGTACAAGCTGCGCAAGGCGCGTGAGCGCGCCCATGAGCAGGTCGGCCTCGCCATCGCGGTCGCCAACATAGACGAGATCATCAAGGTGATCCGCACCTCGCCGACACCGGCGGCGGCCCGTGACACCCTGATGACGCGCGATTGGCCCGCGCGCGACGTCGAGGACATCATCACGCTGATCGATGACCCGCGTCACCGGATCAACGAGGACGGCACGATCCGCCTCTCGCTGGAGCAGGCGAGGGCGATCCTCGAATTGCGTCTCGCACGTCTCACCGCGCTCGGCCGCGACGAGATTGGCGGCGAGCTGTCGAAGCTCGCCGGGGAGATCGGCGACTATCTCGCGATCCTGCGCTCACGCGCGCGCATCCTGGACATCATCAAGACCGAGCTTGCCGAGGTGAAGGCCGAGTTCGCAACGCCCCGCCGCACCGTGATCATGGAGCAGGAGGGCGAGGTCGAGGACGAGGACCTGATCCAGCGCGAGGACATGGTCGTCACGGTCTCGCACGCCGGCTACGTCAAGCGCGTGCCGCTGTCGGCCTACCGGGCGCAGCGCCGCGGCGGCAAGGGCCGCTCCGGCATGCAGACCCGCGACGAGGACTTCGTCAGCCGGCTCTTTGTCGCCTCGACCCATACTCCGGTGCTGTTCTTCTCCTCGCGCGGCCAGGTCTACAAGGAAAAGGTCTGGCGGCTGCCGATGGCCGCGCCGAACGCGCGCGGCAAGGCCATGATCAACATCCTGCCGCTGGAGCAGGGCGAGCGCATCACCACCATCATGCCGCTGCCGGAGGATGAATCGACCTGGGGCCAGCTCGACGTGATGTTCGCGACCACGGGCGGCAACGTCCGGCGCAACAAGCTGTCCGACTTCGTTGACGTCCGCCGCTCCGGCATCATCGCCATGAAGCTCGACGACAACGAGGCGATCGTCGACGTGCAGATCTGCACCGAGCGCGACGACGTGCTGCTGACCGCTGCGGGCGGCCAGTGCATCCGCTTCCCCGTCACCGATGTGCGCGTATTCACCGGGCGCACCTCGATGGGCGTGCGCGGCATTGCGCTCGGCGAAGGCGACAAGGTGATTTCGCTGGCGATCCTGCGCCACGTCGACACCACCTCGGACGAGCGCTCGGCCTATTTGAAGATGCGCCGCGCGGTCGCGGGCGAAGCCGCCGCAGACGAGGCGCCGGCCGATGCCGAGGCCGAGGAGACCTCGGGCAGCTTCCAGCTCCCGCAGGAGCGCTATGTCGAGATGTCGGCGCAGGAGCAGGTCGTGCTGACCGTCTCCGTCAACGGCTACGGCAAGCGGACCTCGTCCTACGAGTACCGCACCACCGGCCGCGGCGGCAAAGGCATCGTCGCTATGAGCGTCAACCACCGCAACGGCAATCTCGTCGCCTCGTTCCCCGTGGAGGAGGCGGATCAAATCATGCTGGTCACCGACAAGGGCCAGCTGATCCGCTGCCCGGTCGAAGGCATCCGCATCGCCGGCCGCTCGACGCAAGGCGTGATCGTGTTCGACACCGCCGAGGACGAGCACGTGGTGTCAGTCGAGCACATCACGGAAGAGGCCGAGAACGGGAATGGAGCGAACGGGGAATAGAGGCTGGCGAATCGGGACTCATCCACCCGCCGTTCCTCGCAGCCGATAGTGCCCCCTGAACGAGATCGCGCCCGTCGGGCCATTCCGACGGGCGCGAGCGTCGCGTAGTCTGCGACGAGACGTCACAGAAATTCCTGGGGTCTTGAGGGACCCGCCCGACACGAACCTGACAGATCCGATTACGGCGTGCGGTTGGCGGTCACGAGGCGGGCCTCGCGGACGTTGGCCTTGGTGCCGGCGCTACGCAGGCAGGACGCTTCGAAGTTCGGCCAGGCCTGCTGCGAGCAGTCACGGCCGATGCTGCGGATGTCGAGCCGGTCGCTCTTGGCCAGCGGCTGCGGCACGCTGGCTTCGACCTTCGGGGCAAAGCCGGGCAGGAGGGTGAGGGCCGCGGCAACACACGCAGACAGAGCGATCGCTGAAATGGTCTTGATCATGACAGTCCCCTGTGATGCGGCCGCCTACGCCCAGTACGCGGCCCGTCATTCGTTGGCCGGATTAGTAACCATGGCCAGTTTCCGGACGTCTTCGCCGATGTGGGAAATGGTTTCGTTCGCGCTCCGTTTTGTTTCGTGGCCGCCCGAGGACGAAACAAACCGGCTGCCGCTGACGCCCAACGGGACATTTTCGGAGGGGCTGGACCGGAAACGGGCTAGGAACCTGCCCGGCTTGCCGGCCCGGGCGGGGCGCGGTAGGACGGGGCCATGCCGCGCATCGCCTTCTACCCAGGTTCCTTCGACCCCATCACCAACGGCCATCTGGACGTGGTCCGGCACAGCGTTTCCTTGTGCGACAGGCTCGTGGTCGCGATCGGGGTGCATCCCGGCAAGAAGCCGCTGTTCTCGACCGAGGAGCGCCTCAAGATGCTCGAGGAGGTCTGCGGTCCGATTGCGGCGCAGGCCGGCTGCGTGCTGGAGGCGACGACGTTCGACGATCTGTCGGTGACCGCGGCGCGCAAGCACGGCGCGACCATCATGATCCGGGGCCTGCGCGACGGCACCGACCTCGATTACGAGATGCAGCTCGCCGGCATGAACGAGGCCATGGCGCCGGAGGTGCATACGGTCTTCCTGCCGGCCTCTCCCATGGTCCGCCCGATCACCGCCACTTTGGTGCGCCAGATCGCCGGCATGGGCGGGGACGTCTCGGCCTTCGTCCCGCCGCAGGTCGCGGCACAGCTCAAGGCCAAATTCGCCTGAAAACGGCGCGCTTCCTCTTCTCTCTGATCCGGAGTTGTCATGATCCGAATTCTCGCAGTTCTTGCCGCGCTTCTGTTCGCGGCGCCGGCGGTGGCGCAGCAATTGCCGGCAAATCTCGACAAGGCCAACGCCATCGTCATCGACAGCACCAAGGGCCGCATCGTCATCAAGCTCAGGACCGACATCGCGCCCCAGCATGCCGAACGCATCAAGCAGCTGGCGCGCGAAGGCTTCTACAACAACGTGCCGTTCCACCGCGTCATGGACGGCTTCATGGCGCAGACCGGCGACGGCCAGAACGGCAACGGCACCGGCGGCTCGAAATACCCGAACCTGAAGCAGGAATTCTCCAAGGTGCATTTTGCCCGCGGCATCGTCGGCATGGCCCGGCGCGGCGACAGCGTCGACAGCGCCAACTCGCAGTTCTTCATCATGTTCGCCGACGGCGGCAGCCTCGACGGCCAGTACACCGTGATCGGCGAGGTGGTGCAGGGCATGGACGTCGTCGACAAGCTGAAGAAGGCGCCCCCCGGCTCGCCCGGCGGCTCCGTCACCGATCCCGACAAGATGGTGAAGGTGCAGGTCGCCTCAGACATCAAATAGGCGCGGCCATGGCGCGCCGCGGTGGCAGGCTCCTGCTGGTTGCCGCGGTGCTGTTGCTCGCCACCTCCCTTGCGGCCGTGGAGGCCGCCCAGGTCGACACGATCCAGGACATCTTCCGGCACCTGCGCACCTGCTGGAGACCGCCGTCGCCGGCGAGGGCCCGCCCACTCGACATCACCGTCCTGGTGAGCTTTAACCGGGCCGGAAACATTCTGGGCCATCCGAGGATTACCTATGAATCCGCGGAGGCCTCTGACAACGACCGGCTGCAATACCGGATCGCGGTGATGGAGGCGTTGCAACGCTGCACGCCGGTGCCATTTACCGATGCAATGGCCGGCGCCGCCGCGGGACGTCCATTCGCGATCCAGTTCCGCAGCCGCAAGACGTCACCCGACAAGACTTCACCCCCAACGCAAGAGAGACGAGCATGAGCGTCACCGAAAACACCCTGATCCTCGAGACCACGCAGGGCCCCGTCACCATCGAGATGCGCCCCGACCTCGCGCCCGGCCATGTCGCGCGTATCAAGGAGCTGGTCCGTGAGGGCTTCTACGACGGCATCGTATTTCACCGCGTGATCGAGGGCTTCATGGCGCAGACCGGCTGCCCGCACGGCACCGGCACCGGCGGCTCCGGCAAGAAGCTGAGGGCCGAGTTCAACAAGGAGCCGCATGTGCGCGGCACCGCCTCGATGGCCCGCGCCGCCAATCCCGATTCCGGCGACAGCCAGTTCTTCATCTGCTTCGACGAGGCCCGCTTCCTCGACAACCAGTACACGGTGTGGGGCAAGGTCACCGAGGGCATGGAGAACGTCGACAAGATCAAGCGCGGCGAGCCGGTGCAGAACCCCGACAAGATCGTCAAGGCGCGGATGGCCGCAGACAAGGAATAGTCACTCGATCCTCATCCTGAGGAGCGCGGAACGCGCGTCTCGAAGGATGAAGGCCCCACTGCTGCAACCCGGCCTTCATGGTTCGAGACGGCGCTAAGCGCCTCCTCACCATGAGGGTCTGGCTGTGTCGTGCCAAGCCTGCTCATGCGCACCGATCTCTTCGATTTCGATCTGCCGCCCGAGCGCATCGCGCTGCGCCCGGCGAGCCCGCGCGATTCCGCGAGGATGCTGGTCGTCGAGAATGGCGCGCTGCGCGATCAGATCATTTCCGACCTGCCGCAATGGCTGAGGCCCGGCGACCAGCTCGTCGTCAACGACACCAAGGTGATTGCGGCGCAATTGAAGGGCCGCCGCATCGGCCGCGACACCGAGCCGAAGATCGAGGCGACGCTGATCAAGCGCCTCGACGGCTCGCGCTGGCAGGCGCTGGTGAAGCCGGCCAAGAAGCTCGCCCCCGGCGACCGCATCCGCTTCGGCAACGAAGGCAAGGTCTGCCTGCTCGGTCATCTCGACGCCGAGGTCGAGGCCAAGGGCACCGAGGGCGAGGTGACGCTGGCGTTCTCGTTCCACGGCCCGGCGCTGGACCAGGCCATCGCCGATCTCGGCAGCCCGCCGCTGCCGCCCTATATCGCCTCCAAGCGCACGCCAGACGATCAGGACCTCGCTGACTACCAGACCATGTTCGCGGCGAATGAAGGCGCAGTTGCAGCGCCGACCGCGGGGCTGCATTTCACGCCCGCGCTGGAGCAGGCGCTGCGCGACCGCTGCGTCGGCCTCAACCGCGTGACGCTGCATGTCGGGGCAGGGACGTTCCTGCCGGTGAAGGTCGACGACACCGAAGCCCACAAGATGCACGCCGAGTGGGGCACGATCTCGGCCGCAACGGCGCAGCGGCTCAACGCCGCGCGGGAGACCGGCGGCCGTATCGTTGCCGTCGGCACCACGTCATTGCGGCTGCTCGAAAGCGCCGCGAGCGAGGACGGCACGATCCAGCCATTCGCCGCCGAGACGTCGATCTTCATCACGCCCGGCTATCGCTTCCGCGCGATCGATATTCTGATGACGAATTTCCACCTTCCGAAGTCGACGCTGTTCATGCTGGTGTCGGCCTTCTCGGGGCTCGCGACGATGAAGCAGGCCTATGCGCACGCGATCACGCAGGGCTATCGCTTCTATTCGTATGGCGATGCGTGTTTGCTGTTTCGAGCGGTCCCGTAGGGTGGATTAGCCGTCAGGCGTAATCCACCGCTTCTGTTTCCGCGGATACGAAAGAGGTGGGTTACGCCCAGCGGCCGCGCTTCGCGCATCCGCTAGGCTAACCCACCCTACGCACCTCCCGTTACGCCATCACCTTCTGCGGCAACAGCTCGGCGATCTGCACGGCGTTCAGCGCCGCGCCCTTGAGCAGCTGGTCGGCTGCCACGAACATCGAGATCGAATGGCCGGTGGGGTCGCTGAGATCCTTGCGGATGCGGCCGACCAGGACGTCGTCCTGGCCCGAGGCGTCGATCGGCATCGGGAAGTAGTTCTTGGCGCGGTCGTCGACCACCTTGACGCCGGGCGCGCGCGCCATGATGGCACGGACCTGGTCCTCGCTGATCGGCTTCTCGCATTCGAAGGTGATGGCTTCGCAATGGGCGCGCAGCACCGGCACGCGCACGCAGGTGACGCCGACGGCGATGCTGTCGTCCTCGAAGATCTTGCGGGTCTCCTTGATGACCTTGGTCTCTTCGTCGTTGTAGCCGGTCTCGGGGTCGATGGCGGTGTTGTGGTTGAACAGGTTGAAGGCGTAGGGGTGTGGCATCACCTTCGGCGTATAGACCTGCCCGTTGAGGTTGGCGCGGGTGGATTCGACGAGCTCCTCCATCGCGGCGGCGCCGGCGCCGCTGGCCGCCTGATAGGTCGAGATGATCACGCGCTTGATGCGGTTCTGCTGGTGGATCGGCCACAGCGGCACCAGCGCGGTGATCGCGGCGCAGTTCGGGTTCGCAATGATGCCCTTGTGGTCGCGGATGCGGCTCGCGTTGATCTCGGGGATCACCAGCGGCACGTTTGGGTCCATGCGGAAGGCCGAGGAATTGTCGACCACGACGGCGCCGGCCTTCACCGCGATCGGTGCATACTTCCTGGAGATGCTGCCGCCGGCGGAGAACAGCGCGATGTCGACGCCGTCGAAGGAGCGCTCGGTCAACTCCTCGATGGCCACGCTCTGCCCGCGGAACGACACCGTCTTGCCGGCCGAGCGGGCGCTCGCCAGTGCCTTGAGCTTGCCGACGCGAAAGCCGCGCTTGTCCATGGTGGCGATGAATTCGGCGCCCACCGCACCGGTGACGCCGACAATCGCGACGACGGGATCGTTACTCACTTTGTCCTCCGTTGCATTGAGAATTTAGACAACAAAAAAGCCCCGGACCATCGAGGGCGGGGCTTGCCGTAGAGCTGATGCGTTTAAGTCGACGACCTACGCGCGCACGCCTCCCCGGGCCCCTTCGGCCGTGGTGGTTTTGGTCGTGCGTTTGGTGGTCGTGAACATGGCGGCGACTTATGCGGGAGAGTCTTGCGGCCGTCAATGGCTTTTCGGCCCGGCCGATGCCGGGGGCAGCCTGCCGCTATTTGGCACCCGCTATTTCCCCTTGGCGCCAGGCGGCTCCAGGGTGACCTCCTTGAGGTCGTCGCCGCTGACGACGACGATCGAGAAGTTCAGCCGGCCGCGCTCGCGGACCAGCCCGCCGCTGATGGCCTTGCCTGCGGCGGCGCGCTCGGCGACGCGTACGGCATCGGAGAGGCGGTGCCTGATCGCACCCAGCGCTGCGAGGTTGCTGCGGTCCTCGCGGTCGAGCTCGGTGAGGGGTAGGGCCGCTTCCCCGCCGACCAGTTCGCCGGTCGCAGCATTTATGGTGTGGCGCCAGATCCGGTCGTTGTGCAGTGTCTTCACCCGGTAGACCGGCACGCCCGAGCCGCCATCGAAGCTCACATCGGCGGTGGTGGCGCCGGCATGGCGGGCTTCGGCAATCGCCATGGCCTGGCTGATCGTGATCGAGGAGCCGCGGAATCGCTCTATTTCGCGGCTGACTGCCTGGCGGTCCGCTTCGGCATCACCATCTGTGTCGCTGTGAAGCGCGGTCGGCGTGCTCGCGGTCACGACAGCATGTGCCGGCGCAGCGATGAGCAACGCGGGCAATGCGATCGCAAGCAGGTGCGAGGTCCATCGTTGGGCAGTCGTCATGCTCGAAACCCTCGGCCAGCGAGTGTGCCGGATGATCGTAAAGAATTCGCGGCCGGCCTTGGGCATCGGCCGGCCGCGGAGCGCCGCGGCAGGCTGTACCCGCCGCGGCGATCGAAGCGGGTCCGGACCTCTTTGGGGCTGGTGAAAAAAGCGGCCCGAACCGACTGTAATGAAACCATACCGTATCGTTTTATTTCGGTCAATGACGCCGCATCGTCGCCGCCTGGGGAAAGCACGCAAGCTCACGGAATTGTCAGCGGGAGGAGCGGCGCCGTGGCGCGAGTTTCGAGGTGTCCTGGACGCGGTCGGCAGGTCCCAGCGCGCCGGCCAGGAACAGCTTGATCGCCGCGCGCATGCGCTTCTCGGCAGCCTTCAGCTCCAGCGCCGTTCCGAACGTCGCCATGCGGTGGGTGTGGCCGACGACGACGTCGAGGAACACCTCGGCTGCGATGGTGGTGTCGTCGACATCGAGCGCGCCTTGCGCGACCAGATGGTCGAAGAAGCGCGCCGTGGTGGCGACGGCCTTGAGCCAGCCTTCCTCCTTGCCGAGCTTGGCGACGTCGGGGAAGTTGATGGCCTGTGCCGTCATCATGCGGCTGAAGGCGACGGCATCCGGGCCGCAGGTGAAGGTCAGCATCTCGCGTCCGATCTCGACCAGCCGCTGCTCGACCGGGATGTTCGAGGCGCTGGAGAGCTGCGTCTCCGCCGCCGCCGACAGCGGCGCAAGCCAGCGCTCGATCTCGCGCCTCAGCACGGCCGCGAACAGGCCGCGCTTGTCGCCATAGCGGGAATAGACGGTGGGCTTGCTGACCCGCGCAGCTTCCGCGACCGCATCGAGCGAGGTCGCATCAAAGCCGCGATCAAGGAACAGGCGGGTGGCGACCTCGATCAGCCGCAGATCGCGCTCGATCGCAGCGGTCTTCGTCGGCCGGCCACCACGCGATTTCGGCACCTCGCGCCGTGGCGCTGCCGGTCTTGTCCTGGTCGCAGTCAATCCCATGCCCAATGATTCCTGCGCGGTCGTGATATCGGTCATTCGCTCTATATCGCGCAGGAGCGGAGGCGTCATCGCGAATCTGGCCGAATTGGCCATATCGTCAACGGTTTCGGTATTGCCTCGTTCCGTCACGAGGGATCACGGCAGCGTCGAGGTCCAGGCCTGGCCGGATGCAGCCTTCTCGTATCCGTACTGGTAGAGCGCCCGCATATAGGTTGTGTCGAACCCTTCCGACGGCGGCGCAGGATAGTCGCGCGCGATGTAGGAGAGATGGAAGCCCAGCCGGTTGCGCTTGGCGAAATCGTAGGTCGAGAAGATGATCGAGCGCGTCTGCGATTGGGTGATCGCCGACAGGCTGCGCGAGGCGACGTCGATGGTGCCGTTGGAGACGAGCTCGAAGTTGCGTTCGATCTTCTTGTTGACGAGGATGTAGATGTCCACCTTCGCATTGCCGGGCAGACGGCCACTCTGGAACAGCAGAGCTTCGGGCAAGGTCAGCACCGGCGCGGTCACGCCGCCATCGACATGCATCTCCTGAAACTTGCGGCCCCCGCCTTCGGCATCGATCATGATGGGCGGAAACACCAGGGGAATGCTGGCGGAGGCCGCCATCACGTCGCGAAACAGCTTGAGCGCCTCGGGCGTTCCGACCGCGGCAATCTTGCCCATGTCCCAGATCGCGGTGCGCTGCGTGTCGAGGTCGGTCGTCACCACGAGCAGCCTGCGGCCCTTGGCGTGCTCGCGCGCGACTTGCGCCATGATCTCGGGCCCGACATAGCGTGCAACGAGCTCGCGCAGCCTGGTGTTGCCAAACAGGCCGGATCCGAACAGCACGCGCATGATGCTGGGATCGTTCAGGAGGCTCTCCGCGATGCCGCTGGTGTAGACCTTCTTCAGCGTGTCGTCATATTGCGGTCCGAGAAACGCGAACGGCGCGATCAGGCCGCCGGTGCTGACGCCCGAGACGACCGAGAAGGTGGGGCGGGTTCGGGCCGCGGTCCAGCCGTGGAGCACGCCGACGCCATAGGCGCCGTCAGCGCCGCCGCCGGACAGCGCCAGATAGGTTCTCGTCGCAGTGCTGTTGTCTTTCTCCAAGCTGAACTTGGTGGCCGGCTCGTCGGCGTAGCGCCGGAGGCCGTCGATATCCAGCACGCGCGAGGCGCTGGCTTCAGCGGCCGTGTAGGGCGTGCGGGGCAGGGCGGTGCAGGCGCCGAGCGCCAGGCTGCAGATCAGGACCACCGATCCGATCAGCCCGACGCCAGTCTGCCTGATCCGGTCACGCGAGGAGACGGATGCGTCGGTCGAACACGAAGGGTACGGCATTGTCGGTGGCTGGCGATCACGCATCTACCGCCGCCGGCAAGTTCGCCGCGGCATCTCGTCCAGCCCGCGCACAAAACTATACTGTATCGTTTCGTTTGACAAGGGCGCGGGCACACTATCCTTGTGTGGGTCGGTGTCCCAGTCTGATGCACAAACCGGCCCGAGCGCGGTCGGCGGGTTGATCAGCCTGCTCCGACACGCAATAAGCACCGCCATGAATCCCGACAATGACCTTCCCAATCACTTTGAGTTGCTCGCCACCGACGGGGCCGCGCGCACCGGGCGCCTGACCACCCCGCATGGCGTGGTGCGGACCCCGGCCTTCATGCCCGTCGGCACCGCCGGTGCCATGAAGGGCATGCACTGGCGCGAGGTGCGCGATGCCGGCGCCGACATCGTGCTCGGCAACACCTACCATCTGATGCTGCGTCCAAGCGCCGAGCGGATCGCGGCGCTCGGCGGCCTGCAGACGTTCACAGGCTGGAACGGACCGATGTTGACCGATTCCGGCGGCTTCCAGGTGATGTCGCTGGCGGATTTGCGCAAAGTCAGCGAGCACGCCGTCACGTTCCGCTCGCACATCGACGGCGCCAAGGTCGAGCTGTCGCCGGAGCGGTCGATCGAGGTGCAGCGTTTGCTCGGCTCCGACATCGCCATGCAGATGGATGAATGCGTACGGTTGCCTGCCGAGCGCGCCGACATCGAGCGCGCGATGCAATTGTCGCTGCGGTGGGCGGAGAGAAGCAAGCGCGCCTTCGCGAGCGCCCCGGATGGCTACATGCTGTTCGGCATCGTGCAGGGCGGCGACGTGCCCGAGCTGCGCCATGCGAGCGCGCAAAGCCTGGTCGGGATCGGCTTCCATGGCTATGCGATCGGCGGGCTCGCCGTCGGCGAACCGCAGGCGGTCATGCTGGCGATGATCGACGAGACCGCGCCGCTGCTGCCGAAGCAGCGGCCACGCTATCTGATGGGCGTCGGCACGCCCGACGACATCCTCGAGGCGGTGAAGCGCGGCATCGACATGTTCGACTGCGTGATGCCGACCCGCAACGGCCGGCACGGCGTCGCCTTCACGCGCTACGGCCAGGTCAATTTGCGCAACGCGCGCCATGCCGACGATCCACGCCCGCTCGATGAAGAGAGCTCATGGCCGTCGACGCGGAACTGCGCGCGCGCCTATCTGCATCATCTCGTCAAGGCCGGCGAGACGCTGGGCGCGATGCTGCTGTCCGAGATCAATGTCGCGTACTACCAGTCCCTGATGCAGGGCATCAGGGACGCGATCGCGCAAGGAAATTTCGAGGAGTTCTATCAGCGTACGCGCGCGGACTGGGCGAGGGGCGATATCGCCCCGCGCTAGCTCAACAGTCCAAACTCAGTTGCACACGAGCCGCCGCTTCACGGCATGCTTGGTCACGAAGCCGTAGCCGCAATTGTCGCAAGTCCAGAGGTAGCTGATGATGTGGTCCGAGACGTAGGCAGATGCTTCAGCGGCGACCATGGAGTCGGCGCAGACGGGACAGGTCGGCAACTCGCTGCAACGCGGATCACGCCTTAGCGCTACGGTCGACATCACTTCAGCAACCGCTGACATCGTGGTGACCTCCCTGCTTTGAGACCTAAGTCTAACATAAGCAGAATCAGTTGACGAGGTCGCAACACAAATGCGTTGGTTCTCTGCTAATTAAAGCTCACGCGATTTTGCGATGCAGCGTATTTAACATGTGCTGCATTGCCGCTTGCGTGTCGCCGCAAGCTGTCCGTAACTGCGCAGGGCCGCGACAGACGTGCAGATCGTCGCCACAGGGAGTTCATCATGGACGTATCGTCCAACACGGGTGCAGCGCACCAACCCGGCCGTGGCCGGATCTATGACTCGATCGTCGATGCCTTCGGCAACACGCCCATCGTGCGCTTGCGCCGGCTGCCCGGCATGCACGACGTGAACGCGACCATTTTGGCAAAACTTGAATATTTCAATCCTGCCGCGAGCGTGAAGGACCGCATCGGCGCGGCCATGATCATCGCGATGGAGAAGGCGGGCATCGTCAAGCCGGACACCGTGCTGATCGAGCCGACCTCCGGCAATACCGGCATTGCGCTCGCCTTCGTCGCGGCCTCCCGCGGCTACCGGCTCAAGCTGGTGATGCCGGAATCGATGTCGATCGAGCGACGCAAGATGCTGGCCTTTCTCGGCGCGGAGCTGGTGCTGACGCCGGCGGCGCAGGGCATGAAGGGCGCCATCGCGGCCGCCGAGGAGCTCTTGAAGACGACGCCGAATTCGGTGATGCCGCAGCAGTTCAAGAACCTCGCCAATCCGGAGGTGCACCGCCGCACCACCGCGGAGGAGATCTGGAACGACACCGGCGGCAGCATCGACTTCTTCGTGGCCGGCGTCGGCACCGGCGGCACGATCACCGGCGTCGGCCAGGTACTCAAGCCGCGCAAGCCGGGCTTGCGTGTGGTCGCGGTCGAGCCGGAGGAGAGCCCGGTGCTCTCGGGGGGACAGCATACTCCGCACAAGATCCAAGGCATTGGTGCCGGCTTCGTCCCTGACATCCTCGACCGCTCCGTGATCGATGAGATCGTGAAGATCAACTCGACCACGGCGATCGAGACCTCGCGCGCGCTGGCGCGGCATGAGGGCATTCCGGGCGGCATCTCCTCGGGCGCCGCGATCGCCGCCGCACTCGAGATCGGCAAGCGGCCGGAAGCTTCCGGAAAGACCATCCTGGCGATCGTGCCGTCCTTCTCCGAGCGGTATCTTTCGACGGCTCTGTTTGAGGGAATCTAGGACATGGCGGATCAACCGAGACGGCCGCGCACGCTGGGCGATGCCAGGACCGAGGCCGAGGCGGCGTTCAAGAAGGTGACGGCCAAGGTCGCCACGGCGCCGCCCAAGCAAAACGCCGTGCCCGGCATCAAGGAGCAGGTCACGCTGCGCATCGACCAGGACGTGCTGGAGTTCTTCCAGGAGGGCGGTCCCGGCTGGCAGGATCGCATCAACGAGGCGCTGCGCAAGGTGGCAGGGAAGTAGACTTCGCGGATGGGCTGTAGCTCCTCATCCTGAGGAGCTTGCGAAGCAAGCGTCTCGAAGGATGAAGGCCCCGCTGGTCGAGGCGCGCCTTCATGGTTCGAGACGGCGCTTCGCGCCTCCTCACCATGAGGATCACAAACGAAAAAGCCCGGCGCGAGCCGGGCTTCTGTCGTCTGGGATCCGTCTCGCTCTCAGCGGCGGAACATGCCGCCCATCATGCCGCCGACGACGCCACCGACGAAGGCCGCACCGGCAGCATCGCCGGGATTGCTGCGTGGCTGGGGAGCCGGTGCCGGCGCGCTGCTCTGAGCCGGGGCGGTGGCGGCGCGCCGAGCCGGCTTCTGGCTGCCGTCGCTCGCCGTTGCCGGGGCAGCCACGATTTCCGAGAGCAGGGCCTTGTGCTGGTTCTTGTTGAGATAACCCGAGGAGGGATAGCCGCGCGCAGTCTGCCAGCGCTTGAGCACGGACCGCGTTTCGTCGTTGAAGACGCCGGTCTGGTTGGTGTCGAAGCCGAGCGCCGTGAGTCGACGCTGCACGTCGCGACGCTTGTTCTTGTCGAGACCGATTTGGTCCTCGGTCACTTGGGTAGCCTCATCCGTGAAGGTGGCGGGATCGACGCCGGCATTGAGCGTGCGGGTCGCGGTCGAGGGGCCGCTCTTGATCGCCGCTAGCCGCGCCAGCGCCAGCGCCTTGAACTGGCCGTTCGGGTAAGCGGTGAGGTAGGCATTGAGCTCCTCGGCCTTGTTGGACTCCTTGACCGAGCGCCAGTATTCGAGCTCGACACCGTCCGAGCTTCCGGTCGCCGCCGGCACAATGCCGGTCGCGGTCGGGGCCGCAGCGGCGACCTGGGTGGTCGGCGCCTGATTGAGATAGACGGAGCCGGTCAGGTTGGTGTGGCCCCAGGGCAGCTGGCCCTTGCGGGTCTCTTCATTGACCTGAGCGCGCACCGACGTCATGGCCTGCTGGATCTCGACGCCGGGCTTGGTGATGTTGTCAATCAACGCCCGCGTGAACGGGCTGTTGTTGCCTTCCTGGCCGTCGAGTGCGGTCTGGCCCGGGCCGGTGGCGAACGCGATCAGCGTGCCTTCGCCGGACTTCATCTCGGCGAGGCCGCTCTGGACGTTGACGCTGCGGGTCGCCGAATTCGACTTGATCTTCGCGGCGAACGGATTGTCCCGGCAGGCGTCGAGGAAGACGAGCTTGACCTTGGCATCGCCCATGGTCTGCTCGAGCGTCAGGTCGATGTTGATGGCGGCGCCCAGCTTGACGTCCATCTCCGACTTGATGTCGGCATCGACGGGCAGCAGGTAATTGGTGCCGCTGACCGCGATGCCGTGGCCGGCATAATAGAACAGCGCGATATCGGAGCCTTGCGCCTTGCGGCCGAAATCAAGCAGCTTCTCGGTCATCTGGTCGCGGCTGAGATTGGAGCCTTCGATCACCTCGAAGCCGACATTGCGCAGCGTGGCCGCCATCGCCTTGGCGTCGATCGGCGGGTTCGGCAATTGCGCGACGTTCTTGTAGGAGCCGTTGCCGACGACGAAGGCGACGCGGCGGTCAGCCTTGGCGGCACTGATCGACAGCGCCATGCACATCAGCGAAGCGAGGAGGGTGAGATAGCGCATTCTGAAATCCCCAGAATCGAATTGCAGGCAGCAACAAATCGGCCACGAACCTACACGAAGTGCCCGACTTCGCGCCACCAAAACGGCAGTCCGTTGCGTTCAACCCGCTGCTGTGTGGCCGAATGTGCACGATGGAGTGTCGCTCCAACGTGATCCAAATCACACGGCCACTTGGTTTTGTCGCGCGAGGCGGCGCGAGGTTCACCTGGCCCGGGCGGGAACCGACGAAACGGGCTTCAAATTGAGTAAATTGCCAAACAGGATCAGCGCGGCGCCGAGCAGGGTCCAAGCGTCGAGCCGCTCGGAATACAACAGCCAACCGGCAGTTGCAGTCAGTGGAACCCGCAGGAAATCCATCGGAACCACGATCGTCGCGTCGGCGTAGCGCATCGCACTGGCCAGGCAATAATGTGAGAACGTGCCGCAGACGGCGATCACGCCGACCCAGCCCCAGACATAGAGCGACGGCCACGTCCAGACCAACAGCGTCGGAATGAAGCCCGCAACCGACTGCACCACCAGCATCCAGAACAGGATCGAGAGAGCGCTCTCGGTGCGGGTCAGCGATTTGACCAGCGCCATCGCGACGCCAAATCCCATGGCGGCGCCAAGCGCGATGAGCTGCCCCGGATTGATCTCCCCGGTCGAGGGGCGGACAATGACGATAACGCCGACGAGGCCGAGCACGATGGCGGCGATCTTCCATGGCGTCATCCGCTCGGACAGGAAGCTCGCCGCGAGGACGGCCGTCCAGATCGGCATGGTGAACTCGATTGCGACCACCTGGCCGATCGGGATCAGTGTCAGTGCGAAGAACCAGCCGAGTTGGGCAACATAGTGCACCAAATTGCGGCCGACATGCTGCGGCAACCGCGATGTCTTGAGCACCTTCCAGCCGCCGGCGCGGTAGATGATCGGTGAGAGCAAGACGAAGCCGGCCAGCGACCTCATTTCCATGATCTGAAAAACATTCAGCTCGCGCGTGGTCTCGCGCCCGGCCACCGCCATGATCAGCATCAGCGACAGCCAGCCGGCCATCCACAGTGCAGCCATCATTTTCGACGGTGTGGTGCTCATCTGCGGCGGATACGGAAAGGGATGGACAGAGGAGGGGCGGCCGGTATCGGCGACATTGCCGCCGTTTGCAACGGCCAAATCTGCGGATGCAGCGATGCTGGGCGGCATGCTAAGGCATCAGCGAACAACGACAAAGATCGGGAGACATTGCCCATGCGCATCTTGCAGCCGGCCGAGTGGAAGAAACCGCGCGGCTTTTCCCACGGCGTCGTGACCGAGGGGCCGGGCCGATGGGTGGTACTCGCCGGCCAAACCGGGGGCGACGAGGCCGGCAGTTACGATCCCGACATGGCAGCCCAGGTCGCGACGGCGCTGAAGCGGATCGTTAAGCTGCTGGGCGAGGCCGGTGCCGGCGCCGAGCACATCGTCCGCCTGACCTGGTACCTGACCAGCCGCGCCGAGTACGAAGCGGCAGGTGCCGGCATTGGCGCGGCCTGGAAGGAAACGCTCGGCCGCAATTTTCCGCCCTCGACGCTGCTCTATATCGGAGGCCTCGTGGACGAGCGTGCCAAGGTCGAGATCGAGGTCACGGCGTTCGTGCCCGGCCCATAAAAAATCGATCCGGCGCGGGCGCCGGATCGATTGTCGCGTGAGCTAGCGTCTTATTTCGACATCGAGATGTGCGCGCCGCGGAACTGACTGTCCGCGCGCATCGTGACGTTCTGCTTGTTGCCGGACGTCTTGAGAGAGATGTTGGCGTTGAAGCCCGCAGTGGAGGCTACCAGCTCGTAGCTTCCGCCGCTGCCGCGGCCCTGGAGCGAACCGGAGATGTTGCGGCTGGTCTCGGACCAACTGCCTGCAATGGCGCCGCCTTCGGCCTTCACGTTGGCGCCGAGGTTGAATTTGTAGGCATCGCTGGCGCAGGTCAGCGACATCTCCATGGTCGGTCCGATCGGAGCGTATTTGGCCCGGCAGCGGATCCGCTCGGTCGAGCCGTCATCCAGCGTGACCGTGCCACTACCGCTCCAGCTGCCCGCCAGCGGGGCGAACGGGCCGGACTGGGCACTGCTTTCGGTCGCGGCGATCCCAGCCCCAAACAAAACGGCGGCCGCGATCAGCAGCCGCCGGTTCCGGGCGCGAGCCTCAATTGGTTTATTGGCGCGATGCTTCCCACCGCCCGCTGCACGGTATGCCTGCAGATGCTCCATTCCACTTCCCCGATCCGGCGTTGCCGCTGAGTTGACCGTTGGCATATGCACCATTGATCGAAACTTTCACAAGTCCCCCGCTGCCGATGGTGCCGGAAACGTTAGCGCCGGGCGCGGTGATCTTGCCGCCGGCAACCGTCAGCATCGAGCTTGCGGTCGGCTCGCACGAACCGCTCTTGGTCACGATGGTGACTTGCCAATTGCCGTCATAGGGATTCTGGGCGAAGGCGGGGGCGGCGAGGGTGCCAGCGAGAACTGGGGCGGCACAGAACACCGCAATGCGACCAAAACGCATGAATTCGTCCTTGAATGTGTCTGAGTTGCTGACGCTTATTCGGACGAAATGTGACGGAAATTTGTTGCGATGCCAAAGCGAAAATTGTTCCTTTGGGAACAATGGTTTATTTGCGCTTTTGGCTCCAATTTCCGAAGCAGAATCAAGGGCGCCGCACGTTAAGGGTAAACGTCAGGACGACTCCAGGAGACCTCGGCTCAGAGGGCTGGCTCAGAGGGTCTTGGCTCAGGAGAGGCTCGGCGCGGAGGTCGCGAACTGCTCGTCCTGGACTTTGGCGGGTAGCGCCTTGTGAACCTTGGCGTAATCGATCACGTCGGCCAGCAGCTTGAGCCCGAGCGGCGCCAGCGCGCGCTCCCAAAGCTCTCGTGCGGTCTCGCCCTTCTTGACGAAGCACCAGTCCTGGGCGGCGATCGCGCCGGCATCCATGCGGTCGGCGAGATGGTAGATCGTGCCGCCAGCGATGGGGTCGCCTTCCTTGATGGTCCATTCCACCGCGGCCTTGCCGCGGTGGCGCGGCAGCAGCGAGGGATGATAGCCGATCCCGCCGAGCCTGGCGGCGGCGAGCGCATCCTTGCCGATCCTGGCATGGCTGTGCGCGGTGATGATCAGATCGGTGTCCGGGGCGATCTCGGAGGCCACCACCAGCTTGGGATTGGCTTGCACTTGCACCTCGATGCCCGCCGCCTTGGCCGCCGCGGCGAGGCGGTCGTCGGCGTCCGCCACCACGACCCGGACGACCGAGACGCTGTGCTCCCGGAGCATGTTCAGGGTGGTCACGCCAAAATGGCGGGAGCCGACGAGGGTAATTCGCATGGGTGTCCGATCCGTCTCGCAACTGCGTCATCCCCCGATAACACGTCCGCATGCCCTGTCACCACCCGCGCAGCGTTTGCGTGGGTTATCAACAATGCGCCGGGCGCCGCTTGCGCGAACGCCGGGATTGCGCCGTCGAGCCGTCCGGCGCCTTCCAAGCGGGCATGACATCGGCTTGGGAGTGAAGGCATGCGGAGCGTCGGGTTTTTTGTTGTCGCGACGCTGCTGGCGGCCACGTCGGCCCAAGCTGGCGGGCCTTACCCGGCGGTCCCGACCGGCGTTGCGCCATCAGGTGGCGCCGATCTCGGACGCCTACCGTTGCCTGGGGCGCTGCGTCGTCGACGAGAGCCTGTAGCGGGTTCCTGTGTTTCGTTCTTAACAGAGATGCCTCGGATTGGCTGATAAGGGTGCGCCAACCGGGGCTGGTGACATTTCAAACCCGCATCCGTTTTCGACCCCGGCTTTTGGCCGCCGGCGGCCTTTCATGCCCACGACTGACGAAATCATCGAACGGTAACACGATCTCAACCAGCTTGGCGTATCGACGAATCCGTCGCGGATTTGTATTGCGTACCGCGACACCGAAATCGTCCGCCGGCGTGGGCGCGCCGCCGGGCCTTTTCGCCGGGACAGATCTCATGCCGAACGCGATCGAGCAGATCGTCGACGCCTATGTGCGTCTGAAGAACCGCCGTGGACTGGACGAGCTGATGATGCACAGGCAGCGGCTCGCGGTCGATCTGAAGAGCCGGTCCGGCTATGATTTCAGCCTGCCGATCGGTCAGATCGACGAGGAGATCGCGATCATCGAGGCGGGGCTCAGCCGGCTCAAGTCGGATAAGTCCACGATCTAGACGTCGGCATCGTGCGCGATGCCTGGCGTTGACGCATTGTCGCAGTCCGAGCCCGGTTCATGCGGGGTTCAGGCCAGCCATGCGTCAATTGCCATGTCGTTTCGTGGGACGCGAATCCTGATAGGCTTGTCCCGTGTTTTGAAGGAATCGTCATGATCGAACTTGCGCTGGCCGGCCTGCTTGCGCTTGCAACCGTGCCTGCGGCGCCGACAGCGCCCATGGTGGAGCAGGTTCAGTTCAGGGGCGGTCCGGGCGGGCAATGTCCACACGGCTACGATTACAACCACTCGAACGGCCGCTGCTATCCCAACGACCGTCACGCGCCGGGTGTCTACACCGGGGGCCACGGCTCGGGCTATGGGCGCCGTGGTGGCCTGTGCCCGCACGGTTACGACTATAATTACTCGACAGGCGAGTGCTACCCGAATCGTGCGCACGCGCCCGGCGCTTACGGTCGCCCTCAATATTACGGACGACGCGGCGGGCTCTGTCCGGACGGCTATGATTACAATTACTCGCAGGGACAGTGCTACCCGCACGGGGCACGTGCGCCGGGCATGTATGGGCGGTAGTCATCGCCGTGCTGAGGCGGGCGCTCAGTCGCGTCGGCCGCCGTCGATCACCGTGAACAGCGGCCGCGCCGGGGTGGGTTCGACCAGCAGCTCCTCTACCAGTGCGGTTGCGGCATCGACATATTTTCGGGTCGGCTTGTCGAGAGGGCGCTTGGCCTCGTCGTCGAGCGCGACTTTTGCGGCCTCGACCAGCTTGCGCATGCGCGCGGCATGGTCGTCGCCCGCGGTCAATGTCGCGCGCGCCAGCGAGCGCAGCACGAACAGCTCGCCCTCGAGGCGAAGCAGACGGTCGTTGAGCCTGGTCAGGACGGCGTTGAGGTCGGCCATGGCGTTCGAAGCGGAGGATCCGTCCTGATCTAGCCGCGATCGGTGAACGGAGTGCAAACGGCGCCGGCGCAATTCGGCGGATCCGGCGTCACTGCAGGCGGCTTACCATTCGACGCCGGCCCAGCGCCGCCCGAACACCGGTGGCCTCGTCTTCACGGCCTGCCAGCCGAAGAAGTGGTGCTTGCCGGACCAGGCATGCACGATGCCGCTGCAGATGCCGCATTTGAAGCTGCCGCTGTGAGCCTCGCTGTGCTCCTCTCTGGTCGCGGTGTAGTTCATGCCGCAACCGGTGCAGGTGAATTCTTCGATCGTCCAGATGCTGTTGGCCATGGCCCAGAATGCGTTTCGGTGACTACGAAGAAAGGTAGTCACCAGCATTTGCAGCGGCGTAAACCGGCGCGGGGAAATCCGGTTAACCCGCGTTAGCCAAGCCGGGTTGGGACGGGCGATGCGGTATCCGGCAGCCGGTCGTCTTGACGCCAGATGCGTTGCTGGCAATAACGGCTGAGCCCGCAAGCGCGGAAGTTGCGTTCGCAAGGAAAGCTGTGCCCGTGAAAAGCCTCCGTCAGTTGCTGACGGGCGAGGACGTCATCCAGCTCGTGATCCGCCTCGGCCTGCTCGCCCTGCTGATCATCTGGACCTTCCTGATCATCCGCCCATTCGTGCCGATCCTGGCCTGGAGCGGCGTGCTGGCGGTCGCGTTCTATCCGGCATTCAGCTGGGTCGCCAAGATCCTGGGCGGCCGGCCCAAAACCGCAGCAATAATCCTGACCCTGATCACGCTGGGTATCGTCATCGGCCCGGCGACCTGGCTCGGCATCAGCGCGGTGGACGGCGTGCGTGAGCTGGCGCACCAGCTCGGCACCGGCGACCTCGTGCTCCAATCGGCTCCGGAGCAGCTTAAGTCCTGGCCGCTGGTCGGCCCCTGGCTCTACGAGCTCTGGGATCAGGCCTACAACAACGTTCGGACGGCGGTGCGCGAGGTGGCGCCGTATCTTCAGCCGCTGGCCGGCCCGCTGCTCTCGCTCGCGGGCGACGCCGGCCTTGGCACGCTCCAGTTTCTCGTCTCCGTGTTCGTGGCCGGCTTCCTGTTTCCGCATGGGCCGCGCCTGGTCGCGGCCGGCCGCAACTTCCTGTTTCGCATCGTGCCGGAGCAAAGCGAGCATTTCCTCTCGCTCGCCGGTGCGACCATCCGCGCCGTGGCGCAGGGCGTCATTGGCGTGGCGATCGTCCAGGCGCTGCTCGCCGGAATCGGCTTCAAGCTCGCCTCGGTGCCGAGCGCGGGCCTTCTTGCCTTCATCGTGCTGCTGCTCTCGATCGTGCAGATCGGTGCTTTCCTGGTGCTGCTGCCAGTGATCATCTGGATTTGGACCGCTAAGGACGTCACCACCGCGCTGCTGCTCACCGTGTTCTTCGTCCTGGTCGGCTTCATCGACACCATGCTGAAGCCGCTGGTCATGGGCCGTGGCCTGACCACCCCGACCATCGTGATCTTCGTCGGCGTGATCGGCGGTACGCTGGCCCACGGCATCGTCGGACTGTTCATCGGACCGATCATCCTGTCGGTGGCCTGGGAAATGATGATGGCCTGGATCAGGACCGAGGACCGGGCGGAGGCGGGGAAGGGTTGATCTCGCCCCGCCAGCGCGGTGTCAGCCGCCCATGCCGGTTAGCTCGTGGCTTGTGATCAAGGCGCTTCGCTAACTTGTCTGTTTGACTAGACAAGTTACCATTGGGTCGATTCTGTTTTCGACAACGGCAGCAATGGCAAAGTCTTCCAAGCTGGTTGCCGCCAGGCGCGGCAAGGTATTGTTGGTCAGACGCCGATCGGACGGCCTGTGGATGTTTCCGGGCGGCCGCAAGCGTGCGCGCGAGTCGGAGAAGGACTGCCTGCGGCGGGAGATCAAGGAGGAATTGCCCAAGCTGAAGCTCGGCAGGATCAGCCTCTGGAAGGAAGTGAAGGCGAGGAACAAGCGCTCCGGCCGCAAGATGAGCGACGCGATCTTCATCGCCAAGTCCGCCAAGGGCAGGCTGGCGATCGGCGACAAGAAGGAGATCGACCGCGCCGCCTGGCACAAGCCCCGCGGCATCCGCCTGACGGCGACCTCGCGCTACATCCGCGACCGCCTGTTTCCGCGCAAGCGGCGGCGAAGCTGAGCCGCTAGTCCTCCCGCGCCGCCGATCGCGTCCTGCCAGCAAACCTCCTCGATTGCGCCACCTCCGGCTCGGGTGCGGCGAGCTTCGCGGCCTGGAGCTCCCGCATCTCCTTGCGGACCTGGCGCGCACTGCGCATCGCCCGCTTGATGAAAGGATGCTGCGAGTCCTCGGCGAAGAACAGCACGACTTCGCAGCTCGGACATTGCCTGGAATAGCCGTCCTGCAACCGGCCGGCGCGATCGCGAAACACGTTCTTGCACCGCGTGCACTGAACCTGGACCGAACTCATGCGCGGATGACAATCACTTTGAAATGGATCGTCAGCTGATCCGAAATGTCTGAAGAAAGCTTGAATGCCGGCCTGGCCCGATGCCGCCAGACATCGCCGAGCCAACAAGACGTGTGAACCAGTTCACAAGCGCGCGGCGAAACCGCTGCTATGAAGACGTCATTGCTTAACCGATTCATTTCGAACGAAACGCCCCAGCGTGGCTCCAAGCGCTGGGGCTTTTTCGTGCCTCCATTCTCACAGCCAAGAGCAGATCGAAAGGATCGCGCCGCCGCCTCGAACGTTATCGAGGAGGGGTGCGTTCGCAGGGCAAATCCCATATGCATGGCGCCGAGCTGCCGATTCGAGGGGCAAGGCGGCTCGCATTCAGTTTGCGGCGGTTCAAGAGCAGAAACGGGTCCAAGTGAGGCTTTCCACGAAGGCAAGGGTGGCCAAGAAGCCGCCGAAGAAGAGCAAAGGATCGCAGCGCGCCACGATCTCGTCTTCGTCGCCTCTCGGCATGATGGCCCTTCATCTGCTTGGACAATGGAAGCAGTCCGGACGCAGCGGCATCGTGTTTCTCGCCGAGAGCGAGAACAGGGCGGAGCGGCTCGGCAGCGTCATTCACGCGCTCGACCCCGCCTGCGAGGTGCTGGTGTTTCCGCGCTTGAATACCTTGCCGTTCGATCAACTGGAGCCCTCGCACGAGCTCGCGGGGCGCAGAGCCTCCGTGCTGAGGCGCCTTGCGAAGTCCAAGAAGCCGGTGTTTCTGGTATCGACGGCCGAAGCGGTGATGGAGCGGATGCCGCCGCCGGCCAGCCTGTCGCGCCTGAGCCTGAGCTTGAAGGTGGGCGGCACGTTCTCCGAGCAGGAGCTGGAGTCCCGCCTCCAATCCCTCGGTTACGATCTCGACGATGAGCCGGATTATCCGGGCGGGGCGCTGTTCCACGGCCAGACCTTCGAGATATTCCCGGCGGGCGCGCTGGGGCCGTTCCGGATCGAGCATTCGCAGCACACGATCAAACGGATCGTGGCCTTCGACCCGCATGAGCATAGGATCATCTTCGAGACCAGGGAGCTGCTCGTCGATCCCATGTCGGAGCGGCTCGGCCTTGCCGGCAAAGGCGGCAAGCGCGCCAGCCTGTTCGATTATTGCGCGGGCGCCAGATGGATCGCCGATGCCGGCGTGCCGTCGCATGCCGACGGATGGCTCGATACGATCGAGGAGGCCGCGCCCCGCAGCGAGCGGGAGCGCGAATATCTCGGGCGCAGCGATTGGAAGCGGCTCTCCAAGGGCATCAAGGTGCTGCCGCGGAGGGCACCGTTCCAGGCCATCCCGGAATTTTCGAAGCTGACATCCTCCCGGAAGGCGTTGCGTGGCTTCGTCGAGGAGACGCGCCGGGCCGGGTCGCGGCTGATCCTCGTTGCCGCGCACGAGGACGATCTGCGCGTGATGGAGCGGATGAGCGGCGTCAAGGCGGAGCGCTGCGAAGACTGGGAGGAGGCGGCCCGCGGGCGGGGCGGTGAGATGGCGCTGCTCGCCGATCTCGATGCCGGTTTCGTCGTGCCGGCGAAGAAGCCTCTGGTCGTGGTGACGGCGTCCGACGTGCTCGGCAGCCGCGCGCATCATCCGCAGCCGATGGCGCGCGCCTGGAGCGCGGCCTTCGACCATGCCGATGCGCCGGAGCAGGGCACGGTGGTCGTTCATCTCCAGCGCGGCCTTGCCCTGCTCGACGGCCTGCAGACCGTCAACACCGGCGGGGGCGCGATGCGCGAGATGATCCGCCTGAAGTTCGCCGGCGACAATGCGGTGCTGGTGCCGCCGCCCGATCTCGCCTTGATGTGGCCTTACGCCGCCGAGCTCGGCAGGCTTTCGCTCGACAAGGCGGACGGCAGCACGTGGTGGGCGCGCCGCAGCGAGGCCGAGCGCGAGATCCAGATCGCGGGCAAGGCGCTCGCCAAGCACATCAGCCAGCGCCGGCGGCGGCGCGGCGAAAAGCTGGTGCCGCCGGGATCGGCCTACGAGAAGTTCGTCGCGCGTTTTCCTTACTTCACGACCATCGACCAGGCCCAGGCGATCCGGGACGTGCTGGATGATCTCGCATCCGGCCATCCGATGGATCGGGTGATCTGCGGCGATGTCGGCTTCGGCAAGACCGAGGTCGCGCTGCGCGCCGCAGCCGCGGTGGTGCTGTCGGGCAAGCAGGTGGCGGTCGCGGTGCCGACGACGGTGCTGGCCCGCCAGCACGTCGCGACGTTCCAGAAGCGATTTGCCCCGTTCGGCATCGAGGTCGGCAACCTCTCGCGCGCCACTTCGGGCGCGGCGCTGCGGGAGACCAGGGAGGGCCTGCGCAGCGGCCGGATCAAAGTTGTGATCGGCACACAGGCGCTCACCGGCAAGGACGTCAGGTTCGATGATCTCGGCCTGGTCATCGTCGACGAGGAGCAGCATTTTGGCGCGGCGGAAAAGGCAAAGCTCGCAGGGCTCGCCAAGAACGTCCATGTGCTGATGATGAGCGCGACGCCGATCCCGCGTACGCTGGCCGCCGGCCTTGCCGGCTTCCGTGATCTCAGCGTGATCGCCTCGCCCCCGGTGCACCGGCTTCCGGTCGCGACCCGGATCGCGCCGCTGTCGGATGCGGCGATCGCCTCGGCGCTGCTGCGCGAGCAGCGCCGCCACGGCCAAAGCTTCCTGATCTGCCCGCGCATCCAGGATCTCGATCCCATGCTGGCGCGGGTGCGGGCCGTGGCGCCGGACCTGCGCATCGTCTGCCTGCACGGCAGGTTGGCGGCCGACGAGATCGACGACCGCATGATGAGCTTCGTCGAAGGCCATGCCGACGTCCTGCTCGCGACCAACATCGTCGAGAGCGGCCTCGACATTCCACGCGCCAACACCATCGTGGTGTGCTGGCCGGAAAAGTTCGGCCTCGCCCAGCTGCACCAGCTGCGCGGACGCGTCGGCCGCGGCGGCATCCGCGCCTTCGCGCATCTGCTCACCGAGACGGAGTCCGGACAATCCGAGAAGCGCCTCGCCGTGCTCGAGGAGTTCAGCCGGCCGGGCGCGGGCTTTGCCATCAGCGAGCGCGACCTGGATCTGCGAGGCGCGGGCGATTTGTTCTCGGAGCAGCAATCCGGCCACGTCCAGGTGTTCGGGCCCGTGCTCTACAGCCACCTGCTGAAGATGGCCTCGGAGAAGAGCGACGAGCAGCTGTGGGTGCCCGACCTCAACCTGCCGGTCGGGGACATGCTGCCCGAGAGCTACGTGCAGTCCGAGCCGGTGCGGCTCGAGCTCTATGCCCGCGCCGCGCGATGCAACGACGAGGACGATCTCGACGACCTCGAGGAGGAAACCTCCCGCCGCTTCGGACCGTTACCGAAGCTCTCGCGCGACTTCTTCGCCGCGGCCAAGCTCAGGATCGAATGCAAGCGACGCGGCATCATCCGCCTCGACGTCGGGCCTGAAGCTGCGGCCGCGACGTTCCTGCCCGGACGCCTGCGCAAGTCGCGAGGCAAGTCACTGCAACGCGACGGCGACCGCGTCGTCTATCACAGCCCGATGCGCGATGCGCCGTTCGAGCGGGTAGAGGAACTGTTCGAGCTGCTGGACGAGGGGTAGGGGCTTGCGCGTTCGTCAGCGCTCGCAACTGCGAATTCGTAGCGGAAACCCTGCTCCACCATTATAGTTAATTTGGGCGTGGCGAAGGAGATCGTCCGATGTCACATGCCATTCGTCCAGTGATTGCCACGATTGTCGCAGGCTCATGTCTGTTGGCCCTGGTGCAAGCGGGCGGCGCAAATGCCGGCTCCGCCGGAGCGGGCATGGGAACGGGGCAGGGTAGCGCTGGCGGCTCGGCGCCTTCTGGAATGGGGACGAGTGCGGGCAATGCAGGTCCCTCAGCACCCCCAGGGATGGGGACGAAGGACATCGCGCCCGGCGGAGATCTGGGCACCAACAGCGAAGCGACCAATTCGAACGTCCAGCCCGCCACGCCTGCGAGGTCGCGGGCGGCAGCTCAGGCCGCGAGAAATGCCGGGGCTGGTCGCGCTCAAAATGGCCTGCCGATCGGCGCAATTGGCAGCGGCACGAGCAATGAAGATCAAAAGGCCGCTGGTTCGGCGTTCTCCCAAAGGAGATTCCGACCGGCAACACAGGCTCAAGGAAACGCCAGTGTTGGTTCAAATAGTCTGTCAGGGAGAGGCTCGAGCCTTTCGGACCAGATCAGTCGGCCGCGAGCCGCACGAGCTGGAGACAAGGTGCTGGATGCCAAGGCCCGGGTCGAGCGACGAACGACTGTGTCGCCCAAACGCGTTACGAGCCCGACAGGACCAGGTTTGTAATCTGCGAGCGACGGGGGAACAGGTCGACTCGGTGCATCGCGCTCTACCAAAGCACATGTGGCGCTCGCGGTTTGAGCGGACGCACGAGCTGTTCGAGCTGCTGGACGAGGGGTAAATCGGAAAGTGCGAAAACAACCCCATGCACAGTAGCTATGTGCTTGTGCGATAAGGCGTTCTGCATTCGGCGCGTCCATCGCGGCCGAGGTGGCCCAAGCAAGCGTGGTCCACGACCCGGATCAGGCCTATCGTGCCGAGTCCGTGCCGGAGGCGCCGTCACTTGGCCGTTGATTTGTCGGGCAAAACAGTGGCATTATGCCAACTTCGGAAAATCCGTTGCTGGCATGGCTGTTGCCGGATGCGCGGCGAGGAGCTTGCGCCGGATCCGTAATCGGCCGGGGGCGCCGGCCCGTCCGCCGGCCGCGCCGCTAACGCGGAATTAATCCAGAAAGCCGACAATTTTAGGCAGTTGTGTATGGGTGCTGCGTAAGCGGATCGTCGCGAGGGCGTTCCAGGGGCGGCTTCCTGTTGCTCGCTCCATGGGGGTCAGTGCAAATGACCACGTCCTTCGAAACGCCAAGCTTCGCCGAAGAGCTCGACGCCGTCGCCCTTGCAGACGCTGCAGGCGCGCAGGAACCCGCAGGCCCGGAAGCTGAAACGCCGCCAATCACGCCCCGCCGCAAGACGATCCTGCCGCTGGCGGTGTGTGCCCTCGCCATCAACGGCGCGGCGGCCATCTATACGTCGCCCTCCGGCATGCCGTCATTGAATGTTGCCAGCCTCGCCGAACTGCTGCCGCGGCAGGAGGCACCGGCACCGAAACCGGATCCGGTCGTCACCGCCCTGAAGGAGATCCAGTCGGCCCAGCAGCAGCACACCGCTTCGCTGCATGAGAACAACCAGACGCTGCAGCAGAATGCAGCCTTGCTGCAGCAGGATTCACTCTTGCTGCTGTCGCTGCGGCAGAGCATCACGGACGAGCGGGTCGACGTGAAGAAGATCTCCTCGCAGCTGTCCACGCTGATCGCCAAGGTCGACTCGCTGCAGAATGTGATGATGTCGGACGTGACATCGTCCGTTCGCAGAGCGAATGCGCGCTACGGACTATCCGCCGCGATGCGCAAGCGGCTGGTGCGTGAGCCCAAGCCCCTGGGGCCTCTAGGGCCGGTGTCGATCGGAGGGGCTCCGCTGACCGCGCCGGCTGCGGTGGCGGCGCCGGAGAGCTGAGGACGCGTTCTGGCTAGGCCGCTTCCTCCTCGAACGAGGTATAGACCCGGCCTGTGGGATCAACGACCTGAACGTCCCAGCATCCGTCCTCGACCAGCTCCCTGGCCTTTTTGAGGGCCGCGGCGAGTGAGGACCGCTTGAGATTGACGACGCCCGCCGTGTCGAAACCGTTGATTTCAAACATGCCGTTCCTCCGGTTTTGGGGAATCCTACACGTTTCCGGCGCGATGTCAGCGGGTTTGTCAAAGTTTCAGTTGCTGGGCCTTGGCCTCCAACCGTATTCCTGATGGGAAATCGTGGCGGTGATGTCGGCCTCTTTGTCTGCCGAGAGGCGCCAGGCCGCCACTCCGAAGCACAACGTCAGGACCAGGGCCGTCGCAAGCAGAAGCATCGAGACGAAATGGCTCACGCGGGTCACCAGCGGTTGGAAGCTCCGAGAGAGCGAACACGGGCTGCCGATTCGAAAAATACAGACGGGCTGACCTAAAGCCCTGGTTTCCACATCAAGTCACACAGGACCAAAGGCGCTCACGATCCCGATCGTGATCGGGACCAGCGCGACGATCGTCCATAAGGCGGGCGAGCTGGAAGACAGACCGGCGAAAAAGATCAAAAGACCGAAGCCCACAAGGGCCGCCGAGATGGCATAGGCGAGTGCTTTTTCCATCGTTCGATCCACGAGGAAACGGGATGGATTGCGCCTGTAGGACTCAGTGCCGATCGAAACGTTCCCATGCTGATCTGGATTGGCGGTGCATCAGCATCTCCGCAGCTCCGCTCAGCATGTCGACCACCACTGCGGCTTCGAAGCCTGGAGCCACAAAATCACTGGGCCATGTCTGCGCGGATCGGGCACCGGATCCGCGGCGTGCTTCTAAGGCCGAGACGGGTCGGTCCCGGCCTTCCGCTCAACCATCGCCATTTCCACTTGGTCAGCAAGGACCGTGAGGTGGCTTGCGAGCCTGTCGAACACTTCCCGCTTGGCTGGATCGGTAGCCAAGTCGCGGATCAGGGCGCGTTCGGCCGCATCTTTGCCAAGTTTCTCGATCTGCGCCAGATAGTCCTTCATTGGCAATTGGCTTCGTTCTGCGCAAACAAAACGTACAAGCAATGTGCGAAAGCGAGCAGAAGCGATTGCCGATTTTTCCTAGTCTTCGGTGGCTTTGGCCTTCCCCAAAGGTCCAAGCACCTCCAGCGGCCCCGGCCTCACACCCCAAAAGCCCCCCACGGTCGGGGCCGTCATTGGCGCTAGGCGCGATTTGCGATCGTAGCCGTGGCGCCTGCCTCTGAGCGTTCGCGGATGGAGGAGCCGAGTCGCATCGCACGAACTGCGACAACGGCGCAGCACTCTTCAAAGGAACTGACTCCATGCCTCTGCATTCCTCGATTGCATGATTTTCCCACTTTTCGGTCGGCTCGTTGACGGAGGGGGTACATGGGCACTTTCGATCACACCGCTGTTCTGAAGCAGCGTTTCGATGAGCTTGCTTCTGGGCTTTCCGCATTGGAAGATCTGCGCTCGCGCGTAGTCGCAGCCGAGCAAATGCAAGAGAGGCATAGTCACGCGGGCAAGCCGCCCCCGACAATTCGCAAGGGTGGCAACCCTAAATCGCGATCAGCAGAAACCGATCGGCCAAAGAGGCGCTAGGCGCGGCCCCCGGTTCACGCTTCAGGACAAGGGCCGCCGCTCTGGAACAGCGGCCCTACCGGGTTACGATAGATCTGAGATGAAACTTGCCGGCCCCGGTAACGACATGTTCGTCCTGGAGGGACGTTCCTGCATCAACAAACGTGAATCCAAAGGAACGGCCCCGGGCGTCCCGGGGCTGGCTGCGGACACACCGAGGCCGCCCGACGCACCACTCAGCGTGGCACGCCGGGTGATATCGTCTGCTCAAACATTCGAGCTGGGTGTCTCAAAAGATACCGTCCAGCATTAAATTTTCGAGGTCTAGGCCAGAACCAGCCCCGACGGCAACGCGAACGGCGGCCGGTGAACACGTTCGAATGCGGCGCGCGAGAAAGGAGGCCGCAACCATTGGGCCTACCGGTTCACGCTGGCGAACCACCATCGTTCGCCGCACGCGACCTCTCCGCGCGTGAGGGCATCAGCAGAAGTAGCAATTGTTCAGCTCGCTCCTTGGTCAGATTGGCCGCCATATCGGTCCCGATCAGTGCTGGGCCCCTGCGTTCTCGATCGTAGACCATCCAACCCTTGCCGCCCATGCGAATGAAAAATCGGCTTTGCGACGGAACCTCGTCAGTCAATGAAGCATGCTCCCGATTTGCCCAGCACCTCTCAGGAAGCGGCATTCTTCTTTGTAGCTTCATTCGCATATGTGAATCGTTTCGGGAAAAAATGGCAATTGGTCGAGGTTTCGTTCACAGTTGAGTGCACTGTCACCGTAGATTGTCAGATCCGGCGGGCGCGCTGCTTGGAACGCCTCGCTTGACTTCACGACCCTGGTCACGCGCCAGCGGTTGTTGAGTTCGTGGGGAAGCCAATGATGTGCGCATCAACCGGCGAAGCTCCGGCCTTCCTGCGTCAGCTCGAAGCTCTCGCCATTTGCGCAGAGCAAACCCGCCTCGACCATTTGCTTGGCAAATGACAGGCTGCACACCGGCTGCGAGCCGCCCGGATGATACAGCCGCGTGCCCCGCGCGATCAGGTGCCCATACAGCAGAGCGAGCCGCAGCGGCCTGACCATCCCGGGCGAGACATTTGGCATTCCTGCCAAAGCGTGCGGAAGGCCCTTCGTTCCTGTGTGGAGTCGAACGACTGACAATTGTCAGTCTGCGGAGCATTGACCGCGGCTGGCTGCAGCTAATCGCCCGCGAGCGACTGCATCGCTTCCAAGAGGCGTTCAAGCCCGAACGGCTTCTGGAGCATGATGCTGCCGGACACCGGACGCGGAGCGGCGTGCGTGTAGCCGGTGGCGTAGATCACAGGCATGCGCGGATTGGATTGCCTGCACTGGATGGCGACATCCCAGCCCGTCAGGGAGCCTGCCAACCTGATGTCGGTGAACAAGAGATCGGGTGTGGCTTCGGCACAGAGCTCGAGCGCGCGCTCGCCGCTATCAGCTTCCATCACCTCGTGCCCGTGAGTCTCCAGGATGTCGACCACCACGTCCCGGATCAGGTCTTCGTCTTCGGCTACAAGAACCCGCAAGTCTCCCTCCAGTCGCGCTCTTCGTCCACGACATGAGGACCCATGCGCAGAAAACATAGTGCCGGCTGGTCGGCGCCGCCTCCGCCAACTCGGCCGACGAGCCAGCGAGACTCAAGCTGGAACGGGTGACCTTTGTTCCTGCCCACCTGCTGAGCCGGACGGCATTTCGATTTTTGCTACTTGATTTTATTGGTGAGCGCGCTGGGCTCGAACCCAGGGCCGGGAGCCTGGATCGGGCAATGAACCAAGAGCATGCGAGGCGACTATTTCACCGACATGGAGCAGGACGACAGCGACGCTGAGGACGATGATCCGGAGGAGGCGAAGCAGCAGGCTCCGGAAATGTGCCCGTGCGCTTGATTCTGCTCATGCCATAGCGGTTGTCTCACGAGTCTCGAAATCGAACGCTGCCGGGCTCGAAATACATGTCCCGGCAGCGTGTCATTCTCAAACTGAGCGCTGAAATCCCAGTTGGCTTCGACTGTGCAACGGACATGCCACAGGCTTGTGACAGGAGCCCGCCGGTTCGCGCTGGCGGGCCTTTGATAGCTTAATAGTAATGGCGCCTTGGGCGGTGATAATAGTCGCCATAACCGTAATATCCCTGCCGGCCCTGCTGAAACTGTGGCGGCACCGTGCCGTTGGGGTAGCACCGACCGTCTCGAATATCGACGTCGGCGCCGTGGCCGCATCGGACGGGATGTCTACCGTAGCCTCCACCGTAACCTCCGCCGCCGCGATGATAGTACTGCCGCGCAGCCTGTTCTTGAGGAGGGAGGGCTCCGTTCGGATAACACATGCCGTCTCGGGCGCTCAGGTCCCAACCGTGGCCGCATGGAGGCGGGTGTCTTGGCACACCATACTGGACCTGCTGGATGGGTGGCTGAACCAGCCCCGGCACGGGCGGGCCCATAAGTAATGCTGCGGCGAGCACGGAAACGATCATCTGAGAATCTCCATGGGGCGCAGCGTGCCTCAGCACGTATGAACCCGCTGTGAATGGCACGGCTCACGTTGGCGGCTTCTTCGCAAAGCCTAGGGTTAGCACCATAACCACTGCCAAGAGAACCCAGCCGACAATATCGATGGCGGTCATGGCTGCACCCGGCGAGTGTGCACACTGTGTGCAGGCCCCAAAAATCCCCTCAACTCGAAGGGCTGAATTTTGGCTCTAGGTGCTTGATTAGCTTGGTGAGCGCGCTGGGGCTCGAACCCAGGACCCCGTGATTAAAAGTCACGTGCTCTACCGGCTGAGCTACGCGCTCCCATGGCCGCTGATGGCTCGAAGAGATCGCCATCGTGTTCGGACATTCGAGAGGCATGTCTTGCCGCTTCGCCTAGAGATCGCGTCGCGGGGAAAACCGGCTGTTTCCGGATCATGCCTTCGGCCCGCGCTGTGTAGGGGGAGTGGCTGCGGAGGTCAATAGTGCGGGTGGTTGCCGAAGATCGCGGCAGGAGCGGGGATTTGCCTGGGCTATCCGTCGCTTAGGCCAAAATTCTCACCTCGATTGGCGGCCGGTCATCCACGCCGGAGACCACGTGATTCCAGGCACGAGGCCGAAGACCGGCGTGGAGCAGGATCAGTTCGTCTCCCGCCGGACCTCGCTCGGCACCGGCTGCGGCGTGCCGGTCGGGTGGGGCAGCGCGACCGGGCGCAGGCCGATCAGCTCGGCGGTGCGGATCGCGCTGTCGCGCCAGAACTGGAACGAGTTGATGCGGCTGAGCTCGAGGATGGCGATGGCGACGGCGGCGAGGAACGGCAGGCTCTGCAGCACCAAGACGCCGGCGAAGATGTAGATCTCGGTGATCTGCTTGTAGCTGTTGGTGGCGATCAGCACGCCGGCGCCGACCAGGAGCAGGGTGCCGATCACGGCTTCCCAGAACGCCTGGAACTCGATCGACATGCGGGAGAGGCCGCCTTTGGAGGTGCGGGCGAAGGCGATGTGCTCGGTGATCAGGCCCTGCGCCACCGCGCGCGACACCGTCCATTGCACGCTCATCGCCGCGATCATGGCGCCCAGCATCTGGCCGGGCTTGATGGCGACGCGGGCGCGGTACATCGACAGGAAGTGCACCAGCGAGACGATGAAGGCGCCGACAATCGGCAGCGTCAGGATCTTGTCGGGAATGGCGATGTCGGCGAAGGCGACGATCGGCACCCAGATGAGGTTGAGCAGCGCCACGACCACGCCGAGGCTTTCGGCGCCCAGCCAGTTCAGCCAGCCGAGGCCATATTCGCGCTTCTGGTCGGGCGTCAGCCGGCTTGCGCCGGGCAGGAAGCGGCGCCAGTGCTTCTTGACGATCTGCAGGCCGCCATAGGCCCAGCGGTGCCGTTGCTTCTTGAAGGCCTCGTAGGTGTCCGGCAGGAGGCCTGCGCCGTAGCGGGTATTCGTGTAGTGGGTGGTCCAGCCGAGCTCTTGGATGGCAAGGCCGAGATCTGAGTCCTCGCAGATCGTGTCGCTCGACCAGCCGCCGGCCATGTCCATCGCGGCGCGGCGGATCAGGCACATCGTGCCGTGCACGATGATGGCGTTGGCCTCGTTGCGCTGGACCATGCCGATGTCGAAGAAGCCGGCATATTCGCCGTTCATGATGTAGTGCATGATCGACAGATCGCCGTCGCGGTGCTCCTGCGGCGCCTGCACGAGGCCGACGCGCGGGTCGGCAAAAGCAGGCACGAGGTCCTTCAGCCAATCGGGCTCGACGACATAGTCGGCATCGAGGATGCCGATGATCTCGGCATCCGCCGCGGTGCGGTCCATCGCAATCCGCAGCGCGCCGGCTTTGAAGCCCTGCACCTTCTCGGCGTTGATGAACTTGAAGCGTTCACCGAGCGCGCGGCAATGGTCCTGGATCGGCTGCCAGAAGGCGGGATCCGGCGTGTTGTTGATGATGACCACGCATTCGTAGTTCGGGTAGTTCAGCCGCGACAGCGCATCCAGCGTCTGCTTCAGCATCTCGACGGGCTCGAAATAAGCGGGGATATGGATCGAGACCTTGGGGCAGTAATCCTCGGGCACGTTCTCGACCGGCTTGTTCTTGGCGATCAGGCGCTGCGGCGGCCGGCCGAAGGCAACCGCGGCGATCTCGTCGATGCGCGCCATCGCGATGAGGACCAGCGGAACAAGGAGGATCATGCCGAGCGTCAGCGCGAAAGCCGAGCCGAACAGGAAGTAGTGGCCGTTCCAATAGGCGAACACGGTCGCGGCCCAGGCGCCGACGCCGTTGGCGGTCGCCGACAGCAGGAAGGCTTGCCTCGCGGTCGCCTTCTCGATCCGCAGGATCGGTAACGACAGCAGCACGCCGACCAGCAGCGCGATGCCCATCAGCTTCCAATAGTCGGGGTTCTCGACCGGGCCGGTCCAGGCGAATTTCGGCTCGCCGCTGGCATTGAGGACGCCCCAATACGGACCGACGCCGCCTTCGAAGAATTTCCAGGGCCGATCGAGGGCTTCGACGATGTTGTAGTCCATGCCGAGCGCTTCGGCGCGGGTGACGAAGTTGCGCAAGGTCAGCGCCTGCTGGAACGGACCTGGATCTGCGTTGCGCAAATTATAGCCTGCGCTCGGCCAGCCGAACTCGGCAATCACGATGCGCTTGCCCGGGAACTGATTGCGCAGGAGGTCGTAGCGGTCCACGGCCTGGTCGACGGCCTGATCCGAACGGAAGTTTTCCCAATAGGGCAGCACGTGCGCGGCGATGAAGTCGACGCTGGAGGCGAGGTCCGGAAAATCGCGCCAGATGTTCCAGATCTCGCCCGTCGTCACGGGAACACGGACCGCGCTCTTGACCTTCTTGATCTTGCTGATGAGGTCCTCGACCTTCATCTCGCCGCGGTAGATCACCTCGTTGCCGACCACGATGCCGATCACGTTGCTGTTCTTGCGGGCAAGCTCGATGGCGGCCTTGATCTCCCGCTCGTTGCGATCCTCGTCCTTGTCGATCCACGCGCCGACCGTGACCTTGAGGCCGAACTCGGCCGCGATCGGCGGCACCAGCTCGCTGCCTTCCGTCGCGGTGTAGGACCGGATCGCTCGCGTGAGGGTCGAGAGCTTCTTCAAGTCCGCGCGAATCTTGTCGGGGTCGACCTTGAGGTCGACGACATGGCCCGGTTCGAACGGCGTATAGGACAGGCTCGGCACCAGGCCCTTGAAGTCCGGCGCAGGTTCCCTGTCGCGCAGGACTCCCCAACTGCCTGCGTGGAGTGCAGACACGAGCAACAGAACGGCGGCGACAACGCGCATCGCGGCTAAACCAATAGGGGCTGAGGTGGCAGGGAAGCGGATCCGACCCCGAGATCCGACCAAGTCCGCGGCAAAGGGAGCATATCTCTGCCGCGCGGTTTCACAACTGTCATGGCCTCATGTCCTTATGAGGGCATGGCCTTTTCGAACGACGCGCGGCAGTGCCAACCGTCTCTATGGCCGGTCGTTCCTGAACGGCAGCTGAAACGACCGGAGCGATTTGGGCTTGGGCTATTTCGCCGGCGTGGGGGACGGGCTTGCCGCAGGCGAGGGGCTCGCGGCCGGCTGCGGCTGCGCATTGGCGGCCGGCGCTGCCGGCTGAGCGGCCGCGGCCGCCGCCTGCTGCGGCTGGGCGGCCGGGTTGATCCAGCACGCGTGCACGCGGCTATCCAGAGTTTCGGCCACCTTGGGGTCGATCTGGCCGCCGAAACGGGTCAGGCAGCGGAACGCGGCCTGGATGTGGCCGCCGGGACAGCCGAAGCGGTCGTAGAGGTCGAGATGACGGAATGCGGTATCGAGGTCGTCCCGCCACATCAGCCGCACCACGCGCCGGCCGAGCCAGACGCATTCGGGATTGCCGGCCGGGCCGTTGATGACCTGGGCGGCTTCCGCGAACTCGTCGGTGCGGCGCTGATTCTGGGCGGCGTCCTTGGCGGCGTCGGCGGGCTGGGCGGCCGCCTTGCCCTGTTCGGGGCCCGGCGGACCGCTCTGGGCGGAGGCGCCGCCAGCACCGGTCAGAACGAGCAGGCAGGAGACGGCCAAGGTGGCGGCGAACTGCCGCAGGACCGCATTTCGTGACTCGAACACCCGTTGCCGCATGAATTCCCCAATGTATCCGCTGGCCGTCCGCGTCAGGAGCCCCGCGGACGCGCTAGCTGATGGCGTCCAAATGGGTCTCCAATGCGGCGGAAAAGTCTTTCGGAGTCCATGACCTGTATTTCGAATTTTGTCCAGCAAGGTCACGATCCTAGATCACGGTGAACCGGCGCAGGTAAATTCCTTGGGGGCGCAAGGGATCCACCGGACGTGCCCCCTTGGCAGACGGCGTGCGAGAAGGTAATCGACGGCCCTTCGCGGAGGACGGAACCGATTTCTCTTCGTACGCCACTGGCGCTTCTGCTCGTCTCACTGGGTGCGATCGCTGCCGTGTGGTGGTGGCTTGCCACGCCGATCACGCTCGCGCGCGCCCCGATCGATCCCGCCGACAAGGTTCAATGCGTCTCCTACGCGCCGTTCCGCGGCGAGCAGTCGCCGCTGGAGGCATGGACCCATATCGATGCCGACCAGATCGAACAGGACCTGCGCCAGCTCAAGGAGATCACCGACTGCGTCCGCACCTATTCGCTGGAGAACGGGCTCGACCAGGTGCCGGCGATCGCCGCCAAGGTCGGCGGGATGAAGGTGCTGCAGGGCATCTGGCTCTCGAGCAACCGCACCAAGAACTACGAGCAGGCCGGGCTCGCCATTCGCCTCATCAAGCAATTCCCTGACGTCATCACCTCCGTCATCGTCGGCAACGAGGTGCTGCTGCGCGGTGAGATGACGACGGCGGACCTCGTCGCTCTCATCCGCCTGGTGAAGACCCAGGTCGGCGTGCCCGTGACCTATGCCGATGTGTGGGAATATTGGCTGAAGAACCGCGAGGTGTATGACGCCGTCGACTTCGTCACGATTCATATCCTGCCCTATTGGGAGGATTTTCCGATCAGGGCGAAGTTCGCTGCCGCCCATGTCGAACAGATCCGCGAGCGCATGGCGGTGGCGTTTCCCGGCAAGGAGATCCTGATCGGCGAAACCGGCTGGCCGAGCGCGGGCCGCATGCGCGACGGCGCACTGCCCTCGCGCACCAATCAGGCGCGCGTCGTCTCGGAAATCCTCGGCCTTGCGAAGGCGCAGAAGTTCCGCGTCAATCTCATCGAGTCCTACGACCAGCCCTGGAAGCGCAGGCTGGAAGGCACCGTCGGCGGCTATTGGGGCCTCTACGACTCGGTGCGCAGGAGCCTGAAATATCCGCCGGGACAGCCGATCAGCAATTTCCCGTACTGGAAATGGTACATGGGCGCCGGCATGGGGCTTTCCGTGCTGGTGTTCGCTGTCGCGCTGATCACGCTGCGCCGCCGGCCGTGGACACCGCGTTTCCCGGCCTGGCTCGGCGTCGGCATCTCGGCGACGACCGCCGGAATCCTGCTCGGGATCGGCGCCGACAAGATGTACTACGAGAGCTACGGGATCGGCGGCTGGCTGCTCTGGGGCGCGTTGCTGCTGGCCGGCATCCTGTCGCCGATTTTCTGCGCGCAGGCGATGGTGATCGGCCGCAGCCTGCCGACCTTCCTCGATCTGCTCGGCCCGCGCGAGGGCCGGAAATGGTCGAAGCTCACCGCGGTGCTCGGCCTGACGCTTGCGGTGACCGCGGTGATCGCTTCCGCGACCGCGCTCGGCTTCGTGTTCGATCCGCGTTACAAGGATTTTCCTTACGCCGCGCTGACGATGGCTGTGGTGCCGTTTGCGCTTCTGATGCTGAACCGGCCGCAGATCGGCCAGCGTCCGATCGCCGAAGCGGTGTTCGCGGGGGTGCTGGCGCTGTCCGCCGTGTACGTGCTGTTCAACGAAGGTCGCGACAATTGGCAGTCGCTATGGACCTGCGCGATCTATCTGTTGTTCGCGCTCACGCTGTGGCGGGCGCGGGCCGAGCAAAGCCAAGAATAAGCAGGCCGATCGCAAGGCCCGACAGCACGACATTGTAGAGCACGATGCCGAGGCCGGCGGCGATGAGGCCGACGGTCAGCAGCACGATCGACGGCCGCATCAGGTTCAGCGTCGCAACCACCAGCGCCACGATGCCGAACACCGAATTCTTGAACAGCACGGTCGAGACCGAGCGCGACTTGCAGACCAGGGTCTGAAGCCCGGCGTCGCAGGCGAGCGCTACTTGCGAAAACTCGATCGCGAGATAGCGCACGTAGAGCGCGCAGCCGACGGTGACGAATCCGACCACGAGCAGGAACTGCACCTGGTAGGGCGTGAGGCGGAAGGGCTTCTTTGTCATGGCCGCAATATGGTCGGGAAGGCGCGGCCAGGCAACAGGGCAGGCGAGGTTTCTGTTGATCCGCCCGGGCACTCTCCAGGAACACGCGAGCCTCCCGCTGGTTCTCAACATTGTGTTGCCAACACCGCCTAGGAGTGAGGCATGGACAAGCCGACGCAGGAGCAGCTGAGCGAGCTCAAGAGGCTGAGCAAGGAGGCGCGGGTCGAGGATTGGTCGGACATCGTCCAGTCCAAGGACGAGGCGGAGATGCGCATCCGCGATCTGAAGGAGAAGGCGCGCATGGAATAGGTCATCGCCTGCGCCAAGGGCGATCAAGGACGATCAGCTGCGACCTTGCGTGTTCCGGCTCTGCTCCGCCAGCCGGCGCTCGTATTTTTCCGCCAAGGCGAGCAGTCGCTTCCTGATGTGGGGATCGGCCAGCTCGGCCAGTTCGCGGATCAACGCGAGTTGCTCACGCAGAAAGTTCGCGTCCGTCATCTCCGCTCCGAATCAAGTCCGGTGCGGAGTGTGCCGTGTCAGGTTGGTCTCGTTCGTATCATTTGGTACTTGGGCGGAGGCATGAAGCCGCTCACCGGCCATGTGCGACTACCAGACTTACTTCAACCCCAGGCGACGTTCGAGCCAGCTGAGCGCGAACAGCACGAATAACGTGACTGCGATGGCGGCGCCCACCAGCAGCCAGGCGCCCAGCGCGCAGGCGATGCCAAGACCGGCAGCGATCCAGACAGTCGCCGCGGTAGTGAGGCCATGAACCGTCTTGGCCTTGACGTCGTGCAGGATGACGCCCGCACCGATGAAGCCGACGCCGCTCAGCACGCCGGTAACAATGCCTTGGACCACCCTCGAGACTGCATCCGGGTGGTCGCGCAAATTCTGAAACTCGATCACGGAAATCGAGATCAGCGCAGAGCCCAAGGCCACCAGCGCCAGGGTGCGCATGCCCACCGGCTTGTCGTTCATGTCGCGGTCGATGCCGATCACGAGGCCCGTAGCCGCCGCGACGAGTAGCCTCAGCACATCATCCAGTTCGTTCATCAAGACCCGCGTTTCTGGAGGGGCGACGCTTCGCGCACGTCGGACATGGACCTGCGAACTTGCTGCCAAGCGCGGCCGAGGTCCAAGCGTCCGTTGGTCGCATGCTGGCTGCGTGCGCGCCGGGACCGAGGCGTCATTGTCGCCTGAAGAACGACGACAGCGTCGATCCCGCGGACGACGCTGCCGCCTCCGGTTTCGCCGGTGCTGGCGCCGGCTGCGCGGCGGGAGCGGGGGCGGGCTCGTCGCGCTTGGTGCGTTTTGAGGAGTAGCTGCGGCGGCGTTGCGGCTTTTCGGGCTTCGCGCTCGACACAGGGGCCGTTTCAGCTGGAGGGCCAGCGTCCTGGCTCGTCTCCGAACCCTTGTCCGGGACTCTGTCCTGAGTCTTCTCTTGCGCCTTGTCTTGTACCTTGTCCGGACCGCCACGCATCGACAGGCGCTGGCCATCGAACACGGTGGTCTCGCAGTGACGATTGCTCTCGGCGAGACCCGCGCAGAATTTTGCGGCGGCGGCGGCATTGACCAGGGGGCCGGCGCCCAGGCGGAGCTGCATGCCGAGGCCGGTGTTGCCTTCCTTGATCATGATGATCGGCCGCAGCGCTGCGATCTCCGGGTTGGACTTGGTCACGCCGCGCCAGAGCGCGCGCAGGCCGTCGATCGAGTTGGCGCCGCCGAGATCGATCGCAAAGCGCGTCTGCTGAACGGCGATGGCAGGGGATTCGCTCTCGGCTGGCTCTGGCGGCTTGGTTGCTGCCGCCACGATTTCGGCTGCGGCGGGCGCCGGCTCGGACTTCTGCTCGGCTGTCTCAGGTTGAATCAGTTTCGATGCGGCCGGATCAGGTGGCGCCATGAGCGACTTGGCGGGCACCAGCGGAATGGTCGGCAGCGCCGAAGTCATGGCCGGATTCTGTTGCACGAGCGAGGCGGCGGCCGCGGTCTGCGGCGGCGGGCTCGGCGGCTCCTTCAACGTTTCCTTCTGAGCATCCTTTGGCGAATCCTTCTGAGCATCCTTGGCGGCTTCGCTGCGCGGCTTCTCGCTCGTCGCCGTCGGCGTCGAAGCAACCGGCGCGACATTGGGAGCCGCGGGTGCTGCGTCCTGCGGCTTCGCGCCCGGCGGCGGCGCGGCCGCTTGCTTGGCAATGGCGCCGGTGACGGAATCGAGCCCTTGCTCCAGCACGGTGACGCGCGAATACAGCCGGTCGCGGTCGCTGTTCAGCGTCTCGATCGCGGCGGCGAGCCGGCGCGCTTCGTTCTGGCTCTCCTTGGTCAGCAGCTGCAGCCGGTCGGCCTGGCGCACGAGATCGGCGGACGCAACCTGGTCGCGCCGCCAGCCGAGCTGGGCCTGGTTGGCCATCACGGCAATGACGACGGCGCCGACGGCCGCCACGCCCCACGAGCCCAGCCGCCACATCATGCGCCCGTCGAAGGCGCTTTCCTCGGCCAAAAGTCCGGAGAACAGCCCGCCGGTCTCCTTGGTGGAGAAAGCGTCCGCCAGTGGGTCGGAATCCCTTGCCATGAATGTTAAGCGCCCAGCCCCGTCCGGCTTCCCCGAATCAATCAGGGAACATTAACAGGAAAAGCGCGCCGCACTTGAATTCCGGGCGTTTGCGGGGGTAGCAAGGCGATAGCTTCCGAGGGCGTTGCCGCCCGTCCGCGCCAATTTGATTCGGCCATAGCTGTCAGGATTTCGATGACCGCCCGTTCCAGCCTCACGATCGTGCTCGCCGCCGGCGAAGGCACGCGCATGCGATCAAGCCTGCCGAAGGTGCTGCATCCGGTCGCGCACCGGAGTCTGCTCGCGCACGTGCTCGCCGCCGCACCCAAGGGAACCGGCACCTCGCTCGCGGTGGTGATCGGCCCCGATCATCAGGCGGTCGCCGACGAAGCCAAGCGCATCCGTCCCGACGCGCTGACCTTCGTGCAGGCCGAGCGGCTCGGCACCGCGCATGCGGTACTGGCGGCGCGCGAGGCGATCGCGCGCGGCGCCGACGATCTCCTCATCGCGTTCGGCGACACGCCGCTGATCTCGGCCGAGACCTTTGCGCGGCTGCGCGCGCCGCTCGCCCGCGGCGCAGCCATTGCCGCGCTCGGCTTTCGCGCCGCCGACCCGACCGGCTACGGCCGCTTCATCGTCGAGGGCGACCGCCTGGTTGCGATCCGCGAGCAGGCCGACGCCAGCGCGGACGAGCGCAAGATCGATTTGTGCAACGCCGGCGTGATGGCGATCGACGGCCGCCGTGCGCTCGACATTCTCGGGCAGATCGGCAATGCCAATTCCAAGGGCGAATATTATCTGACGGATGCGGTCGAAATCGTCCGCAGGCAGGGATGGGAGTCGGTGGTGATCGAAACCAGCGAAGACGAGGTGCGCGGCATCAACACCAAGGCGCAGCTCGCCGAGGCCGAAGCCGTAATGCAGGCGCGTTTGCGCAAGGCGGCGATGGAGGCCGGCGTCACGCTGATCGCGCCGGAGACGGTGTATCTGTCCACTGACACCGTGTTCGGCAAGGACGTGACGATCGAGCCGTTCGTGGTGATCGGCCCCGGCGTGTCGATCGCGGACGGGGCGGTGATCCACTCGTTCTCGCATATCGTCGAGACGACGCTCGGCAGGAAGGTCTCGATCGGACCCTATGCGCGGCTGCGTCCCGGCACCTCGCTCGGCGACGGCGCGCGCATCGGCAATTTCGTGGAGACCAAGGCGGCGACGCTGGAGGCCGGCGTCAAGGTCAACCATCTCTCCTATATCGGCGACGCCACCGTCGGCGCCAATTCCAACATCGGCGCCGGCACCATCACCTGCAACTACGATGGCTTCAAGAAGCACAAGACGGTGATCGGAAAGGGCGCCTTCGTCGGCACCAACTCCTCGCTGGTCGCCCCGGTAACGATCGGCAATGGTGCCTATATCGGCTCGGGCTCGGTGATCACGAAGGACGTCCCCGACGACGCGATGGCGCTGGAGCGCAGCCCGCAGACCATCCGGGAAGGCGGCGCGGCGCGCTATCGCGAGATGAAGACCGGCGGCAAGAAGCCGGAGACGTGAGCGGCGCTATTCTTCGTCGGCGAATTCGGAGAAGATCGCGCGGGTCAGGCGCCAGCCGCGCGGCTTGGCGCGCTTCACCGGCTCGCCTTCGGGATGCTTGATGAAGAGGGGCTTGTTCTCTTTGCCGCGCAGCGGCGGCGGCCAATGCGCAAGGTGCGTGCCCGTGGTCTCGCTGGCGCGCAGATACATGGACGACAGACCCTTGCGGTCGGATGAGCCTTTCATGGCCTGGTTCTCCTGACCGGAATCGTTGGCCAAATGTATTGACAATAAGTTAACGGGCGCGGTTTAAGGCCGGCCAATTCGACGCAGACGGCGCAGCGGTCGCGGGCCCGTGCTGTCTCAATCAGCAATAATTATTGAGTATCTGGTTCCCTGCGATTTTCGCTAAAAACCAAGCGCGTCGTTTAGGCGATTTTTCGACGATTTGGGGGATAGTGATCCGCATGTGCGGGATTGTCGGCATTCTCGGGCGTGAGCCGGTTGCAGAGCAATTGGTGGATTCGCTCAAACGCCTCGAATATCGCGGCTACGATTCCGCGGGCGTGGCCACGCTCGAAGGCAAGCACCTGGAGCGCCGCCGCGCCGAGGGCAAGCTGAAGAATCTGGAGAAGCGGCTGGAGGCCGAGCCGCTCAAGGGTACCACCGGCATCGGTCACACGCGCTGGGCCACCCACGGCAAGCCGACCGTCAACAACGCCCACCCGCACGCGACCGAGCGCGTCGCCGTGGTCCACAACGGCATCATCGAGAATTTCCGCGAGCTGCGCGAGGAGCTCGAAAAGAAGGGCACGGTGTTCCACACCGAGACCGACACCGAGATCGTGCTGCATCTCGTCGACGATTTGCTCACCCGCGGCAATAAGCCCGTGGAAGCGGTGAAGCTGACGCTGGCGCGCCTGCGCGGCGCCTTCGCGCTCGGCTTCATCTTCGCCGGCGACAACGACCTCATGATCGGCGCCCGCAACGGCCCGCCGCTGGCGATCGGCTACGGCGACGGCGAGATGTATCTCGGCTCGGACGCCATCGCGCTCGGCCCGTTCACCGACACGATCAGCTATCTCGAGGACGGCGACTGGGTGGTGCTGACCCGCAAGAGCGCCGCGATCTTCGACAAGGACGGCCATGCCGTCCAGCGCGACAAGATCAGGCACGCCGCCTCGACCTCGCTGGTCGACAAGGCCAATTACCGTCACTTCATGGCCAAGGAGATCCACGAGCAGCCGGAGGTGGTCGGCCACACGCTGGCGCGCTACGTCGACATGGCAACCGAGCGCGTCGCGCTGCCGGTCGCGCTGCCGTTCGATTTCAAGAACATCCAGCGCATCAACATCACCGCTTGCGGCACAGCGAGCTATGCCGGGTTCGTCGCCAAATACTGGTTCGAGCGCTTTGCGCGCCTGCCGGTCGAGGTCGACGTCGCCTCCGAATTCCGCTACCGCGAGGCCCCCTTGCGCAAGGGCGACCTCGCCATCTTCATCTCGCAGTCGGGCGAGACCGCCGATACGCTGGCGGCGCTGCGCTATGCCAAGGCCGAGGGCGTGCATACGATCGCGGTCGTCAACGTGCCGACCTCGACGATCGCGCGCGAGAGCGAGACGGTGCTGCAGACGCTGGCGGGACCCGAGATCGGCGTCGCCTCGACCAAGGCGTTCACGTGCCAGCTCATGGTGCTGGCAAACCTTGCGATCGCGGCCGGCAAGGCGCGCGGCGAATTGTCGGACGAGGACGAGACCAAGCTGGTCCACGGGCTCGTCGAGGTCCCGCGCCTGATGGCCGATGCGCTCACGAGCGAGCTCCAGATCGAGAAGTTGGCGCACCGGATCGCCAAGTCGCGCGACGTGCTCTATCTCGGCCGCGGCACCAGCTTCCCGCTGGCGCTCGAAGGCGCGCTCAAGCTGAAGGAGATCTCCTACATCCACGCCGAGGGCTATGCCGCCGGCGAGCTCAAGCACGGCCCCATCGCGCTGATCGACGAGACCATGCCGGTCGTCGTCATCGCACCCCACGACCGCGTGTTCGAGAAGACCGTCTCCAACATGCAGGAGGTCGCCGCGCGCGGCGGCAACATCATTCTGATGACCGATGCCAAGGGTGCGGCGGAGGCGACGGTCGAGTCCCTCGTCACCATCGTCATGCCCGATATGGCAGCAGCCTTCACGCCGATGGTCTATGCCGTCCCGGTGCAGCTGCTCGCCTATCACACGGCCGTTGTGATGGGGACCGACGTCGACCAGCCGCGCAACCTCGCAAAATCGGTGACCGTGGAATAGGCAATCTGGATATCGATCGGCCGCTCTCTTCCAAAACCTGCTAGAAGACCCTAGCTTGTGGTAGCGACCGACCTGGAACCCGAATGACCCCCCGCGACGACGCGCCTGCGCCTCTTGATCCCGTTCCGGAACCGCATACCGGCCTGATGGGCCGTTTCCGCAATTATTTCCTGACCGGCCTCGTGGTGACGGGGCCGATCGCGATCACCCTCTATCTGGTCTGGTGGTTCGTTACCTGGGTCGACGGCGTGGTGCGGCCGTTCGTGCCGCTGGCCTACCGGCCGGAAACCTATCTTCCCTACGTCATTCCCGGCTGGGGACTGATTGTCGCATTCTTCACGCTGACGCTGGTCGGCTTCCTCGCGGCCAATCTGATCGGCCGCACGCTGGTCGATGTCGGCGAGACCTTTCTCGGCCGGATCCCGGCGGTGCGCGCGATCTATCGCGGCCTGAAGCAGGTGTTCGAGACGCTGTTCTCGGGCAAGGGCTCGAGCTTCCGGAAAGTGGGCCTGGTCGAGTTTCCTTCGCCGGGCATGTGGTCGATCGTGCTGATCTCGCAGTCGCCGAACGAGGACATCTCGCGCAGCCTGCCGGGGCAGGAGGAGCACGTGTCGGTGTTCCTGCCGTGCTCGCCGAACCCGACCACGGGCTTCTTCTTCTATGTCCCCAAAAGCAAGATCATCGAGGTCGATCTCACCGCCGAGGACGCCGCGACGCTGATCATGTCGGCCGGCGTGGTGCAGCCGGGCTCGTCGCCCGATCCGAAGAAGGCGGCCGCGCTTGCGGGCATGGCGAATGCTGCGCGGATTGCCAATGCCTCCACGCTCCGGCCCGAGCCTGCGAAGGCGGAGTAGGGCCATTCCGCCGCGGGATGGTCGCGTTCACGCGGGCGCATTCGTCCTCTGTTGGTCTCAGGTCGACCGAACCTGCCGCTCGGAATTCGACCTGGAGTGCACGATGTCCAAAACCATTGCGATCCTCGCCCCCGGCGCCATGGGCAGCGCCGTGGCCCGGCGCCTCAGCGAGAACGGTGCGCGCGTGCTGACGTCGCTCAAGGGGCGGAGCGAGGCGACGCGCAAACGCGCCGCGGACGCCGGAATGGTCGGCGCCGAGGACGATGCGATCGCGGACGCCGACATCATCCTCTCGATCGTGCCGCCGGGCGAAGCCGTCGCGCTGGCCGAACGGCTGGCCGCGCTGATCGTCAGGCGCGAGAAGAAGCCGGTCGTGGTCGATTGCAACGCCGTCAATGTCGATACCGTGCAAAGAATTGAGGAGATCATCGGGTCGGCGCAGGCGCCGTTCGTCGATGCCGGCATCATCGGCTTTCCGCCGCAGCCAGGTGGCAAGAGCCCGGCCTTCTACATGTCGGGCGAGCATGCCAAGGACGTTGCCGTGCTTGGGGATCTCGGCCTCGACGTGCGGATCGTCGAAGGCCCGGTCGGCGCGGCCTCGGCGTTGAAAATGTCCTATGCCGGCATCGTCAAGGGCCTCGCCGGCATCGGATCGGCGATGGTGATCGCAGCCACAAAGGCGGGCGCGGCCGATGCACTGCGCGACGAGCTCGCGCTGAGCCAGCCCGCCATCTTGGCGCGGCTCGAAGTCGCGCTGCCCGACATGATCCCGAAGGCCTATCGCTGGGTCGCCGAGATGCGGGAGATTTCAGGATTCCTCGGGCCCGATCATCCGGCCAGCCAGATCTACGAGGGCTTTGCGCGGTGGTTCGAGCATCTGGCGGAGGATGCGAAGGGGGAGGCTGTGGATGCCGCGTTGATGAAGACCTTCGCGGCGAGCATCGCGCGGAAGAAGGCCTGATCGCGCATTCTCGCTCTCTCAACACGTCATTGCGAGCGCAGCGAAGCAATCCAGGCTGCCTCCGCGGAAAGATTCTGGATTGCTTCGCTGCGCTCGCAATGACGTGGAGGTTCCGGTGCCTTTGCGTCTGTCACGAACCTTGCGGCACTGCCTCAAAGTTAGCCCGCTCCGATCAGCGGAATCGCCTCGTCGCGCTCATAGAGATACAGCAGGCTCCGCAGCGCTTCGCCGCGTTCGCCCTTCAGCTTCGGATCCTCCTTGAGGATTCGCAGCGCCTCGTCTCTTGCCTGGGCGATCAACTGGCCATGCACCTCCGGGCGCGCGATGCGGTAGCCGGGCAGGCCGCTCTGGCGCACTCCCAGCACGTCGCCTTCGCCGCGCAGCTTCAGGTCTTCCTCGGCGATGCGGAAGCCGTCGGTGGTCTCGCGGATCACTTTCAGCCGCGCCTTCGACATCTCGCCGAGCGGCTCGCCATAGAGCAGGATGCAGGTCGATGCTTCGGAGCCGCGCCCGATGCGGCCGCGGAGCTGGTGGAGCTGGGCAAGACCGAAACGCTCGGCGTTCTCGATCACCATGATGGTGGCGGCCGGAACGTCGACGCCGACCTCGACCACGGTGGTCGCGACCAGCAGGCCGATGTCGTGCGCGGCGAACTGGGCCATGACGCGGTCCTTCTCGGTGCCCTTCATCTGGCCGTGGACGAGGCCGACGCGATCGCCGAAGCGCTTTTGCAGGGTCTCGAAACGCTTGGTGGCGTTGGTGAGATGCTCGGTGCCCTCAGCCCCGGACTCCTCGACCAGCGGGCAGATCCAGTAGACCAGCTTGCCGGCTTCGAGCGCGCGACCGACGCCTTCCATGACCTCGCTGATGCGGCTCATCGGCACGGCCCGGGTATCGATCGGCTGGCGGCCGGCCGGCTTTTCGCGCAGCTCGGAAATGTCCATGTCGCCAAAATAGGTCAGCACCAGCGTGCGCGGGATCGGCGTTGCGCTCAGCACCAGCACGTCGACAGCCTCGCCTTTGGACGTCAGCGCGAGGCGCTCGCGCACGCCGAAACGGTGCTGCTCGTCGACGATGGCGAGCGCGAGATCCCTGAAGACGACATCGTCCTGGATCAGCGCATGGGTGCCGACGAGCAGGTCGATCTCGCCGTCGGCGAGCTCGGTGATGATCTCGCGCCGCTCCTTGCCCTTCTCGCGGCCGGTGAGGATGGCGACACGCAATCCCGCGCGCTCGGCGAGCGGAGCGATGGTCTTGATGTGCTGGCGCGCCAGGATCTCGGTCGGGGCCATCAACGCGGCCTGCTTGCCGACCTCGGCGACCGCGGCGGCCGCGAGCAGCGCCACCACGGTCTTGCCGGAGCCGACGTCACCCTGCAGCAGGCGCAGCATGCGCAGCGCCTGCTTGAGGTCTTCGGCAATCGCCGCCGCAGCGTTGCGCTGTGACGGTGTGAGCGCGTAGGGAAGGGCATCGATGATCTTGTTGCGCAGATGCCCGTCGCCGGCATTGCGCACGCCCGCGGGACGGCGCAGCTGCGCGCGGATCAGGGCGAGCGCGAGCTGGCCGGCCAAGAGCTCGTCGAAGGCGAGGCGCGACCAGAACGGCCGGTCGGGCAAGATGTCGGTTAGCTCGACCGGCTGATGCACGCGGTTGAGCGCTTCCGCGATCGGCGGGAAGTCGCAGCGCCGCAGCACCTCCGGGCTGATCCATTCCGGCAGCGCGGGAAGCTTTTGCAGCGCCTGCGCGATGGCACGACGGAGCGATCCCAGCGCGAGGCCTTCCGTCAGCGGATAGACCGGGTCGATCCCCGACAGCTTCGAGATCGCCTCCTCGTCGAGCACGCGATCGGGATGCACGATCTGCGGGATGCCGTCGTACATCTGCAGCGTGCCGGAGACGAAGCGCTTCTCGCCGACCGGCAAGAGCTTTTCGACAAAGCCCGGCTTGGCGCGGAAGAAGGTCAGCACCACGTCGCCGGTATCGTCGCTGGCGTAGACCAGATACGGCGCGCGCGAATTGCGCGGCGGGGGCGGGCGGTGACGATCGACGGTAACCTCCAGCGTCACCATGGTTCCAACGGCCGCGTCGCGGATCTTCGGCCGGGCCCGGCGGTCGATCACCTGGCTCGGCAGATGCAAGAGCAGATCGACCAGCCGCGGCGTCTCGCTGCGGCTGAGCAGGTACTGCAACAGCTTGTCCTGCTTCGGACCGACGCCGGACAGGCTGGTCACGGGAGCAAACAGCGGATTAAGCAGGCTGGGGCGCATGAGAGCGAATCTAGGATCGTTTCGGCCCGTCATGCCCCGCTTTATGCCGGGCATCCACGTCTTTTTTCGTAGCCGCCCGCGAGCTCCGGCCATGCCAAATCAAGGGCTGACACCGGGGGTCCAAGTGGCTATATCACCCCCGCCCGGCACGTCCGGGCTTTCTGCGTTTGACTGGATTTGAGACATGACGGGAACGACACGATCGAGCAGCGGGCTGGATGACCGCCGCAAGCGGCTTCTGTTCCGCTGCTGGCACCGCGGCACGCGCGAGATGGACCTGATCCTCGGCCGCTTCGCGGATGCCGAGATCGGCAATCTGTCCGACGACGAGCTGAGCCAGCTCGAGACCTTGCTCGAGGTCAACGATCCCGATCTCTATGCCGCCATCACCGGCGACAAGGTGCTGCCGGCCGACGTCGCCGGCGCGCTGTTTGCCCGCATCAAGGCGTTTCCGATCGCGGACGGCAACGCATGAAGCAGGGAATGAAATCTCCGGCCGAGCTGCTCGCGCCCGGCCGCGCGCTGACGCTCGCCAATGTCGCGGAAGGTGCCGAAGGCCTCGTCGTCTCCGATCTCGCGCGCGCCATCGCGGCGCGGCCGAAGAAGCCGGCGGTCAGCCTTGCGGTCGTCTGCCGCGACGGCGGGCGCATGCAGTCGCTCGAACGCGCACTTAGGTTCTTCGCGCCCGATCTGCCGGTGCTGACCTTCCCGGCCTGGGACTGCCAGCCCTATGACCGCGTCTCGCCGCATGGCGGCGTTCTCGCCCAGCGCCTGACCACGCTGGCGCGGCTGGCCTCGCTCACCGGCAGCGACAAGCCGCTGATCGTGCTGACCACGGTGAACGCTGTGGTGCAGCGCGTGCCCGCGCGCGAGCTGGTCGCGGCGCAGGCGCTGTCGGTCGCGCCGGGCAATGTCGTGCCGATGGACACGGTCGTCGCCTGGCTCGAGCACAACGGCTACAACCGCTCCTCCACCGTGCGCGAGCCCGGCGAATACGCCGTGCGCGGCGGCATTTTGGATCTGTTTCCGGCCGGCCTCGAGCAGCCAGTGCGGTTCGACTTCTTCGGGGACAGCCTGGAATCGATCCGCTCCTTCGACGCGGAGACCCAGCGCACGCTGCTCGACATGCGTTCGCTCGACCTCGTGCCGGTCTCCGAGTTTCAGCTCGTCACCGACACCATCCGGAGATTCCGCATGGGCTATGTCGCCGAGTTCGGCGCGCCCGAGCGCGACGATGCGCTGTACGAGGCCGTCAGCGAGGGCCGCCGCCATCCCGGCATGGAGCACTGGCTGCCGTTGTTCCAGGACCGGATGGATACGCTGTTCGACTATCTGCAAGGCGCTCCGATCGCGATCGAGCCGCAGGCCGAGGACGCCGTGCGCGAGCGCTTCAAGCAGATCCTCGACTATTACGAGGCCCGCCGCGAGGCGATGGAGCATCCCGGCGGCGGCGCGATCTACAAGCCGCTGCCGCCCGACCGGCTGTACCTGACCGAGGAGGAATGGACCAAGCGCCTCGGCGCGATCCCGCTGGCGCGGCTGACGCCGTTCTCGGTGCCGACCGACGGCACCGGCGTTGTCGATGCCGGCGCGCGCAAGGGCCGCGACTTCGCGCCGGAGCGCAACGACAGCAATGTCAACGTGTTTGAGTCCGTGGTCAGCCACGTCATGGCGCTGCAGGTGCAGCGCAAGAAGGTCGTGATCGCGCTGTGGACGGAGGGCTCGCGCGACCGCATGACCTCGATGCTGCGCGACCACAAGCTCGCCCACGCTACCAGCGTCAACTCATGGCGGACGGTGCAGGCGACGCCGCGCAACGAGACCATGCTCGCCGTGCTCGGCCTCGAGAGCGGCTTCGAGACCGACGAGATCGCCGTCATCAGCGAGCAGGACATCCTCGGCGATCGCCTGGTGCGGCCGCGCAAGGCCAGTCGCAAGCTAGACAATTTCATCTCGGAGGTGACGAGCCTCACCGCCGGCGACATCGTCGTCCACGTCGATCACGGCATCGGCCGCTTCATCGGCCTGCAGACGCTGGACGTCGCCGGCGCGCCGCATGACTGCCTCGAGCTGCATTATGCCGCCGAGACCAAACTGTTCCTGCCGGTCGAGAACATCGAGCTGCTGTCGCGTTACGGCTCTGATCAAACCACCGTCGAGCTCGACCGCCTCGGTGGCTCGGGCTGGCAGACCCGAAAAGCAAAACTGAAGAACCGCATCCGCGAGATCGCGGGCGAGCTGATCAAGATCGCGGCCGAACGCATGCTGCACGAAGCGCCGAAGCTGCCGGTGCAGCAGGGCGTCTACGACGAGTTCTGCGCACGCTTCCCCTATGACGAGACCGAGGACCAGCTGGGCGCGATCGAGTCCACGCTGAAGGATCTCGAAAAGGGCCGCCCGATGGATCGCCTGATCTGCGGCGACGTCGGCTTCGGCAAGACCGAGGTGGCGCTGCGCGCCGCCTTCGCCGTGGCGCTCGACGGCAAGCAGGTGGCGGTCGTGGTGCCGACCACGCTGCTGGCGCGCCAGCATTACCGGACCTTCAGCGAGCGCTTCAAAGGCTTCCCGGTCAATGTCGCGCAGGCCTCGCGCCTGATCCCGACCAAGCAGCTCAACGAGGTCAAGAAGGGTATCGCCGACGGCTCGGTCGACATCGTCGTCGGCACCCACGCGTTGCTCGGCAAGGCGATCAAATTCCGCGACCTTGGCCTGCTCATCGTCGACGAGGAGCAGCATTTCGGCGTCAGCCACAAGGAGCGGCTGAAGGCGCTGCGCGCCGAGGTGCACGTGCTGACGCTGTCGGCTACCCCGATCCCGCGCACGCTGCAATTGGCACTGACCGGCGTGCGCGAGCTCTCGATCATTGCCTCGCCCCCGGTGGATCGCTTGGCGGTGCGCACCTTCGTCGCCCCGCACGATCCCCTGATGATCCGCGAGGCGCTCTTGCGCGAGCGCTATCGTGGCGGCCAGGCGTTCTACGTGGTGCCGCGCATCGACGATCTCGCCGAGGTCAAGGACTTCCTCGACAAGAACGTGCCCGAGATGAAGGTCGCGGTCGCGCACGGCCAGATGCCGCCGGCCGTGATCGAGGACATCATGACCGCGTTCTACGACGGCAAGTTCGACGTTCTGTTGTCGACCACCATAGTCGAGTCCGGCCTCGACATCCCCAACGCCAACACTTTGATCGTGCATCGCGCCGACATGTTCGGCCTTGCCCAGCTCTACCAGCTGCGCGGCCGCGTCGGCCGCTCCAAGCTGCGGGCCTATGCGCTGTTCACGCTGCCGGCGCAGCAGAAGATCACGGCGCAGGCCGAGCGCCGGCTCACCGTGCTGCAATCGCTGGAGACGCTGGGCGCCGGCTTCCAGCTCGCCTCGCACGACCTCGACATCCGCGGCGCCGGCAATTTGCTCGGCGAGGAGCAGTCCGGCCACATCAAGGAGGTCGGCTTCGAGCTCTATCAGTCGATGCTGGAGGAGGCGATCGTCAATCTCAAGGCCGGCGTCTCCGAGCCCGCCGCCGATCGCTGGTCGCCCCAGATCACCATCGGCATGCCCGTGCTGATTCCGGAGGACTATGTCAGCGACCTCTCGGTGCGGCTGTCGCTGTATCGGCGCTTGGCCGATCTCGACACCGAGGAGGAGATCGAGAATTTCGGCGCCGAGATGCGCGACCGCTTCGGCGTGCTGCCGGACGAGGTGCGCTATCTGTTCAAGGTCGCCGCGATCAAGGCGTTCTGCCGGCGGGCCAATGTCGAGAAGATCGACGCCGGTCCGAAGGGTGCCGTCATCGTCTTCCGCGACAATTCCTTCGCCCATCCCGAGCGCCTCGTGAGCTTCATCCGCAGCTACGGCCAGGCCGCCAAGGTGCGCCCCGACATGAAGGTGGTGTTCCTGCAGGACTGGGAAACGCCGGAGGAGCGGCTCGCGGGCACGACGGAGATCATGCGGCAGCTGGCGCAGCTCGCCGAGAGCAAGAAGGCGGCGTAGAGGCACCGGCCTCACCGCGTCATTGCGAGGAGCCCTTGCGACGAAGCAATCCAGAGTCTCTCCGCGCAGAGAGTCTGGACTGCTTCGCTGCGCTCGCAATGACGGTGGTTGTTGCTGCAGCTCGCGAAAAACTACGACGCCGCCCTCGATGCCTCCGCCGACAGGCGCGCCAGCAGCGAGCGTGCCGTGTCCGACGGCGACAGCGAGTCCACGCTGACCACGGGATCGCTGCGCATCTCGTGCTTGCCGTTGGAGGTGTGCCGCATCACCGCCGACAGGCGGCGCGCGATCATATGCGCGGTGCGGAAGTCGGTCTCGGCGAACACGACGATGACCGAGCCGTCCTTCTGCGCGGCACCAAAGTCCATCTGCCGCATCAGGCGGCTGAGGATGCGGGCGGCGTCGAGCTGGGCGCGGGGATTGTTGGGATCGAAGGCGAAGCGCGCGACCGAGAGGCCGCCGCCGCGGGCGAGCGTCTGCTCGACCGCCTTGGCGAAATCGCGGGCGAAGGCTTCCACCGTGAGCAGGCCGCTGCGCGGATCGAGCCAGCCGCCGGCATCGATCGAGCGTAGCGTGCGGCTCAGCTGCGCTTCCATGGCGTGCTGGCGGATCAAGGGCAGCGCGTTGGCCGCGATCCTCGGCGGCTCGCCGGTGATCAGCTCGAGATTGGGCAGGTCGTAGCTCTGGGTGAGCTGGTGGGCGGTGACGACCACGGGCAGGCTGCGGAAGCGGGTGTCCTCGGCGAGCACGGTCAGAAACGCGTCGGTCACGCGCGCGGTAAAACCTTCGGCGAGCACGACGCCGTCGAGATCGCGGGTGTTGAGGTGTTTCGCGGCAGCCTCGATCGAGAGCGCACCGACCACGCCGACGCGTTCGCCGAACGCGACGGAGAGCGCAGGGTAAGCCGCGCCGCGGCCGATCAGGAGCACGGTGGCATCGCGTGCGGGATCGCCCTGCGGCAGCGCGATTTTCACTTCGGGCAGCCGGCGCAGAACCGTTGCGTGCAATGTCCGCACGCGCAGCGCCGCCCGGAGCCGCGCGATCAGCCGGTCGGGATTGCCGCCGCGCGAGGAGAAGGGCAGGGCGTTGTGCGGCAGCGTGCCCGCCGCATCCAGGGCCACGAAGGGCAGGTAAGGCGATTGAGCGGTGATCGTCTTTGCGAGCCGCGTCACATGCGGCTCGTGTCCGGCATGGACCGCAGCGAGAACCGCGGCCGGCTGCACCTCTTCGACCGCGCGCGGCGCGCTGGTCCAGTTGGTGTCGACGACGGGAAAGAGCCGGGCCTCGTCCAGCGCCGCCACGAAGGCGGGGCGTTCGGCATCGGACACAAACAGGATCGGGCCCGCCTGGGACATGTAAAAACTCTGATCGCGCAACAATTTGCCGCCGCAATCTAGTTTGGCCGCCTTAATGCTGCGTCAACGCAGGCGCTGAAACCGCGCCTAGACCGGCCCGGAGCGGTCGCGAAAAGCCTCGACCATCAGGGGGTTAAGCCCGAGCTCGCTGAGCGCCTCACGGGCGCGGGCATTGTCCTGGGCGCGCCCGGCGAGCCGGTGGCCGGAGAGGCGGTCGGGCAGCGCCGTGAGCAGCGAGCCCTGGCCGAGCCGGCGCGCCCATTCCTGCAGGTCGTTTGAGAGGAAGCGATAGCCGCCGACCGCCATGATGCCGGAGGGCGGCGCTGTGATGCAGATCGCGCCGCTCGGGCGATCGAGCCGCGCGGCATAGCCGGTGTCGACATAGTCGCGCGGCGGCTGCGCCGTCAGCGTCTCGCCGACCGGCTGCGGCGGGGCGTAGGCCGCGATCGGCACCATCGCGCCGCGCAGGCCAAGCGTGCCCTTCGGCGTCAGCAGGATTTCGCCGGCGATGGAGGAGCCGGACTGCTCGCGCGGAGCGCCGTGCGGCCCCGGCATGACAGGCACCGGCATGCCGTCCTCGCCGCGGCGGGCGCCGAACAATCCGGCCTCGCCGAACAGGTAGACGTCGGTCAGCGGCGCATGCGGCGCAATCCAGGCATCGCTCGCCGCGACCTGCTCGGGCGCGCGCCACAGGCCGATGACGTTGCGCAAAGTCGGCATCCGCGCCGCGAGGTCGGCATCGCCGAGCCGCAGCGCGAGCTGCGCCGGCGCGATCAGCACCTCGCATTCGTGCTCGTTGATCTGCTGCTCCAGCACATCGTTCTCGAACGGATGATGCAGCGCCATCGTGCCGCCCGAGAGCAGCCACACCGCGAGCGAGGAGGCGAGCCCTGCGAACGACATCGGCGTGAACGCCGCCATCACGGTCGCGCCCTGCTTGATGTCGGCTTCGAGCGACATCGCAAGGCCGCCCGCGATCAGGCTGAAATGCGGCCGCGGCACCGGACGGAAGCCCTCCGCCGTGACGTCGAAGGAGATCATGGCCGCCTTGCGGCCGTCCTGGATCACGGCGCGCGTGGTGCCGGGCGGGCGTGCCAGGACGTCGTCGAGCGAAGCCATGCCTTCGGGCAGGTCGCTTCCGAAGCCGTAGACGTGCCGGATCGAGAACGCCTCGGCCGCGGCGTGCATGGCGAGATCAGCATAGCTGACGCCGTCGACCGTGCTCATGGTAACGATGGCGCGCGCGGCGGTGCGGTTGAGCGCTGCGGTCAGTTCCGCATGGCGCCAGAGCAGCGGCAGCACGGCGACAACGAGGCCGGCGCGATGGGCCGCGAGCACGGTCAGCACGAACTCGACAGTATTCGGCAGCTGGATCGCGATGACGGAATTGGCGGGCAGGCCGGATTCGACGAAATGCGCCGACAGCGCCTCGATGGCGGTATCGGCCTCGGTATAGGTCATCCGCCGCGGCCGGTGCCCGGTGATGCGTGCCTTGTTGAGCGGATCGAGCAGGGCGGTCGCGTGGGGCTGCCGCATCAGCGTGCGCTGAAACAATGTGTCGAGCGTCGGCGATATTGCTGGCTGGTTCACGGCGTCACTTCGCTTGATGAGCTTGCGGCTGCCCCTTCGACCACCAGGTCTCCGGCAAATAGCCCGAGAGCGAGGTGGTCTTGGGCCGTTCTATCCGATTCCAGCGCGCGATCCATTGCTCCGATACGTTAAAGAGCGGGATTGTGTAGAAGCCCGCGATCAGAGCGCGGTCGAGCGCGCGCACCGCCGCAACGAAATCCGTATGTTCACGGGCCTCGAGCAGGGCGGCGATCATGGCATCGACGGCGGGATCCCTGGCGCCCATGTAGTTGCGGGTGCCCGGATTGTCCGCGGCCGCACTGCCCCAATAGAAATACTGCTCGTTGCCGGGCGACAGCGACTGGTCCCAGCGGTTCTGGATCATGTCGAACTCGTAGGCGAGCCGGCGCTGGTCGAATTGCACGGGATCGACCGAGCGCACGCTGGCCTCGATGCCGGCGCGTCTGAGGTCGCGCTGGAAGGCGAGCGCGATGCGCTCCTGGTCGCGCGTCGTGACCATGATCTCGAAGGTGAAGGGGCTCTTGGTCGCGCGATTGCGCAGCACGGTGCCGTCGAGATCGTAGCCGGCCTGCGACAGCAGCTTCAGCGCGGCGCGCAGCGTGGTGCGGTCGCGGCCTGATCCGTCAGTGACCGGCAGGCGGTAGCTGCCGTCCAGGATGTCGGGCGGCATCCGTGTGGCGAACGGTTTGAGCAGCTCGCGCTCGCGCGCATCCGCAGGCCTGCCATAGGCCGACAGCTCCGAGCCGGCGAAATAGCCGGCCACGCGCGAATAGAGCCCGAAGAAATAGCTGCGGTTCACCAGCTCGAAATCGAGCAGCAGCGTCAGAGCCTGCCGCACGCGGATGTCGGCGAAGACAGGACGGCGGGTGTTGAACACCAGGAATTCGGACGGCTGCGGCAGGCCGGGCTTGACGGTGTCGCGGATCACCTCGCCGCTTTTGGCTGCCGGAAAGTCATAGCCGTCGTGCCAGCGCAGCGGCTCGTGCTCGACGCGGAAATCGTAGAGGCCGCGCTTGAACGCCTCGAACTGCCCGTTGGCCTCGCGAAAATAGTCGAGCCGGATCTCGTCGAAATTGTAGAGCCCGCGATTGATGGCGAGGTCGCGGCCCCAATAATCGGGATTGCGCGCAAGCGTCACGCTGGCGCCGGGCTTCACCGCCGTGACGCGATAGGGGCCTGAGCCAATCGGCGCGGTCAGCGTCGTCTCCTCGAAGGTCGCGAAGTCGATGGCGTGCTTCGGCAGGATCGGCATCAGGCCGAGAATCAGCGGCAGCTCGCGGTCGTTGGCGCCTGTCAGGTCGAATCGGACGGTGAGGGGATCGAGCGCTTCGGCCTTGGCGACCTTGCCGTAGTACTGCCGGTGATTGGGGCGGCCGTGGTCGCGTAGCAGCTGCCAGGAGAACAGCACGTCCTCGGCCGTGACCGGCTTGCCGTCGGAGAAGCGGGCGCGAGGATCGAGACGGAAGGTGACGAAGCTTCGCTCGTCATTGGTTTCGACGGTCCTGGCGAGCAGGCCGTAAAGCGTGAACGGCTCGTCCTGCCCGCGCGCCAGCAGGCTCTCGACCACGTAGTTGCGGACCGGCTGCACCGCCAATCCCCTCACGATGAAGGGATTGAGGCTGTCGAAGGTGCCGAGAATGCCCCAGGTCAGACGGCCGCCCTTGGGGGCATCGGGGTCGGCGTAGGGCATGTGGCTGAAGTCGGCGGGCATCGCCGGCTTGCCGTGCATGGCGATCGCGTGGGCCTCCTCGGCCGCGGCGGTGCCTGCCGACAGCATCCCGGCAAGCGCAAGGGCAAGGGTATAGAGGCGGAGGCCGGGGCCCTCGAAGAGGCGCTGGAACATGAACATCGGCACAAGGTGATTCGAGGACCGTCGGGCGAATCTTATCACAGGGAATTTGATGGGGCTTTCGCGCCAGACCGGCCAAAGACGCTTGTCGGCATTGATCTTTTCGTCGGCCACGTTAAGAAGGCACCCAATCGCGCAAGAGCGTCGAGCCCGTCACTTATCCGCCTCAATTGACGGGGAGAGAGCCGCGCCCAAGGCGGCCAGGTTCGGCGCTTCGGAGCGGTTCGGGCACTTCCCGTTCAGAAAGGGTTTTCCGCAATGAATTTCCGTTACTTGGCCGCGTCCGTCCGGCCGCGCGGGCGACTTCTCGCCCTGTTGACGGCGACGGCGTTGGCCGTTCCGTTTGCCGCCGAGGCCCAGACCCCTGCGCCGGCCCCCGGCGCCCCCGC
>NZ_JADYVJ010000132.1:0-256 GCF_020193715.1 Bradyrhizobium sp. IC4060 | reverse complement strand
GGGGGGGGGGGGGGGGGGGGGGGGGGGGGGGGGGGGGGGGGGGGGGTCATGCAAGCCGTAGGTTCAGCATTGCCTTCATTTTCATGCAGGCAGATTTCCATCACTTTCAGCAGATTAAACATCGCGATGTCATGCAAGCCGTAGGTTCAGCATTGCCTTCATTTTCATGCAGGCAGATTTCCATCACTTTCAGCAGATTAAACATCGCGATGTCATGCAAGCCGTAGGTTCAGCATTGCCTTCATTTTCATGCAGG
>NZ_JADYVJ010000131.1:0-345 GCF_020193715.1 Bradyrhizobium sp. IC4060 | reverse complement strand
GCGCCGGGATCTGGCGCTGCGCTATGCCGATGGCTCCGCGCCAGCTCCCGTCGCTACCACCGCCCAACCGGGCCAATCCAACAGCCGGAGCGAACTCAGGACTAGATAAAACTTGGGGGCAAGGTCAATTTCCACCGCCTACTTGATCGACGGCGGCATCACTAGGTTAGTGATCCGTATGGTCAACGGCGCAGAGGGATAACCCTGCTGGGCGCCGAGTACAAGGTGTCTCGCATTTTTGAGATCTACTGGCTCACCACCAGTCGCTGGCAACTCGCTATCGCTCTGTTAATGGCGTCGGCCCTTCTACTCAGCATTTCTATGGGATCTACGCACAGGTTGCTC
>NZ_JADYVJ010000015.1:0-126384 GCF_020193715.1 Bradyrhizobium sp. IC4060 | reverse complement strand
CCCCGACCCCGCCCGGCTGTCCCCCCGGGCGGGGTCATTCCGTTTTGGATTCCCGGATTTTGTTGCACCCGCGTCACACAGCAGTGCGAACTCTCCTCCGCGACACCGCAACGTGAGTTGCTATTGCGAATTATTCGCAATAAGGCTTGTCGCAGGTTCAGGAGCTTGGGACGAAGTCGAGGCGAATCGAGACCATCTCGGCCAGTCGCCTCGAACGCGGAGGCATGGTGACAGAATCGCCGCGACCCGGCAGGGATATCGCGGCGGGTGGGACACATTCGCGTTTGCGGGGGCGTGCGTTTGAGGTTGAGGGGTCACAGACACTGGTGCTTGCGAACGGCCGCGGTGATCGCCACGGGCGTGCTGGCTTTTCCGGCCGCCGGCCGCGCGGCCGATCTGCCGCTGACGGCGCCGGCCTTGAGAGCGGTCTATGACTGGACCGGTCTCTATATCGGCGCGCATGCCGGCTACAGCCGCGGCTCGTCGCGCTTCGCGCTGAACGACGGCACCGCACTCGGCGACAGCGGCGTCTTCAGCGGCATGATCGGCGGCGTGCAGGCGGGCTACAATTACCGCCTCAACTCCGGCTGGCTGGTCGGCGTCGAAGGCGATTTTACGTTTCCCAACTACATCACCTCGAACTCGATCGTCTCGTTCCTGGCAACGCCCGCCAACACCGTCACCCAGCAATGGGACTACGCCGCGAGCGTGCGCGGCCGCGTCGGCTACACCAGCGGTCCCTGGCTCATCTATGCCACCGGCGGCTTCGCCTGGATGGGCGAGCGCTATTTCGACGCGCCGGCCTCCGGCGCCGAAATCCCGAAGATCCTGAACACGCGGCCCGGCTGGGTCGCGGGCGCCGGCCTCGAATACGCCTTCGCGCCGCATTGGAGCGCGCGGCTCGAATATCTCTACAGCCGCTTCGACGGCGCCAACGTCGCCTTCTCCACGGGCGCGCAATACACGTCCTCGTCGCTCGACTTCCAGCAGGTCAGGCTCGGCCTCAACCGCAAGCTCGATTGGCCGGGCCTGCCTAGCTATGATCCGAAGAGCTCACTGATCGACACCGAATCGGACCGCTGGGAGATTCACGGCCAGACCACTTATCTTCCGCAAGGCTATCCATCCTTTCCCGCGCTCTATACCGGGCCAAACTCGCTGTCGCCGTCGCGGCAGGCCAAAGCGACCTGGAGCAACAGCCTGTTCCTGAACGCGCGGCTGTGGGACGGCGGCGAGGTCTATTACAATCCCGAATTGCTGCAGGGATTTGGACTGAACGACACGGTCGGTGCGGCCGGATTCCCGAACGGCGAGGCGCAGAAGTCGAACTTCCCCTATCCGCACTACAACACCTCGCGCCTGTTCGTGCGCCAGACGTTTGGATTCGGCGGCGAGCAGGAGGAACTGGCGAGCGGTCAGCTCCAGCTGGGGCAGAAGGTCGACGTGTCACGCCTCACGATTCAGGCCGGCAAGTTTCCGGTGATCGACGTGTTCGACGGCAATGCCTACGCCAAGGATACGCGCCGGGATTTCATGAACTGGTCGATCTGGGCGCCCGGCGCCTTCGACTATTCCGCCGACAAGGTCGGTCTCACCTACGGCGTCACCGCCGAGCTCAACCAGAAGCAATGGGCGCTACGCGGCGGCTATTTCCTGATGGTCTCCGAGTCCAACGCCAATCACTTCGACACCAGGGTCGGGGAGCGCGGTCAATATTTGCTCGAGCTCGAGACGCGCTTCTCGCTGTTCGGCCGGCCGGGCAAGCTCAGGACCATCGGCTGGCTCGATAGCGCCAACATGGGCAGCTTCCGCGAGACGCTGGACAATCCCGCGCTCAATCTCGACATCGCGCAGACCCGGCGCGGCCGCCTGAAGTACGGCTACGTGCTCAACCTCGAGCAGGCGATCACCGACGATGTCGGCCTGTTCGGCCGCTGGAGCTGGAACGACGGCAAGACAGAAACGCTGGCCTTCACCGACATTCATCGCAGCCTGTCCGGCGGCGTTTCGATCAAAGGCACGACTTGGGGCCGACCCGACGACGTGATCGGCGTCGGCGGCGCGATCAATGCGATCTCGCAGGATTATCGCGACTTCCTCGCCGCCGGCGGCCTTGGTGTGCTGGTCGGCGACGGCGCGCTGAACTACCGCAAGGAACGTATCCTTGAAACCTATTACGCCTATGCGGTGAACAAGAACATCACCCTCACCGCCGACTACCAGCTCATCGTCAACCCCGCCTACAATGCCGACCGCGGACCGGTGTCGGTGTTTTCGGGGCGGCTGCACGGGGAGTTCTGAGCTGCGGCTCGGGCGCGATGAAATCAGGTGATGGCCGTTTCACCTCTCCCGCTTGCGGGAGAGGTCGGCGCGAAGCGCCGGGTGAGGGCTTTCTCCTCTTGGGGATTGTCCCATTGTGGAAACACCCTCTCCCCGACCCTCTCCCGCAAGCGGGAGAGGGAGCGCACTTCCTTTGCAGCGATCAGCTCTGATATCGCGACGTTCTACGCCGCGCGGATCGCATCCAGGAATTTTCCGACCTCGACCTTGAGACGGCTGCTCTCGCCGGACAGCGACCTTGCCGATGCGAGCACGTTGGAGGAGGCCGATCCGGTCTGGTTGGCACCGCGCTGCACGTCGACGATGCTGGCGGAGACCTGCTGGGTGCCGCGCGCGGCCTGCTGCACATTGCGTGAGATCTCGCGCGTCGCCGCGCCCTGCTCCTCGACCGCCGCGGCGATGGCGGACGCGATCTCGGACATGCGGGAGATGGTGTCGCCGATCGACTTGATGGCGCCGACGGAGTCCTCCGTCGCCGTCTGGATGCCCGAGATCTGCTGGCTGATCTCGCCGGTGGCCTTGGCGGTCTGCTCGGCCAGCGCCTTGACCTCGGACGCGACGACGGCGAAGCCGCGACCGGCCTCGCCGGCGCGCGCCGCCTCGATGGTGGCATTGAGCGCCAAAAGGTTGGTCTGGCCCGCGATCTGACTGATGAGCTCGACGACGTCGCCGATCCGCCCCGCAGCCCTGGCGAGCTCGCCGACATGCTCGTTGGTCCGCCCGGCCTGCTGCACGGCCTCGCCGGCGATACGCGCGGAATCCTGAACCTGACGGCTGATCTCGTCGACCGACGAGGCCATCTCCTCGGCCGCGGCGGCAACGGTCTGCACGTTGGTGGAGGCCTGCTCGGATGCGGCGGCAACGGTCGCCGTGACCTTTTCCGATTGCTCGGCCGTGCTCGTCAGCGTTCCCGCAGAGGCTTCCAGCTCCGAGGATGCCGACGAGACGGTGTTGATGACGTCGCCGATCATGGCTTCGAACTCGCGCGCGATCTGATCCATGCGCTGGCTGCGCTTCAGCTTCGCTTCCGCTTCGATCGCGGCCGCCTCGTCGGCGGACTTCTTGGCGAGCAGCGAATCCTTGAAATGCTGGAGCGAGCCTGCGACCTGGCCGATCTCGTCGCTGCGGCCCGTCGCGGGAATCTCGACCTCGTGCTGCCCGGCGGCGAGCGCTCCGATCACGTCGGCGATCCGGCCGAGCGGCGTCACCACGCGCCTGCGCAGCATCATGGTCACGCCACCGAGCGTGCCGAGCAGGGCCAGCACGGCGATGCCGGCGAGCGCGAGCATCGCCAGCGCGCCGTCGCGCGCGGCCGAGGCACGCTCGGCGGCTTCCGCCAGCGCGGCGTCGCGCACGCCGTAGAACATCTGGATGGCCGGCACGATGACCTTCGCCAGTTCGTCGGCGGTGGCAACGTATTTGCCGTCACTCCGGGCCGCAGGAAGCTCCTTGTCCACGGCAACCGCGGCTTGTCCGAAATATGATTCCGTCGCAGCCTTCAGCGCGGTGGCGATGCGGACGGGATTTCCGAGTTGCTCGAGACCGGCCTCGATGCGCTCGCGATCGACCTCCACGCGTCCCTGCATGCGGTCCATCAGCGACAATTCGGCCGCGGTGAGCGGACGGCGCGCGGAGAGCGCTGGGGACAGCGTGGCCGCACGGCTGCCGGCCGAAACACGCAGGTCCTGCGCCGTCCGCGCCAGGTTCAACAGCGCCGCAAGCGAGGAATCGGCGTTGATCACCTTGGCCTCGAGCTTGTTCATGACAGGCTCGAGATTGGCGAGGACCTCGGCAACACCGGGCAGGAAGCCCTTTGTCACGGCGCTGTCGCGCGTCGCGAGGGGAACGCTCATCGCACGATCGGCCGCGGCGGTGATGTCTTTCAGCCGCCGCGCTGCACGGTCGAGATTCTCGGCAATCGCGCCGCCGTCATCCAGCACCATGACGGCGCGCGTTGCGGCCTCGAAGCCCGCCTCGGCCGTTTTCGTGGCCTTCGTCGCAGCTTCGAGCTGCGCCTTCGTTGCGGCGCCCTCCTGGAAGATCGGTCCGATATAGGGAGCGCGAAGGCTGGCGACGTGCTGGCTGGCCATCAGCGTCGCGCCAAAGGCATCGACCGTCTTGATCGCGTCGGAGCGGTTCGTGAAGATGCGGGCCTGCGGTATCAGCACCTCGGCGCCGAGAATGACTGCAAATACCGTCACCGTCAGCATCGACAGCGCAAAAAGCTTCCCGATCCGCATCCTCAGGTTCCCCGACTTTACTTCTGCAATGTCGAAAACCTAGCCGGCGGGCCACTAAGGGCTCGTTAAGCAACGATCCGTAGTTCCGCGGGGTGTCAAGTCGTCGCGGACGCCCTTGGGAACGCCGTCGCGCGCGGGTTCCCTTTCGGCATGAACAAGCAGAATCGCCAGCACTTCCGCACTGAATACCTATATCAGTGGCTTGCCGGCATCCCGGCCACACTTGCTTACCTCCGGAACGTCAATGCTTTCGCTCGAACTCGCCATCGTCGTCGTCCTGATCGTCATCAACGGCCTGCTCTCCATGTCGGAGCTGGCCGTGGTGTCATCGCGCCCAGCGCGGCTGTCGCTGCTCGCGGCCAAGGGCGTGCGCGGCGCCGAGCGGGCGCTGACGCTGGCGGCCGATCCCGGCAAGTTCCTCTCGACGGTGCAGATCGGCATCACGCTGGTCGGTGTGCTCTCCGGAGCGTTCTCGGGCGCGACGCTCGGGCAGCGGCTGACGCAATGGCTGCTCGAGCTCGGCCTGTCCCCAGGTATTGCCGACATCGTCGGCGTCGGCATCGTGGTCACGCTCATCACCTACGGCACTCTGATCGTCGGCGAGCTGGTGCCGAAGCAGGTGGCGCTGCGCGACCCCGAGAGCATCGCGGTGCGGGTCGCGCCGGCGATGCACGCGCTCGCGAAAATATCGCTGCCGCTCGTGTTTCTGCTCGACGTCTCCGGCAAGCTGATCCTCACGCTGCTCGGCCGCGGCGGCAAGGCCGAGGAGAAGGTCTCGGAGGACGAGATCCATCACCTCGTCAGCGAGGCCGAGAGCGCAGGCGTGCTCGAGCCGGGCGAGAAGGAGATGATCGCCGGCGTGATGCGGCTAGGCGACCGGCCGGTCGGCGCGGTCATGACGCCGCGCACCGAGGTCGACGAGATCGACTTGAACGACGATCCCGCCGCCATCCAGGACATCATCGCCAAGAGCCCGCATTCGCGCTTTCCCGTCTCCGACGGCGACCGCGACAAGCCGATCGGCGTGCTGCAGGCCAAGGATTTGCTGATCGCCTATATGAACGAACGCAGCCCGGACCTGCGCGCGCTCGTGCGCGAGGCGCCCGGCATCCCGGTGTCGGCAGATGCGCGCGACGTGCTGACCATCCTGAAAGCGGCCCCAGTTCACGTCGGGCTCGTCTACGACGAATACGGCGCCTTCGAGGGCATGGTGACCGCCGCCGATATCCTCTACTCGATCGTCGGCGCCTTTCATTCCGAGGAGGGACCGCCCGAGCCGGCCTTCATCAGGCGCGACGACGATTCGCTGCTGGTCTCCGGCTGGATGCCGGTCGACGAGTTCGGCGAACTGCTCGGCATCGAGCTGCCGCCGCATCGCTACAACACGGTCGCAGGCCTCGTGCTGCAACAATTCAACATGCTGCCCGATGTCGGCGATGCCTTCGATTTCGGCGGCTGGCACATCGAGGTGGTCGATCTCGACGGGCGAAGGATCGACAAGATATTGGCGAGCCGATTGACTGAGGTCGAGACGGGGTAGCAGGTGACGGCGCACCCGCTTTTCCTTCTCCCCTTGTGGGAGAAGGTGGCGCGAAGCGCCGGATGAGGGGTTGTCTCCGCACATTCAATCGAAAATTGGATTCGCGGATAGAACCCCTCACCCGTCTCGCCGCTACGCGGCGAGCCACCCTCTCCCACAAGGGGAGAGGGAAACATCATCACCCGAACCTGACCCCGATCCGCTTTTCCTTGCGCCAGACCACCGTGCAGGTCCGATGCGTGCCGTCGGCCTGGACGAACAGGGTGAAATGATCGGGAATGCCGACGGGGCTGGCGACGTCGAGTGCGGCGCCGGTATCGGAGAGATTGCGGACGGTGCAGTCGATCGCGCCGCCGCCGAACTCGATCGTTCCGGCCTTCAGCACGCGATGTCGGGCCTTGTCGCGTCGCTCGTCCATGGGGCGAATCTACACCCAAAGTTGAACCAGCCGTTAAACCCTACCCTCCGCTCTCGGCAATTTGAGGTCCCTGGCCTACGCAGCCGCAGCCCGCATCTTACAACGCCGGCTGGAACGTCTCGGCGCGCGCCATCTGCCAGGCGTCGCGGAAGCGCGGGTCTTCCGTGCCTTCGAGCAGCTCGCCCGGACGCAGCGCCGGATAGAGCTGCGCGAACGACTTCACCTGGGTCGTCGACGTCCGTTGGCTGAAATGGATCGGCCGCAGCTGCTGCGGATGTTCGAGCCCGGCCGCGGCGATCAGCTCGGTCAGCGAGTGCAGCGTGGCATGGTGATAATTGTGCACGCGGTCGATCTTGAGCGGCACGTAGAGCGCGCGCGCCCGCGTCGGGTCCTGCGTCGCCACGCCGGTCGGGCAGCGGTCGGTATGGCAGCTCAACGACTGGATGCAGCCGAGCGAGAACATGAAGCCGCGCGCCGAATTGCACCAATCGGCGCCGATCGCCATGGCGCGCGCCATGTCGAAGGCGGTCGCGATCTTGCCGGAGGCGCCGATCTTGATGCGGTCGCGCGCATTGATGCCGACCAGCGCGTTGTGGACGAAATTGACGCCCTCGCGCATCGGCATCCCCAGATGATCCATGAACTCGAGCGGCGCGGCACCGGTGCCGCCCTCATTGCCGTCGACGACGATGAAATCAGGATAGATTCCGGTCTGAAGCATCGCCTTGCAGATCGCCAGGAACTCCCAGGGATGGCCGATGCAGAGCTTGAAGCCGGCCGGCTTGCCGCCCGAAAGGCGGCGCATCTCGGCGATGAACTGCATCATGCCCACGGGCGTCGAGAAGGCGCGGTGCGAGGCCGGCGAGATGCAGTCCTCGCCCATGGCGACGCCGCGGATCTTGGAGATCTCCTCGGAGACCTTGGCCGCCGGCAGCACGCCGCCATGGCCGGGCTTGGCACCCTGGCTGACCTTGAGCTCGACCATCTTGATCTGGTCGTCGCCGGCGACGCGCGCGAACGCTTCGGGATCGAAGCTGCCGTCGAGATGACGGCAGCCGAAATAGCCCGAGCCGATCTCCCAGATGATGTCGCCGCCCATCTCGCGGTGATAGGGGCTGACGCCGCCCTCGCCGGTGTCATGGGCGAAACCACCCTTTTTGGCGCCGGCATTCAGCGCGCGCACGGCGTTGGGGCTGAGCGCGCCAAAACTCATCGCCGAGATGTTGAACACCGAGGCCGAATAGGGCTTTGCGCAGTCCGGCCCGCCGATCACGACGCGGAATTTCTCCGTCGCATGCGCCTTCGGCGAGACCGAGTGATGCATCCACTCATAGCCCTCGCGATAGACGTCCTCCTGGGTGCCGAAAGGACGCTTGTCGAGCTCCATCTTGGCGCGCTGATAGACCACCGCGCGGGTGTCGCGCGAGAACGGCATGCCGTCCTTCTCGCTCTCGAAGAAATATTGCCGCATCTCGGGGCGGATCTCTTCGAGCAGGAAGCGGATATGCGCCGAAATCGGGTAGTTGCGCAGCACCGCGTGGCTCTTCTGCAGGAGATCGCGGACGCCGAGCAGGGTCAGCGCGCCGAAGATCAGGATCGGAATCAGCAGGATGTCGAAGATCTTGCCGTCGGAGATGCCGATGCCGATCAGGAGCGCGGTGACCACCGCGCAGATCGTCAGCACGATGAAGCGCGGCGAGAAGGGCAGCAGCAGGGTTTCCATGATCCCCTCCTCCGCCAGCGGCAGGCGTTTGGGGGCTTGCTGCGTCTTGTTGTCGTCGGCCACGATTCCCATCCTCTCGCCAGCATGAGGCGGTACGATACGTCCTCGCCTGTCATACGGATATGACGCGGCCCTTGTTTCAGGCTAGCGAATTCGGCCGAGACAAATCAATCGGCCGGATGGACGGATTTTGCGGTGCAGCAGAGGGGTCGGATGGGGTCAGGCTGGAGGCGGCGCAAGCCATGCAGTGTCCCGGGCAAGCGCAAGCTCAGACCCGGGACCCAGAATGCAACAGCATACGATGCGGCGAGATGGACCCCGGCTCTGCAGCGCACGGCGAAGGGGCGCTGCGTCCGGGACACGAGAGCGTGGTGCTTAGCGCTCGACGAAGGCCTTCTCGATCACGAAATGGCCGGGCTTGTTGCCGCTTCCTTCGACGAAGTCGCGGCTCTCGAACATCTGCTTCAGCTCTTCCAGCATCGCCGGGCTGCCGCACATCATGATGCGGTCGGTTGCGATGTCGAGCGGGCCCTGCCCGATGTCGTTGAAGATCTGCTCGGAGCTGATGAGGTCGGTGATGCGGCCGCGATTCCGGAACGGCTCGCGGGTCACGGTCGGATAATAGACGAGCTTATCCGCGAGCAGCTCGCCGAACAGCTCATCCTCGCGCAGGGTCGCGACCAGCTTCTCGCCATAGGCGAGCTCGGAGACCTGACGGCAGCCATGCACCAGCACGATGGACTCGAACTGGTCGTAGACCTCGGGGTCCTTGATCAGGCTGGCGAAGGGCGCAAGGCCGGTGCCGGTCGAGAGCAGCATCAGCCGCTTGCCGGGAAGCAGGTTGTCGGTGATCAGCGTGCCGGTCGCCTTGCGGCCGACCAGGATGGTGTCGCCTTCCTTGATCTTCTGCAGGCGCGAGGTCAACGGACCGTCCTGCACCTTGATCGAGAAGAACTCGAGTTCTTCCTCGTGGTTGGCGCTCGCCATGCTGTAGGCCCGCAGCAGCGGCCGGCCATCGACCTCGAGGCCGATCATGGCGAACTGGCCGTTCTGGAACCGGAAGCCGGTATCGCGGGTGGCGCGGAAGCTGAACAGCGTGTCGGTCCAGTGGTGGACGGAAAGAACCTTCTCTCGGTAAAACGCGCTCATGATTTTCGATATTCCGAATAACTGCGGTTTTAGGGCAAAAGCGTTGCCCGGCCCTGAAATCGGGGCGGCACCATTTGCCATGGCGGAGGATTTCGCGTGTGTGATCTACGCCATTGAGACCAATAATCAACCTCGTTTCGGATGCAATTGATGCCGGTCAACCCGGCATTTGCGGCAGAACTGGTCACATCATTAAGGAATCTGCTGCCTAGCGCGCGCGGAGGATAATATCTTTTCCCTCCCGGCCTTCATTGCAGCACTTAATTTCCGGCGCGCTCGCAAGAATTTCATTAAGAATAGCTCTGATTTTCAGCCGGTTTGGCGCCGATGCCCGCATTTTTGCGGCTTTTGGCGACAGGAATGACGAAACACCATGGCAAGCGGCGAGCGGATCTTCGTTCAGGCGATCAGGCGGTATTGTGCGGAGCGGGGCATCGCGGTCGATGTCCGCTCCGACGGCTGGCTGATCGCAATGCGCCGGGGGCCGCGGCGCCGTTTCGCCTTCGGCTACGACATCGGCCTCAACAGCGCCATCGCCCATCGCCTCGCCAATGACAAATCGGCCACCGCCGAGGCGCTGACGCTGGCGGAGGTGCCCTGCGTTCCGCATCGGCTGTTCCTCAACCCGAAGCTGGGCGTGCATGTCGCCGGCGCCGATTGGCGCGAGGGAATGCTGGCGCAGCTTGCCCAAAACCCGCAGGGCGTGGTGGTGAAGCCGAACGAGGGGACATCAGGGCGATCGGTGTTCAAGGTGACGACGGAGGCGGAGCTCGACCGGGCGGCCAGCGAGGTCTTTTCGATGAGTACGGGGCTCGTGATCTCGCCCTTTGTCGCGATCGAGGAGGAGGTCCGCGTGGTCCTGCTCGATGACATGCCGCTCGTCGTCTACAGCAAGCAGCGCGGCTCGGATTGGCGGCACAATCTCGATGCCGGCGCAAAGCCGGTGTTGCTGGAGGACGGCGAAGTCCGCGCGGCCTGCGCAAAGCTCGCGATCGATGCCGCGTGCGCCATCAGCATCGTCTTTGCTTCGATCGACGTGGTTCGCGTGAACGGCGAATGGAAGGTGCTCGAGATCAATTCCGGCGTGATGATGGAGGCGCTGGGCAAGCTGCATCCGGAGCTGGTGCAGGCGGCGTATGGCGCGGCGCTCGACCGGGTGTTTGATAACAATTAGCTGCGAAGCACACTGCACCCTCTCCCCTTGTGGGAGAGGGTGGCTCACCGCGTGGCGGTGAGACGGGTGAGGGGTCTCTTTCCGCGCGCGAGCCTCTCGCAACAGGACTCGCGGATGCAACCCCTCATCCGGCGCTTCGCGCCACCTTCTCCCACAAGGGGAGAAGGGAAGTAAGCGCTAATTCTTCGCGCCCGGGGAATCGCCTTGAACGCCTCCTCCAACTGCAGCGAGATCGGCACGTTCAGGCGCTCGCCTGTGGGCAGTCGCGCGGTGAACCATTTGTTTGTGGAAGGCGCGCTCGACGCAACACGCCTTGCGTGCGGCCGCGTTGTCGGGATGTTCCCGTTGTGAAATGGAAAGCGGCGATCTAGCCTTCATGCAGCGCACGACGCATGCGGCTTGCACGCTTTCCTTGCGGCGGCTGCATCGATGATCGTCAAGCAAATGAAGAGGGAAACGCCATGAGCGGCAACATCAATCGCCAGATCCTGCTGGTGGAGAAGCCCAGCGGCAAGCTCGGTCCCGAACATTTCAGGATGGTCGAGGGCGCGATGCCGAAGCCGAAGGACGGCGAGGCCTTGCTGCGCGTACGCTACATCTCGCTCGACGCGGCCAACCGCGCCTGGATGCACGGCGCGACCTATCGTTCCGCCGTCGAAGCCAACAGCGTCATGGCCGGCGGCGCCATCGCCGAGGTCGTCAACTCGAAGGCAGCGGGGCTTGCGCCCGGCGATATCGTATTCGGCGACACCGGCTGGCAGGAATTTGCCGCCGTGCCGGCGAAGCATCTGACCAAGATGCCGAAGCTCGAGCCGATGACGCACCTGCTCAGCGTGTTCGGCATCGCGGGCCTCACCGCTTATTTCGGCCTGCTTGAGATCGGCAAGCCGAGAGAGGGCGAGACGGTCGTGGTCTCCGCAGCCGCAGGCTCGGTCGGCTCGATCGTCGGACAGATCGCCAAGATCAGGGGATGCCGCGTCGTCGGCATCGCCGGCGGCGCCGACAAGTGCAACTGGCTGACCTCCGAGCTCGGCTTCGATGCCGCCGTGGACTACAAGGACGGCGCGGTGTTCAAGGCGCTGCGCGCAGCGGCCCCGAAAGGCATCGACGTCTATTTCGACAATGTCGGCGGCGACATCCTCGAAGCCTGCCTGCCGCAGATGAACAATTACGGCCGCATCGCCTGTTGTGGCGCGATCTCGCAATATGACGGCGCGCCTGCCGCACATGGCCCGCGCGGCGTGCCCGGCCTGGTCGTGGTGAAGCGGCTGACCATGCAGGGCTTCATCGTGATGGACTACATGAAGGACAGCGAGCGCGCGCTCGCCGATCTCCAGGCTTGGGTGAAATCCGGCAAGCTCAAGGTGCAGGAGGACATTCTCGATGGACTTGAGAACACGCCGAAAGCGCTGATTGGATTGCTTGCAGGCGAGAACCGCGGCAAGCGCATGGTAAGACTGACGACGTAGTCGCGCGCCCAATTGCGTCGGCATAATTGACTTGCGGTAGAGGCCGAAGCGGCCAAAGATGTCGCTCGCGAGCTGACCCTCGCGACGATTGCGCTTGCATATCTTTTTCAGAATGGTCGGCGTTCCCGATCGGGCAGGAATTCATTCAAATGTTCAAAACGTTGAAGCATGCATCGACGCGCACGGCATTGCTGGCGACAGCACTCTTCGCAACTGCAACAGGAGCGTTCGCGCAGACCGAGGCCCAGAAAAGCGCCATCCGGTCCGCATGCCGCTCGGACTTCATGGCGCATTGCTCGAGCGTGACGCCTGGCGGAGTGGAGGCGTATCAATGCCTCGCCAAGAACATGTCGAGCCTGTCGTCGGGCTGCCAGGCTGCGGTTCGCGCGGTCGAACCGGCCGCCGCGCCGAAGACCGAAGCAGCGCCCGCCAAATCTGAACCGGCCAAATCTGAACCGGCCAAAACGGAAGCGGCGCCGGCTGCCGCGCCAGCTTCCAGGCCGGGAACGGCGGCGGCGCCGAAGGCAGCAGCAGCAAAGCAGCTGAGCCCCGCGCAGGTTTCCGCGATCAAGAGCGCCTGCCGCGGCGATTATCCCAAGGTCTGCGCCAGCGTGCCGCCCGGCGGTGCGCCGGCGCTCGAATGCCTGGAGAAGAACAAGGCGAAGGTGTCGGCCGGTTGCGCCAAGGCGGTGAATGCGGCTTTCGGTGGCGGAGCGGCCGCGCCTGCTTCCGCTGCTGCACCGGCCGCAGAGGCGGCGCCTGCCGCGGCTCCGGCCGCCATCGTGCTGCGGCCATTGCTGCCGCGCGAAGAGCTGTTCATCGTGCGGTCGGCTTGCGGCGCCGACATCCGCACCCTCTGCGCCGGCGTGGCGCCCGGCGGCGGCCGGATCATCCAATGCATTTCCAACCGCGCGGCATCGCTCTCGCCGGCCTGCAAGGAGGTGCTCGCGCCTTTCGCGGCGCGATGAGACCGAGCGGGCTTAATTCGTCCGCGGCATGAATTGCGGTGCGTGACGCGAAGGTTTGCGCGTGCTGAGGCGTAAACTAACCGATCCTTGTTTGAAAGGCCGCTACGACCACGACAAGCCCCGGGAGGACAACATGCGTTCATTGCTGCTCGTTGCTTCTGCGCTTCTGGCCTTCGCCGCCACCATGACCTTCGATGCCACCGACGCCAATGCGGTGGTGTGCGCACGCGGCGTCGTTCGCGCCGGCTGCGCCGGCCCGAACGCGGCCGTGGTCGTCCGCAAGCCGGTGCCGGCGGTCCGCTGCACCCGGGTTCTGGTGAACGGGGTCTATGTGAAGCGCTGCGTCTGACCCCCCGGTGGCCAATCCGCCCCGGTTTGGCTATGATTCGCACCTGACAGTTTCGGACGCGCACGAGCGTGTCCGGACACGTGCTTTGGCGTGCCGCGCTGGCAATAATTCCGCTGGCGCAGGACACCGGAGCACATTAGTCTACCCCTAGATAGTAAGTATACTGTCAATTAGGGAGGCAGACGTTGCGGATCGCCGTGATTGGCGGGGGGCCCGGTGGGCTCTACTTCGCCTATCTCTGGAAGAAGCGTCACCCCGAGGATCAGGTCGACCTGTTCGAACAGAACCCGGCCGACGCGACCTGGGGCTTTGGCGTCGTGTTCTCCGACCATGCGCTGGAATTCCTGCGCGCCGACGACCCCGAGACGGTCGATGCGATCGCCCCGCACATGGAGAGCTGGGAGAATATCACGCTGCACCTGCATGGCGACAGCATCGCCATCGACGGCGTCGGCTTCTCCTCGATCGGCCGGCTGGAGCTGCTCAGATTCCTGCAGCAGCGCGCATTCGCTATCGGCGTCACGCCACGCTTCGACACGCAGATCCAGGCGATCGACCAGCTCAACGGCCACGATCTGATCGTTGCCGCCGACGGGCTGAACTCGCTGGTGCGCCGCGCCTATGAGGGCGATTTCGGCACCTCGCTGTCCTACTCATCCAACAAGTTCGTCTGGTACGGCACCTCGAAACGCTTCGACACGCTGTCGCAGACTTTCGTGAAGACCGAACGCGGCGCCTTCAACGCCCATCACTACCGCTATTCGCCGACCATGAGCACCTTCCTGGTCGAATGCGATTACGCCACCTGGCAGGCCTATGGGTTCGCCTACAAGGACGTCGAGCAGTCCAAGGGCGTCTGCGAGGAGGTGTTCGCCGACACGCTCGGCGGCCATTGCCTCGTCTCCAACAAATCGGTCTGGCGCAATTTTCCCTGGATCTGGAACGAGCACTGGTCGTTCAAGAACCTGGTGCTGCTCGGCGACGCCCTGCATTCGGCGCATTTCTCGATCGGCTCGGGCACACGACTCGCGATCGAGGACGCCATCGCCCTCGTCAAGGCGCTGGAGTCGGATGCGCATCTTGCGACCGCGCTGCATCGCTATCAGGCCGCGCGCAAGCCCATCGTGCAGAAGCTCGTCAACGCGGCGCGCACCAGTGCGTTCTGGTACGAACATTTCGCCGAGCACATGAAGCTTCCCCTGATGGACTTCGCCTACAGCTACATCACCCGCTCCGGCCGCATCGACGATTCCCGGCTGCGTGCGATGTCGCCGGCCTTCATGGCTCGCTACGAGGCGGCCAGGAACGCCGGAGACGGCGCCGAAGACAAGGGCGGAGATGCGGCATGAGCCATGACATCCGTGACCAGGTGCCAGCGGACAGCGATGGCGCGCGCGAGATCGGCTTCGCCGTTCCCGAGATCTACAATGCCGGCCGCGTGCTGTTCGACAATCTCGGCAAGGGCCGCGGCGACAAGCTCGCGCTGCTGGGGCCGGCAGGTACGCGCACTTATGCCGAGCTCTGCGCGGAGGCCTGCCGCTGGGGCAACGGTTTCGCCTCGCTTGGCCTTGCGCGCGGCGATCGCGTGCTGTTGTTTCTCGATGACACGCCGGCCTACCCCGCCGCCTTCTTCGGCGCCGTGCGCGCCGGCTTCGTGCCGCTGCTGATCAACACGTTGACGCCGCCGGACCTGTTGCAATTCTATCTCGCCGATTCCGGCGCGACCGTCGCGGTGGCGGATGCCGAGTTCGCGGCGCGCTTCAATGTCGAGGCCTGCAAGGAGACAAAGCTGCACACGCTGATCGTCGCCAACGGCGCGGCCGGCGAGCACGCGGCGCCGCGGGCGCTCGCGGCGGCGAGCTGGCTCGCGCAATTTTCTGCTGAGCTGGCGGAAGCGCCGACGCGGCGCGACGAAATGGCGTTCTGGATGTACTCCTCCGGCTCGACCGGACGGCCCAAAGGCATCGTGCACCTGCAGCACGACATGGCCTACACGGATGCCGCCTTTGCGCGGAACGTACTGAAGCTGACGCCTGACGACATCTGCTTCTCGGTGCCGAAGATTTTCTTCGCCTATGGCTTCGGCAATTCCGTCACCTTCCCGTTCTCGGCCGGCGCCGCAACATTGCTGCTGCCGGGCCAGCCGAAGCCGGCAGCGATCTTCGCGGCGATCGAGCAGTACAAGCCGACAATCTTCTTCGGCCTTCCGACACTGTACACCGCGCTAACCAAGGCCGAGGGCGCGGACAAGACGGACTTCTCGTCGCTGCGCATGGCACTCTCCGCCGCCGAGGTGCTTTCGGCCGAGGTCTTCAACGGCTGGAAGACGCTCACGGGGCTCGAAATCGTCGAAGGCCTCGGCTCGACCGAGGTGCTGCACATCTATCTCTCCAACCGGCCCGAGCAGAAGAAGCTCGGTGCTGCGGGCCTGCGCGTTCCCGGCTACGAGGTCGCGCTGCGCGACAAGGACGGCCGCGACGTCGGCGACAACGAGGAAGGGATTCTGTGGGTCCGCGGTGATTCCAACACGCCGCTGTACTGGAACCGGCCGGACAAATCCGCCGAGACCATCCGCGAGGGCGGCTGGATCTACACCGGTGATCGCTTCGTGCGGGATGCCGACGCTTTCCACTTCTTCCGTGGCCGCGCCGACGATCTCATCAAGATCTCCGGCCAGTGGGTCTACCCGCTCGAGGTCGAGCTGTGCCTCGCCGATCACCCCGACATCCGCGAATGCGCGGTGTTCGCCGCCGAGCTGCCGGACCGTCGCATGACGCTGAAGGCGGTGGTGGTGATGAACAGCCGAGCGGTCGACCAGAGTGAGGCGACGCGCAGGCTGCAGGACTATGTCAAGGCCAGGCTGCTGCCCTACAAATATCCGCGCGAGGTGATCTTCATCGACGAGCTGCCGAAGACCGGCACGGGGAAGATCGATCGGCAGGCGTTGCTGCGGATGTGAGGCGTGCTGTCATCGCCCGGCTTGACCGGGCGATCCAGTACTCCGAGACGGTAGCGGTTGAATCGAGACGCCGCGGGGTACTGGATTCCCCGCCTGCGCGGGGAATGACAGTCGAGATTGAAGGCGACAGTGTCGCTCTACAACTGGAGCCCCTCACCCAGCCTTCCCAAGATGCTCCAGCGCGTCCTCCGCGCGCAGCGGCACGCGGGAGGCTTCGTTGTTGAGATCGACCAGCTGCGCCAGCAGGCCCATCAGCGCCTTGCGGTCGGCGGGCTTGAGCGGCTCCAGCATCCGGGCCTGGGCGCGCTCGACGGCGGGGATGATCTCGCGCAGGATCGCGGCGCCGGACTTCGTCAAGTACAGGAGCTTGATCCGCTTGTCTTCCGGCGCCGGCTTGCGCTCGATATAGGCCTTGGCCTGGAGACGTTCGATCACACTGCCGAGCGTCGAGCGGTCGAAGGCGATCACCGCCGACAGCCGCGTCGCGTCGATGCCGGGATGGGTGTGGATTGCGACCAGCGCGGCATATTGCACCGGCGTGAGGTCGAACGCCTTGCACTCCTCCATGAAGATCGAGACGGCGATCTGCTGCATGCGCCGGAACAGATAGCCCGGCGCGGCATAGACTGCGTCGATCGTGATCGGAGGGGGCGGCTTACTCGGCATCGGGCTGCTTCTCCGGCGCGGCATCGGCAAATGCCGGCAGCGCCTTGGCGGCGGCCTCGGCCTGGAGCAGGCGCGGATAGGCGGAGACGTCGACGCCGAAGCGGCGCGCATTGCCGAGCTGCGGCACGAGGCAGAGATCGGCCAGCGTCGGCGCATTGCCGAAGCAGAATGGGCCCTTCTCGTCCTTGATCAGCGTCTCGCAGGCCGACAGGCCCTCGCGGTTGACCCAGGCGGCCCAATCCTGGACCTTCTCCTCAGGCAAGCCGAGTTCGCGCAGCCGCGCCAGCACCTTCAGGTTCTGCACCGGATGGGTGTCGCAGGCGATCGCCAGCGCAAACGCTCGCACCTTGGCGCGGCGCAGCGGATCCTTCGGCAGCAGCGGCGGATTGGGATGGGTCTCGTCAAGCCATTCGATGATGGCCACCGATTGCGTCAGTACTCCACCCCCATCGTCCTCCAGCGCCGGCACCAGGCCTTGCGGGTTGATGGCGAGATAGCTGGGGGCGCATTGCTCGCCCTTGCGCAGATGATGCGGCAGATGCTCGGCGCCGAGCCCCTTGAGGTTCAGCGCGATCCGCACGCGGTAGGCGGCGCTGGAGCGGAAATAGCCGTGCAGCTTCATTGAGACCTCCCTGCTTTTGTCATTCCGGGGCGACGCGCCAGCGTCGAGCCCGGAATCCATACTCCCGATCGTGGTTATGGATTCCGGGCTCGCCGGGCCACGCGTTGCGCGGCCCTTCGCCCCGGAATGACAACCTTGTATGTCATCCGTCACGTTGACGCTACCTAGATCCTCAGTATACTGTCAATCAACAAACGATCGGGAGCAGCAACCATGGAAGCCGTGACCAAGACGCCGGAACGCGAGGCGTTCTACCGGAAGATCGACGGCGAGAATCTCACCGCGCTGTGGACGGTGATGAGCGACCTGATCACGCCGGAGCCGAAGAGCGCCTGCCGGCCACACCTCTGGAAGTTCGACGTCATCCGAGACTACATGACGGAGGCCGGCAAGCTGATCACCGCCAAGGAAGCCGAGCGGCGCGTGCTGGTGCTGGAGAACCCGGGGCTGCGCGGGCAATCCAAGATCACGACCTCGCTCTATGCCGGCGTGCAGATGGTGGTGCCCGGCGACGTCGCGCCTGCGCACCGGCATAGCCAGTCGGCGCTGCGCTTTGTGCTCGAAGGCAGGGGCGCCCACACCGCGGTGGACGGCGAGCGCACCGCGATGGAGCCCGGGGACTTCATCATCACGCCGTCGATGACCTGGCACGATCATTCCAACGAGACCGATCAGCCGATGTTCTGGCTCGACGGCCTCGACATTCCACTGGTGCAATTCTTCGACTGCTCCTTTGCCGAAGGCGCGAAGGAAGACCAGCAGAAGATCACCAAGCCCGCGGGCGACAGCTTTGCCCGCTACGGCCACAACCTCCTCCCCGTTGATGTGAAGCGGAGCTCGAAGACTTCGCCGATCTTCAGCTATCCCTATGCCTACACCCGCGAGGCGCTGGAGAAGGCCAGAACGAGCCAGGAATGGGACGCCTGCCACGGCCTCAAGCTGAAGTTCAGCAACCCCGAGACCGGCGATTTCGCGATGCCGACGATTGGCACCTTCATCCAGCTGCTGCCGAAGGGTTTCAACACCGCGCGCTATCGTTCGACCGATGCGACGGTGTTCTGCCCGATCGAGGGTAAGGGTCGGAGCCACGTCGGCGATACAATGTTCGAATGGGGCCCGCGCGACCTGTTCGTGGTGCCGAGCTGGCATTGGGTGACGCACGAGGCGGATGAGGACGCCGTGCTGTTCAGCTTCTCGGATCGGCCGGTGCAGCAGAAGCTGGATCTGTTCAGGGAAGATCGCGGGAACGCGTGACGGTTGCCGGTCTCGTAGGGTGGGCAAAGGCGCAACGCGCCGTGCCCACGTCTTCGCGGCTCATGGAAAATGGTGGGCACGCTTCGCTTTGCCCACCCTACGGCACCGGTGACTGCGGCTACCGCCAGTGCAACAGCCGCATCTCCAGCCAGCCGATCACCTTCCCGACCGCCAGCCCAAACGCCGACAGGATCACGACGCCGGCGAGCAGCTGATCGGTCTGCATCAGGTTGCCGGCCTGAAGCACGAAGGCGCCGATGCCGTATTGGGCGCCGATCATCTCGGCGCTGACGACCAGCAGCAGCGCGACGGAGGCGGTGATGCGGAAGCCGGCAAGGATCGCCGGCAGCGCGCCCGGCCAGATCACCTTGCGCACGATGGTGGCGAACGGAACGTTGAAGCTCTGCGCCATGCGGATCAGGTTGCGCGGCACGGCATCGACGCCGCTATAGACCGAGATCGCGGTCGAGAAGAACACCCCTAACGCAATGGTCGCGATCTTCGGCTCTTCGCCGATGCCGAGCCAGAGAATGAGCAGCGGCAGCAGCGCGATCTTCGGAATCGGAAACAGCGCCGAGATGAAGGTGATGCCGACGCTGCGCGCAAGGCGCGACAGGCCGATGGCGAAGCCGACGGCGACTCCGGCCGCCGTTCCCAACAGCCAGCCGACGCCGATCCGCAGCAGCGAGGCCGAAACATGCTGCCAGAGTGCGCCGGAAACGGCCAGCTGATAGATCGCGCGAACAATTGCGGAAGGAGTCGGCAGAAACAGCGCGTTGACGAGGCCGGCGCTGCCGGCCGCCTGCCAGATCACGATCACCAAAGCAAGCGCGATCCAGCCGCCGTACCGGCTCGAGGCAGGCACGAAACCGGCGCCGCGGAAGCGGACGGGCCGCGTAGCTTCGTTCTTGGCCGTGTCCGTTGCCGCGCGGTCAAGCATGCTGGACCTCGCGCTCGGCATCGATCGCCTCGTTGCGGATCAGCGACCAGATCTGGTTCTGCAGCACCAGCAGCTTTTCGCGCGCCGCCGCTTCGCCGCGCGTCGCCCGCGCCATCGGCACGGTGACGACCTCGCGGGTGCGGCCGGGACGGCGCGACAGCACCACGATGCGGTCGGCGAGCCGCGCGGCCTCTTCGAGATTGTGGGTGACGTAGACCGCGCCCATGCCGCCATCGGCAAGCAGGCGGATGAAATCCTCCAGCAGCAGCTCGCGAGTCTGCGAATCCAGCGCCGACAGCGGCTCGTCCATCAAGAGGATCGCGGGCCTCACCGCAAGCGCGCGCGAGATGCCGACGCGCTGGCGCATGCCGCCGGAGAGCTGCTTTGGATAGGTCTGGCGAAAATCGGTGAGGCCGGTGCGGCGCAGCGCATCCTCGACCAGCGCGCGGCGCTGCGCGGCCGAGAGCTGGGTGTGCAGCAGCGGGAATTCGACGTTTTCCTCCACCGTCGCCCAGGGCAGCAGCGCGAAGTCCTGGAACACGAAGGTCAGCGGATTGAGACTGTCCGCCGGCGGCGCGCCGCGCAGCTCGGGCGCGCCGGAGGTCGGCTGCAGCAACCCGCCGAGGATCGACAGCAGAGTGCTCTTGCCGCAGCCGGAGGGCCCGACGATCGCCACCACCTCCCCGGCACCGACGGTGAAAGAGACATCGTCGAGCACGGCGAGATCGCCGAAGCGATGGGTGATGTGGCTGGCGATCAGGTCCATGGCGCCCTTTCACTTGCTCCGTCATTCCGGGGCGGCTCTAAGAGCCGAACCCGGAATCTCGAGATTCCCCGGTGCGCAATTGCGCACCTGAGGTCTGGTCCTCGGACCATCCCGGAATGACAGCGACTATCAATCCGCCTTCACGAATTCCTTGGCGATGATCGCTTCCGCATCAAAACCCTTGTCGACGAAGCCCTGTTCCTGCAGCCACTTGATCTGGTTGTCGACGTTCTTCACGTCGAGCTTGCCGTCGGGATCGATGTAAGCGCAGTTGCCGACCACCTGCTCGACCGGCAGGTTGGTGTACTTTGCGATGATCTCCAGCAGCGGTTTTGTCCGTTCGTTGATGGGGGCAACGCCATCCTTCATCGAAGCCAGGATGACGTCGTGATATTCGCGGTCGGCTTTCGCAAGCACGCCGAGGAATTTCGTCACCAGCGCCTTGTTGGCCAGCGTCTTCGGCGCGGCGAAGACCGCGCCCAGCTGCCACGGCGTCTCGTCGCCGACCCAGCCCAGGAATTTCGCGCCGCCTTCGTCCATCAGCTTTCGCGCGGTCGAGATCGGCAGCAAGGCGGCATCGACGGTCTCGCCCTTGAGCGCAGCGGCGGCATTCGATAGCGATTGCAGCGGCACGATCTTCACGTCCGCGAGCTTGAAGCCGTATTTGTCGGCGAGCAGGCCGAGCGAATAGTGGAAGCTCGATCCGACCTGCGTCATCGCCACACGCTTGCCGGCGAGGTCCTTCGGCGTCTTCAGGCCGCTCGCATAGGCATTGTTGCTGGCGAAATAGCCGATCAGGGGGTAGCCGGGCTTCTCGCGGCTCATGCCGCCGATCACCTTCAGCGTGCCCTTGCCGCCGAGATTGTAGAGCCCGGCGGTGAAGGCAGTGACGCCGAAATCGACGTCGCCCGAGGTGGTGGCGACCGCAATCGGCTGCGCCGCGTCGAAGAACTTCAGCTCGACCTCCAGGCCGGCCTCACGGAAATAGCCCTTGTCCAGCGCGATGAAGACCGGCGCCGACGAAGACAGGCGGAGCACGCCGATCCTGGCTTTCAGCGGATCCTCGGCCCATGCCGTGCCCATAGCCATGATCGCCATCAGGCCCCCTACCGCGAGCCGCGCAATCCCGATCATCCCGTTTCCTCCGCTTTGTCTTGCAGTGCGTTACAGGCCTTCGGGCACCGCCTGGTCCCGTCCGATGAAGGCGCCCTGTTGTTTCAACGTTTCCTGCAACTTTTCAATGGGGATTTCGCGTGGAATCCGGTTTCCGGACAGCGCCAGCGCGGCGGCGGAACCGGCGGCCTCACCCATCGCGAAGCAGGCACCGGAGACCCGGGCGGCCGACTGGCCCTCGTGGGTCATCGAGGCGCAGCGGCCGGCGACCAGGAGATTGTCGACGCCTTCAGGGACCAGCATCCGGTAAGGCAGCTCGTTGTAGCCGCGCGATTCCGGGATGGGCGGGAAGGTGAAGACGACGTCGCCGGGCACATGGGCCTCGATCGGCCAGCCGTTGACGCCGATGGAGTCCGCGAACGAGGCACAGCCGAGCACGTCCTCGCCGCTGAGCTGGTAGCCGCCCTCGATGCGGCGGGTCTCGCGGATGCCGAGCTGTGGCGGCAGATCGACGATGTAGGACTTCTCAAACCCGGGCACCGCGCTGCGCAGGAATTCGTAGGCGGCGAGCGCCTGCTTGCGGCCCTCGATCTCGCCGCGGGTGAGATCGTCGGGCTCGATGCCGTTGATGGCATGACCGTCCTCGCGCGCCACCTGGGTGAAGTTCACCCGCCATTCGATCCCGGATTTCTGCGGCCGCACGATCGCGCTTCTGCGCGGAAACCTGTGCGTGCCGGCCGCGACGGCCTTTTCCATCAATTGCGGAATGGTGCGCCAGGCCTCGCCGGCCTTTGCGGGATCGATGCCGTTGAGACGGAGCATCATCGAGGGGTAGAGCGGATGGCCATGCTCGTCGCCGATCTCGAACGGCGCGCCGGCCCACACGGCGAGATCGCCGTCGCCGGAGCAGTCGATGAAGATCTCCGCGCGCACCGCCTGCCGGCCGGCCTTGGTCTCGATCAGCATCGCGTCGATGCGGCGCTCATCGGCCATCACGACGCCGGCGCCGAGGGCGTGGAAGAGCATATTCACCTTATGGCTGGCGAGCAGCTGGTCGGCCGCGATCTTGTAGGCGGCGGTGTCATAGGCCTGGGCAAAAACCTTGCCGAGGATCAGATGCGGCGCGTTGAGGCCGTTCAAGCGATCGATCCGCGCCAGCAGCTCCGAGGCCAGCCCCTGCACCAGCCGCCGGTGCTCGCCATGGACATTGCCGTGCAGGCCGCAGAAATTGGTGACGCCGGCCGCTGTGCCCATGCCGCCGAGAAAGCCGTAACGTTCGATCAGCAGCGTCTTCCGCCCCGCGCGCGCCGCTGCGGCTGCCGCCACGATGCCGGCCGGCCCGCCGCCGAGCACGACGACTTCATATTCGCCATAGAGCGGTACTTTGCGCGCTGGTTCGTCGATCGTCGTGGCCCACATGGCGCGTTCCTTCCCGGAATCTGGTTCGAACTGGATCACGGCTTAGCCGGCGGTCCTCATGCCCGCAAGATCGCGGTTGCTCGCTAACGGTGGACCTGAGACAAGTGCAGGCATGGATTCGATCATCGTCAGATACTGCTTCGCCGCTTCTATCGCCCTCGCGATCTCGGCCGTTCCCGCCTCGGCCGTGGAGCAAAACTGCCGCTTCATCCCCGCCAAGCCCGATCGCGAGGCCTGCTACAAGCGGCAGGAGGAAGACCTGTCGGCTAAGCGCAAGCCGGCCACGCCGGCGGCTGAGAGCACGACGCTCGACACGCTGCGCCAGTTGCGGCAGGACGACGACGCGGTCTATCGCAGCATCAACAACATCTGCCGCGGCTGCTGACCACGATGGCAGGATCCAAGGACGGACAAGAGGAAGCATAGGGATGCAGATCGATGGAGTTGATGCTCTAAGGAACGCAATCAGTTCTGGATGGGCTCCCGAGTTCGTCTTCTTCTGGGGACACACTCCGAAGGATCACAGGATCGGCAAGCACGTGCTCAGCCAGTGGTGGCCGGCGACCTTCGTCATTGATGGCCAAACCTATAGTACAGCCGAGCACTATATGATGGCCCAGAAGGCTGAACTATTTGGGGATCAGGACACGCTCGCCGCCATCCTTTCTGCGCCCGGTCCTTCGGAAGCGAAGAAGCTCGGTCGGCGAGTCAAGGGCTTCGACGAGGAGCGCTGGATAGTCCATCGCTTCGACGTCGCGGTACGCGGCAATTTGGCGAAGTTTGGCCAGAACCCGGAGCTCGGAGACTGGCTGCTCGCGACCCGTGATGCTGTGCTTGTAGAAGCCAGCCCCGTTGATAGCGTCTGGGGGATCGGTGTTGCCGCAGACGACAAGCGAGCCGGTGACCCGCATAACTGGCCGGGCCTCAACCTGCTGGGTTTTGCGCTGATGAAAGCCCGCCATTCACTGAAATCAGGATCGTCGGCGCCCTAGCTGCCACTACCCCAGTTCGCCGCCCGCTTCTCGGCGAAGGAGGCCAGTCCCTCCGCCGCCTCGGCGCTCTGGCGCTTGAGCGAGTGCAATCGCACGAGCCGGGTGTAAGCGGCATCGTTCACGGCCATGCCGCCGAACGAGCTCTCCAGCGCAAGCCGCTTGGTCTCGGCCATGGCCTCCGGTCCGTTGGCGAGCAGCTGCTCGACCACCTTGGCGCCTGCGGCCTCGAGATCGGCGAGCGGCACCACCTCGTGGACGAGGCCGATGCGGCGGGCGTCCTCGGCGCCGAAGCGCTCGCCGGTCAGCGCGTAACGGCGGACTTGCCGTACACTAATGGCATCGCAGAGCTGCGGGATGATGATCGCCGCGGTCAGGCCCCAGCGCACCTCGGTGATCGAGAACAGGGCGTTGTCCGCTGCAATCACGACATCGCAGGCCGCGATGACGCCGGTGCCGCCCCCGAAGCAGCCGCCCTGCACCAGCGCGACGGTCGGAAGCGGCAAAGTGTTGAGCCGCTGCACGGCCTCGAACGTCGCCCGCGAGGCTGCCTCGTTCGCCTCGCGCGATTGCGGCCGCACGCTGTTGATCCATTTGAGGTCGGCGCCGGCCTGGAAGTGCTTGCCGTTGCCCCGGAGCACGACGACGCGCAAATTGGGCTTGCTGCCGAGGTCGTCCATGGCCGCGAGCACGCCTGAGATCAGCGCGCCGTCATAGGCATTGTTGACTTCCGGCCGATTCAACGTGACGGTCGCAACCCCGCGTTCATCGAGGCTCCACAGGACGGGGCTGGCAGTCATCGGCGGTCCTCCGGTTGTTTGCCGCGCACTATGGCCGAGCGCGCGTGCCCTGATCCATATCTTTCCGGCGTAGGGCGGCCGCGTCCATCGCATGGCGGCTTGTGTCATGCTGGCTGCGGGCGACACCACGGGATGGATACGGGATATCAATATGCGCATCTGCATTTTCGGCGCAGGCGCCGTCGGCAGCCACATTGCGGTACGGCTGGCGCGCGCCGGCCATGAGGTCAGCTGCGTGATGCGGGGCGCGCATCTGGAGGCGGCCCGCGCGGGTGGGCTCAAGCTGCGCGTCGGCGATTCCGAGGTCGGCGCCAAGGTGAACGCGTCAGGCGACCCGGCCCAGCTCGGCCCGCAGGACGTCGTGATCTCGACCTTGAAGGCGACGGCGCTTCAGGGGCTGGTTTCCAGCATCAAGCCGCTGCTCCAGGACGACACCGCGATCGTGTTCGCGCAGAACGGCATTCCCTGGTGGTACGGTATCGGCCTGCCGCCGCGGCACCCGACACCGCCCGACATTTCATTCCTCGATCCCGGCGGGCGCCTGCGCGCCTGCATCCCGAAGGAGCGGATCATCGGCGGTGTGATCTTCTCCTCCAACGAGGTGATCGCGCCCGGCGTGGTGCAGAACCTGACGCCGGACCGCAACCGCCTCCTGATCGGCGAATGCGACGACCGCAATTGCGAGCGGATCACGAAACTGCGCGGCGTCTTCAACGATGCGCGGCTGGAATCGCCGCCGGTCGCCGAGATCCGCGAGGCGATCTGGTCAAAGCTGCTGACCAACATGTCGCTGTCGGTGCTGTGCCTGCTCACCGGCCAGACCGCGCGCGGCGTGCGCGACGACCCCGCCTTCACGGAGGTGATTCCGCGCATGCTGAACGAAGCCAACGAGATCGCCCAATACTTCATTCCCGAGGTCAAGCGCGCCAGCCGCAGCGGCCCCGCCCCCAACCACAAGCCGTCGCTGCTGCAGGATTACGAGCTCGGCCGCGCCATGGAGATCGACGTGCTGGTGAAGGCGCCCCAGGCCTTCGCGCGCACCGCCGGCCTGTCGACACCTACGCTCGACCTGATCGCCGCGCTCGCGATCCAGAAGGCGCGCGACAAGGGGCTTTATTCCGCGTGAGCCTCAGGCGAGCGCATCGATCCAGGCCGCGAGCGTATCCAGCACCTCGTTGAGCGCCTCGTCATTGCTACGGCCGGATTTCTTGAGCACCGCAAAGGAATGGTCGCCGCCTGCGACCTCATGCAGCGTCGCCTTACGCCCGAGCCGCTCGATGACCGGCTCGAGATGGGCAAGATCGGCAAGCTCGTCGCGTGTGCCTTGCAGGAACAGCATGGGAATCGCGATTGCAGCGAGGTGCTCGGCGCGCTCGCTCGACGGCTTCTTGGCGGCATGGAGGGGAAAGCCGAGGAAGGCCAGCCCTTTGACATCGGGGAGCGGCGACCTCGACTGCGCCTGCGAGGTCATGCGGCCGCCGAATGATTTTCCACCGGCAACGAGCTTCAGCCCGGGGCAGAGCCGCCCCGCCTCCGCGACCGCTGCGCGCACGCTCGCGTGTGCGATTGCGGGCGGGTCAGGACGTCCCTTCTTCGCTTCCATGTAGGGAAAATTGAAGCGGAACGTCGCAATGCCGCGCTCGGCAAGGCCGGCTGCAACATTCTCCATGAAGGAATGCCGCATGTCTGCGCCGGCGCCGTGCGCCAGGACGTAGCAGGCGCGCGCGTGGGTCGGCTGCGTCAGGATCGCCGAGACCGTGCCGATGCGCTCGATGGCGAGCTTGAGCTCTGTCGTCTTGGCTGTCATGACCTACGCAAGCCTCGATTTGCATCTAAAGCGCGATGAGATCTGGATGAATCGTCATCGCGCTTTGGGTTGTTGTCTGCGCATGATCCTTCCGGAAAACCGCTTCGCACTTTTCCGGATCATGCTCTAGCGGCGCGTGCCGCTCGCGGGCCAGAGATAGTTCAGGACCTGATCGAGCGTCATCATGATCTCGCGGCGTCCGGCCTCGTTGTTCACAGAGCCGAATTTCTCCTCGAGCGCAAGCTTGGCGAAGCCGTGAACGGTGGACCAGGCTGCCGCAGCCGCCGTCTTCGCCTCCTTCGCGGTGCCGCAGGTCAGCTCGGCGACGACGACCTCGAACGCATGGCCGGCGGCCCTGCTCGCCTGCTTCAGGCGCGCATCGTCGGCAACCAGCCGCTTGTTGGCAAACATCATCTGGAAACGGCCGGGATGCCTCAACGCAAAATCGACATAAGCAAGCCCCTGGGCATGGAGCTTGTCGCGGGTGCCCTGCTTGCCGGAGGCCGCCTCGCGCAAGGCGCCGGCAAGCGCGTCGTAGCCGCGGATCGCCACTTCGGTGAGAAGGCCCTGGGCGTTGCCGAAATGATGCGACGGCGCGGCCGGCGAAACGCCGGCGCGGCGTGCGGCTTCGCGCAGCGTGAAGGCTTCCGCGCCCTGCTCGGCGAGAATGGCTTCGCTCGCGGCGATCAGCGCCTCCTGCAATTCGCCATGATGATATCCGGGCTCCGGCTTTGGACGGATCGGAGCGGTGCTGCGCTTGGCGGCGGGGGCCCGTTTCTTCATGTAACTTGACACTGTTCAGATTGCAGCATATCTATCTTAACACTGTTCAGATTGAGCGGATCGGAGTTCGAAATGACCGAAATGCAGAATATCACCGCGATCAATTCCGTAAAGCGGCGTCATCTGGTTGGGGGCGCGGCCCTCGGCATGCTTGCAGGTGCCGTCGGCGGCCTTGCCGGCGGCGTGGCGCTCGGCCAGGGTGCAGCGCTGCCCCAGCAGAAGCCGAGCGGCAAGCAAAGATTCGCGGACAAGGTCGTCATCGTCACGGGCGGCACCTCCGGAATCGGGCGGGCCGCAACGCTGATGTTCGCCGCCGAGGGCGGCCGCGTCGCCTTTTGCGGGCGCAACACCGACCGTGGCAAGCAGGTGGAGACCGAGGTGCGCGAGTCCGGCGGCGAGGCCGTCTTCATTCGCGCCGACCTGCGCCACGAGTCCGAGGTGAAGGCGCTGGTCGACGCGACGATCGCGCGCTACGGACGGCTCGACGTCGCCTTCAACAATGCCGGCATCTCCATCGAGAAGCCGCTGCATGAATTTAGCGCGGCCGAATTCGACGACGTGATCGGCACGGATCTGCGCGGCGTGTTCCTGTCGATGAAATACCAAATCCCGCACATGCTGGAGAAAGGCGGCTCGATCGTCGTCACCTCCTCGTCGAACGCCATTGCGACCTCGGCCAAGCGCTCGGCCTATTCGGCGGCCAAGCGCGGACTGGTCGGCCTGGTTCAGGCTGCGGCACTCGACTACGCAAAGCATGGCATCCGCATCAACACGTTGATCCCCGGCACCACCGACACCCCGATGATCCGCCGGCTCGCCGGTATGGAGGGCCTGCCCGATGCGGCCTGGCATATCGGCATCGCGCAATGGGCCAAATCCAACGTCCCGGGGTTACAGCGCGTGGCAGCGCCTGAGGAGATCGCGGCTTTTGCGTTGGTGCTGGCCTCCGACGATCATCCCTACACGACCGGCGGCCAGTTCGTGATCGACGGAGGCAAGACGGCTCATGGTTAGATCGGACGCTGTCTGAAAACACAGTTCATGGCAATCCCGGTGGGCGTACCTGCCGCCGTCCTCGGCGCGCAGGCCGTAACGCGCGGAATCCGTCAGCTGACCCGCCGCTCCCGCCCCTCCCAGAACGGCCTGCGCAGCTCGCGCTTCAGCACCTTGCCGGCGCCGGACAGCGGCAACGGCGTCTCGGTGATCTCGATGCTGCGCGGACATTTGTAGCCGGCAATCAACGTCTTCGTGAACTCGATCAGCTCGCCGGTCGAAACCTCTACGCCGCTGCGTTTGACCACGACGGCATGGACCTGCTCTCCCCATTGCTCATTGGGAATTCCGATCACGGCGCATTGCAGCACCGACGGATGCTGGGCCAGCGCGTTCTCGACCTCGACCGAGTACACATTCTCCCCGCCCGAGATGATCATGTCTTTCACCCGGTCGACGACATAGATGAACCCATCTTTGTCCATGTAGCCGCCATCGCCCGTGTGCATCCAGCCGTCGACGACGGCGCGCGCGGTCTCCTCCGGCCGCTCCCAATAGCCCATCATCACTGTGTCCCCGCGCACCACGATCTCGCCGACAGCGCCCGTCGGCACGGGTTGGTCGTTCTCGTCGACGATCCGCACCTCGCAACCGAGCGTGGCGCGGCCCGCACCGCGATGACGTCCCTTTCTGCGCCCCTCCGCGACATGCTCGTTCGCATGTAGCAGCGTCGCGATCGGCGACAATTCTGTCATGCCGTAGGCCTGCGTGAAACGGACATGCGGCAGTGCGCGCGCGGCACGGTCGAGCACCGCCTCGCTGATCGGCGAGGCCCCGTAGATGATGTTCTTCAGGGACAAGAGGTCGTATTTGCCGATCGCGGGGTGATCGACGAACATCTGGATCATCGTGGGCACCAGCAGCACGTCTGTGACGCGCTCGTTCTGCATCGCAGCCATCACGCCTTCGGGCGTGAAGCCCTGAACGATCACGTTCGAGCCGCCGGAGAGCAGCAGCGAATACATCGCCGCCCCGTTGGCAAGGTGAAACATCGGAGCCGCATGCAGATAGATCGCGCTTGCCGGAAACAGGCCTTCGCCGAGTGCGTTGAGCGCATTGGCCATCAGATTCTGGTGACTGAGCATCACGCCTTTGGAACGGCCGGTGGTGCCGCCGGTGTAAAAGATGCCGGCGAGATCGTCGCTTTTGCGCATGGCGTCGGGCACCCGAGCGCTGCCCGCAACCAAAGCCTCATAGCTCTCCATCCCCGCCGGCGCCTCGCCATCGTCGGCATAGATCAGCTTCAGCCCCGGAATGGCGCCGGCGAGCTGCGCGCCGACCTGCGCAAAGGCCTTGTCGACCAGCAGAACGGACGCGCGGCAGTCGCGCAGCGCATCCTCGTTCTCCAGCGCGCTCCAGCGGATGTTGAGCGGCACGATCACGCCTCCCGCCCAGCCGGTCGCCAGATAGAGCTCGAGATAGCGGTCCGAGTTGAAGGACAGCACCGCAACACGGTCGCCGTTCCCGACGCCGCGCGTGCGCAGGCCGCCGGCCAGCCGTGTAACGCGCTCGCCGAGTTCGCCCCAGCTGCGCCGCCGCTGGCCATAAACGGTCGCCAGCCCATTCGGATTGATCTGCAGCGCCCTGCGCAGGCCGTGCGTGATGTTCATCCCGTTCATCCTCCCGTGCGTTTCTTCCCTGTTGCTTTGCGTCCTGAGTTGCGCCCTTGCGGCGCCCTCGGCGTCTTGTTTGTCGTCTGCAGCCGAACCTCGGCCGCTAGGCCGTCCGTCAGCCGCACCGTGAACTCGTCGGCGATCGCGGTCGGCGACAGCTTGCCCTCCCGTCGATACCAATGGCCGATCCAATTGAGCGAACCCGCGATCGCGAAGGCTGCAAGCTTTGGATCGCAAGGCCTGATCGAACCGTCAGCAATGCCTGCAGTAATGTATCGCCGGAAGGTGGCGTCGATCCGCCTCTTGGCGGCGCGTGCGACACCGGCGTTCCGCTCGGCCAGATCGCGCAAATCGAAACGCACCAGGCTCGCGCCGAAATCGGTCGCCATCAGTTCGGCATAGGCGTGCACCAGCTTGCGCAGCTTGGCGAGACCCGAACCGCCGCCGGCGTTGATCTCCGTGATCACGCCGTCGACGAGTTCGGCGCCCATCGACCAGCATTCGAACAGGATCTCGTCCTTGCCCCGGAAGTAATTGTACAGCGCGGGCTTGGTGATGTTCAGCCGGTCCGCAACCTCGTTCAGCGTTGCGCGATGATAGCCCTGCTCGAGGAACAGCTGCACCGCGGCGCGCAGCACCGCCTCGCGCTTCTCGTCGCGGGCGCGGCGCCGGCTCTCGAACGGCAGCCAGGGCGAAGGCGATGACGGCGGAGCGGGCGGCGCTGAATCCATGGCCGATCGGTTGACTCTGGTGGAAATCGGACGATATGTTACCCACGGGTAAGAAAAAGTCCAACGGGTAATTTATTGGGAGGAAGCGATGTCTGACGTGGTCGTCGCCGGAGTCGGCATGATTCCGTTTGCCAAGCCGGGCGCCAGCGCCCCCTATCACGAGATGGGAACGGAAGCCGTCAAGCTCGCGCTCGCCGATGCCGGCCTCGGCTATGAGAAGATCGAGCAGGCCTATGTCGGATACGTCTATGGCGATTCCACCTGCGGGCAGCGCGCGCTCTACCCCGTCGGGATGACCGGCATCCCCATCGTCAACGTCAACAACAATTGCTCGACCGGATCGACCGCGCTGTTCATGGCGCGGCAAATGATCGCAAGCGGGGCGCTGGATTGCGTGCTGGCGGTCGGCTTCGAGCAGATGAAGCCCGGCGCGCTCGGCAGCGTCTATGCCGATCGCCCGAGCGCGTTCGAGGAGTTCGACGCGGCTGCGGACCAGCTGATCGACGCTCCCGGCATTCCGCTGGCGTTGCGCTATTTCGGCGGCGCCGGGCTCAGCCACATGAAGAAATACGGCACGCCGCTCGACGCCTTCGCCAAGGTGCGCGCCAAGGCGAGCCGACATGCGAAGAACAATCCGCTCGCGCTTTTCCGCAAGGAAGTCACGGCGGACGATGTGATGAACGACCAGGTGATCTGGCCGGGCGTGATGACGCGCCTGATGGCGTGCCCGCCGACCTGCGGCGGCGCCGCCGCCGTGCTGGTCTCCGAGCGCTTTGCGGACAAGCATGGCATCGGCAAAGAAGTACGCATCGCAGCGCAGGCCATGACCACCGATACGCCCTCGACCTTCAAGGCCGGCGACATGATGCAGCTGGTCGGCTACGACATGGCCAAAGAGGCGGCAGGCCGAGTCTATGAAAGCGCCGGCATCGGCCCCGGTGATCTCGACGTGGTGGAGCTGCACGACTGCTTTGCTCATAACGAGCTCATCACCTACGAGGCGCTCGGCCTCTGCGGCGAGGGTGAAGCCGGCAAGTTCATCAATGACGGCGACAATACCTATGGCGGCCGGATCGTGACCAATCCGTCCGGCGGATTGCTGTCCAAGGGACATCCGCTCGGCGCCACCGGGCTTGCGCAGTGCTACGAGCTGACGCGGCAGCTGCGCGGCACCGCAGGCTCGACGCAAGTCGAGGGTGCCAAGGTCGCGCTCCAGCACAATCTGGGCCTCGGCGGGGCCTGCGTCGTCACGCTCTACAAGCGGCACTGATATCGGCCATGGTCGACCAGTCCGCCCTAGGGCGCAGCTTCACGCCCGTCACCGCGCGCGTGGAGCCCGGCCGTCTCCGCTACTTCCTCAACACGCTGGGTGAACAGAATCCGGTCTACCGCAATGCGGATGCTGCCCGGGCGGCCGGGTTCACCGCCATGCCGGTGCCGCCGACCTATCTGTTCTGCCTCGAGATGATGGACGTCGACGACCCCTTCGAAATGTTCGCCGCGCTCGGCATCAATCTGTCCCGCGTGCTTCATGGTGAGCAAAGCTTCGCCTATCACGCCCCGGTTCTGGTCGGCGACACCCTGACGTTTCGACCGCAGGTGACCAGCGTCGTGGACAAGAAGGGCGGCGCGATGACGCTGATCGGCATCCGATGCGAGGTGACCAACCAGGACGGCGTTCACGTCGCCGATACCACGCGCACCATCGTCGTCCGCAACGAGGCGGCGTCATGACGGCATCCGGAGACATAAAGGCCGGCGACCGCATCGTCCACAAAGTCTTTCCGCCGATCACCCGCCACACGCTCGCGCTCTATTGCGGCGCATCGGGCGATCATAATCCGATCCACGTCGACATCGACTTCGCCAAGGCGGCCGGATTTCCCGATGTGTTCGCCCACGGCATGCTGGTGATGGCCTGTCTTGGGCAGGCGCTGACGGATGTGGTGCCGCCGTCGAAGCTCCGCAGCTTTGCGACCCGGTTCGTCTCGATCACTCAGCTCGGCGCCAAGCTCACTTGCGAAGGCACCGTGACCGAGCTCTTCGTCGAGGACGGCGAGCGTCGCGCAAGGCTCGCGCTCACCACCAAGGACGATCGCGGCGAGGTCAAGCTCGAAGGCAGCGCCGTCGTCGCGCTGTGACAGCAAGAGGACTCATTCAAATGACAAAACTGCAGGGAAAGGTCGCGCTCGTCACCGGCTCAGGCCGCGGCATCGGGCGCGCGATTGCACTCAAGCTGGCGCGCGAAGGCGCCAGGGTGGTCGTCAACGACCTTGATGCCGAGCCCGGCAACGCCGTGGTCGCGGAGATCGAGGCACTCGGCGGCAATGCCACTGCCGTGAACGGCAGCGTCGCCGAGGCGGGCTTCGCCGATCGCTTCGTCGGCGCCGCGCTGGACAAGTTCGGCGGGCTCGACATCATCGTCAACAATGCCGGCTACACCTGGGACTCCACCATCCAGAAGATGACCGACGAGCAGTTCCAGGCCATGCTCGACGTCCACCTCGTCGCGCCGTTCCGGATCTTGCGCGCGGCCGCCGAGCCGATCCGCGTCTTCGCCAGGAAGGAGGCCGAAGAGGGACGCGAGGTGTTCCGCAAGGTCGTGAACATCTCCTCCATCGCGGGTCTCTACGGCAATGCCGGGCAGGCCAGCTATTCCTCGGCCAAGGCCTCGCTGATCGGACTGACCCGAACCATGTGCAAGGAGTGGGGCCGCTACAAGGTCAACGTCAATTGCGTCGCCTTCGGCCTCATCAACACCCGCCTGACCCAGCCGATCGAGGCGCAGCAGAAGACCATCGACGTCGCCGGCCGCGACATCAAGGTCGGCGTGCAGCCGCACATGCTCGAAGCCATGTCGCGCATGATCCCGCTCGGCCGCGGCGGTACGCCGGAAGAGGCAGCCGATGCCGTCTATCTGTTCTGCAGTCCGGAATCCAATTATATCAGCGGTCAGGTGGTCGTCGCCGGCGGCGGCCTGATTGTCTGAGAGCGAGGCGCTGATGCAGTACCGATCGTCGTGGATGACCGAAGAGCTGGACACGTTCCGCGACCAGTTCCGCAAATATCTCGCCAAGGACCTGGCGCCGCATGCCGAGAAATGGCGCGAGCAGAAAATGGTCGACCGCTTAGCCTGGCGCGGGCTCGGCGAGATGGGAGCGCTGCTGGCGAGCGTGCCGGAGGAATATGGCGGTCTCGGCGCCACCTTCGCCTATGACGCCGCCGTGCTCGACGATCTCGAGAGCACGGTGCCAGAGCTGACCACCGGCGTCTCCGTGCACAGCGCCATCGTCGCGCATTACATCCTCAACTACGGCTCGGAGGAGCAAAAGAAGCGCTGGTTGCCGAAGATGGCCTCGGGCGAGATGGTCGGCGCCATCGCCATGACCGAGCCTGGTACCGGCTCGGACCTGCAAGCCGTGAAAACCACGGCGAAGAAGCAGGGCAATTCCTACGTCGTCAACGGCCAGAAGACCTTCATCACCAACGGCCAGGCCGCCGATCTCGTCATCGTGGTCGCGCGCACCGGCGAAGCTGGTGCAAAGGGCATTTCGCTGATCGTGGTCGAGACCGCGGGCGCGGACGGATACAAGCGCGGGCGCAACCTCGACAAGATCGGCCTGCACGCCTCCGACACCTCGGAGCTGTTCTTCGACAACGTGACCGTGCCGCCGGAAAACCTGCTCGGCAAGGAGGAAGGCCAGGGGTTCGTCCAGCTGATGCAGCAATTGCCGCAGGAGCGCCTAGCGCTTGCGGTCGGCGCCGTCGCCTCGATGGAGCGCGCGGTCAAGCTCACCACCGACTACACCAAGGAGCGCAAGGCGTTCGGCAAGCCGCTGATGGATTTCCAGAACACCGCCTTTACGCTGGCCGAGCGCAAGACCGAGGCGATGATCGCGCGCGTCTTCGTCGACTGGTGCATCGAGCGCCTGATCGCCAAGGACCTCGACACCGTGACGGCCTCGATGGCGAAATATTGGTGCTCGGAGAAGCAGGTCGAGACCGCCGACGAATGCCTGCAGCTATTCGGCGGCTACGGCTACATGCAGGAATACCCGATCTCGCGCATCTTCATCGATTCCCGCATCCAGAAGATCTATGGCGGCACCAACGAGATCATGAAGCTCTTGATCGCCAGATCCTTGTAGATCAGGTCGCTGTCGGGGAGAGGCGCGCACCCCTGCACGGCAATCCCAACTCGTCGTCCCGGACAAGCGAAGCGGAGCGGAGCGCCGATCCGGGACGACGAGCGGAGATCGGGGCTACGGCGTTGCCATAAGCGGCCCGCACGCAAACTCCCCTCACCGCGCGCGCCAGTCGCGCGGCCGGCAGCCGAAGCGCTGCTTGAAGCGGCGGGTGAAGTGGGAGAGGTCCGAAAAACCCCAATCGAACGCGATGGCGCCGATCGCGTGCTCCGCCATCGCGGGAGTCCTGAGATCCCTGGCCGCGCCGTCGAGACGATGGTCGATGACGTAGTCGGTGAAGCCTGAGCCCGATCGCGCCAGCAGCTTGTGCACGTAGCGCTCGCTGATGCCGACGGCGGCGGCGACGTCTGCGACCGCAAGTCCCGGCTGGCGGAGCCGCCGGTGGATGGCACGTTTCACCGCCAGCGTGGTTGCATCGGCGAGACTCTCGGCTTCAGCTGCGTGCAGGCGGCTGCTTCGCGACAGGCTCACGGCAACCAATTCGATCAGCGCCCGGAACAGCCGCACACCTTCGTCCTCGCCCATCTGCAGCGCACCCTCGCTGAGCGTGCGCGCGGTCTCGACAATGAGGTGGCCGACGACGGGATCGTCCGAGAGGCGTGCCGCAACGACGTCGAACGAAGCCGGCAGCCGTTCACGCAAGGCTTCTGCCGGCACCCAGAACGAGGCGACGCGCAGCTGCGGACCACGATCGTGCAGGAGCGCGAACTGGCGGTCGCTGTCGAAGATGCCGACCTGTCCGGGCGACAGGCTGATCTCGCGACCGTCCTGCTGGATGCGGCAGCGGCCGGCCAGCTTCAGGTTGAGGTAGAAGCAGCTGCGATCGGACGCCGCAATGTCGGCCGCGGAACGGCGCACCACGTGCTCAGGGAAGCTGACGCGGTTGATCGCGGCATCACCGAGACGGACATGCTCGACGCTGGCGGGAAAGGCGGCGGCGGCCGCCGGCTCCGGCGTCAGATTCATGAAAGCCTGGCAGATTGCCTCGCGATAATAGGCGAATTGCTCGTGAGGCCGTACGCCCACCGTATTCCAGGCCGAGTGGCGTGACGGAACGGGACGCTCGATCTGCTGCATCGGTTCACTCCGAGACCAATACGGTTCACTTCCAGCCAAGCGGCAAATCGGTCGCCGGTCCACACTTGCCGTGCGGCGACGCTGCGCCGATCTAACCACACCCTCGGGAGGAGCCACAATATGTCGACCTACGTTCTCGTCCATGGCGCCTGGCATACAGGCGCCGAGCTCGAGCCGGTCGCCGCGCCGATCCGCGCCGCCGGCCATCAGGTCCATACCCCCACCATCAAGGGCAACCGTCCGGGCGATGCCAAGACGACCGGGTTGAAGGAAGCGATCCAATCGATCGCCAACTACCTCGCCGAGAACGATCTGACGGATGTCATCCTGCTCGGCCATTCCTATGGCGGCATGGTTATCACTGGCGTTGCCGACCTCGTGCCGGAGCGCATCCGCCGTCTGGTCTATTGGAATGCCTTCGTGCCCAACGGCGGCGAATGCCTCAACGACATGGTGCCGCCGCATTATGTCGGACTGTTCGACGCCATCGCGGCCGAGCGCGGCGACGGCTCGGTGGTGCTGCCCTTCCCGATCTGGCGCGAGGCCTTCATCAACGATGCCGATCTGGAGACGGCGCAGCGCGCTTATGACGTGCTCAATCCGCATCCGCTGGCGACCTTCAGCGACAAGATCGCGCTCAAGAGCAATCCGGCCGAGATGCCGCTGGCCAAATCCTACATCAACTGCACCGAGGATACCGCGATGCCGCACAGCCATGGCTGGCATCCGCGCCTGTCGGAGAAGCTCGGCCTGTTTCGCCTGGTGCAGGTGCCGGGAAGCCACGAACTGTGCTTCTCGGACCCGGCGCGGCTCGCCAAGGCGATCATGGAGGCGGGACGCGACTGATCAGTGCGTCATGCGAGCACGTGGTCACGATCCGCGCGCGCCGCTCAATTCGGATGCCACCAGCGGCCGCCGATGACGACGCCTTCGGACACGATCTTGCGATCGCCGATCAGGTGCTCGCCGACGACGTCTTCATAGTCGAACTGGCCCTGCCGCACCGAGATCAACGTGGCGTCGCCGACGCTGCCCGGCTTGAGGCTGCCGAGCTCAGGACGCCGCAGCGCCATCGCCGCATTCACCGTCGATGCCGCGATCACATCCGGCAGCTCCATGCCCATGCACAGGAACTTCGACATGGTCGTCACCTGGTCATAGGCCGGTCCGTCGATGCAGAGCTGATGGATGTCCGAGGAAATCGTGTCCGGATGGAAACCATTGGCCATCATGGCGCGCGCGGTCTTGAACGCGAACGAGCCCTTGCCGTGGCCGATATCGAACAGCACGCCGCGCTCGCGCGCTTCCAGCACCGCCTTCTTCACGGTGCCTTGCGCCGTCGCCGGCGTGTTCGGGAAGGGGCGGAACGCGTGGGTCAGCACGTCGCCGGGACGCAGCCGCGCCAACACGTCCTCATAGCTCGGGGGCGGATGATCGATGTGCGCCATCAGCGGCATGCCGACCTCGTTCGCGACCTCGAGCGCGATGTCGAGCGGCACCGCGCCCGACGTGCCCGACGAATGCAGGCCCACGCGCACCTTGATGCCGACGATGAGATCGCGGTTGGCATCGGCCACTTCGGCCGCCTCGATCGGATTCATCAGGCGCAGCTCCTCGCTCTCGCCGACCATAATCCGGTGCGAGAAGCCGAAGATGCCGGCATGCGAGACGTGCAAATAGGCGAGGATGCGGACTTGGCTCGGCTCGATCACATGCTTGCGGAAGCCGGCGAAATTGCCGGGGCCAGCGCTGCCGGTATCCACCGCCGTGGTGACGCCGGAGAGGCGGCAGAACTCCTCGGCATCAATGCCGAGCGAGGTGCCGCCCCAGTAGACATGGGTGTGGAGATCGATGAGTCCAGGCGTCACGATGAACCGGGAGACGTCACGCACCTCCGTGCCCGGATCCGCCTTGAGCCCAGTGCCAACAGCGGCAACCTTGCCGTTCGAAAATGCGACATCCGTCACGGCATCGAGCTTCTGCGAGGGGTCAATGACCCTTCCGCCGCGAAGGATCAAGTCAAAAGGCATCATGGTCTCCGGGTATGGCAACGGACAGGCATGGACCGGGCTGGAAGGTGCCCCTTCCGGCCCGGCCGCTTCTGTTAGCAATTTTTGCACCAGCCGAGCAAATCAGCGGGCATCCTGTCCGCTCGGCTTGCGGGCCGCCGGATGCATGACGGCTTACTCCGTGAACGTATTCGCGACTCTACGGGAGCGAAGGACGTAGGTTATCCAAATCGCGGCACTGATCGCACCGACGACCATTCGTGCGACTTGAAGAGGTTCGATAGTGAAAAAATCACCGAACGGACGGTTCAAGCCGATGGAAAAGATCGATGCAACCCAAACCAGATCGATCAACGGGATCAGTACCGCACAGATCATCTGCACAATGAAGAACGCTGGAAATCTACGGGAATGCATGAACAGGAGCACCGCCGTCCAGATTGCGAGACCGATCAGCGCGACGTTCATCGCAATCTCGCCCCAAAATACGATTGAGAATTGCACCCAGGTCTCGCTGGAGATCGACTGCACATATTGCGCGGTATTGACGACTAGGCGCACGATGCCGATCATTTGGCCGAACGCCAGAAGCCCGAGCCAGCCGCTGATGCCGGTCATCTCTGGCTGGACGTCCTTGAATGAAGCGCCGTCTTCTGCGGGAGCGGCCGCCTCGCGAATGACCTCAACCGGCGGCGATGCTGGGCTTGGCGGCGGCGATTGAAGGAGCTGCTGCGTGATCTCGTGCACCTCCCCGGCCGGCTTCCAATTCTCGAAGCCGTGCCGCCAGACCAGCACGCGCCGAGGATCGGCGATACCCGCGAGAAGCGTGAGGAGTTCAGAAATCGAGAACGGGCCGCGCCGCTGCCCGCCCTCAGCGTAGTACCATGAGTCCGCCATGCAAGGCCCCCTGCACCCGCCGTATTTTAGCCGGCTGTCGGCACACGTCACGATGGAATAACGCTTGAGGGGAATACCGGCGTTGCGTGCCCTAGGCGCGGCGTAAACGCGCGGAAAAGTGGCGATCCCGGGAAGACTCGAACTTCCGACCTACGGTTTAGGAAACCGCCGCTCTATCCGGCTGAGCTACGGGACCGCGGAACCCGTGGGTGCGGGCTCGGCCCCCTCATAGCAGAGCAAAATGCGGTTCGCCAGCCGTCAGGCGGGCGAGATCGATCGTCAGCCTGAACGGGGCGGCTATACTTCCAGGCCCCTCCCAACGGAGCAGCTCACATGATCGAAAGCATCAGCGCCATCACGCTCGGCACGCATGACATGGGGCGCGCCGTGCACTTCTACCGGTCGCTGGGGTTCGAGCTCTTGTATGGTGGCGAAGCCGCCGCATTCACGAGCTTTCGCGTCGGCCCCGGTTATCTCAACCTGACGGCACAGCCGGACGACAAGCGCTGGTCCTGGTGGGGCCGCGTCATCTTCCATGTCGCCGATGTCGACGCAACCTATGAGCAGGCGCGCGCCGCCGGATGGCAGCCGTCAACCGCGCCGCGCGACGCCGAATGGGGCGAGCGCTACTTCCATCTCACCGACCCCGATGGCCATGAGCTCAGTTTCGCACGTCCCCTTCGTCGGGCATGACGGGGCCTCACGCCTTGATATTGTTGTCCTTCACGACCTTGCCCCAGGTGGCGACCTGCTTGTCGAAGAAGGTCTTGAAGGCGGCGCCGTCCTGGAGCAGCAGCGTCATGTGTTGCGTCTCCTTCAGCTGGGCGGCGGTCGCGGGCTCGCTCAGGATCTCCTTGGACGCCGCCGCGAAGGCCGCGACGACGTCCGGCGGCGTGCCCGTGGGCGCGAAGATGCCCCACCAGGCCAGCGTCTCGAAGTCCGGGAAGCCGGCCTCGATCGCGGTCTGAGTATCAGGCAGGGCCGGCAGCCGCTCGCGGCCGAGCTGCAGGATCGGACGCAGCATATTGGTGCCGAGCTGGGCGGCGACCAGCGCCGCCGATCCCGCGATGAGATCGACGTGGCCGCCGAGCACGTCGTTCATGGCCGGCCCGCCGCCGCGATAGGGCACGTGCATGATCTCGACGCCGGCCTTGCTGCCGAGCACGGTCATGGCGAGATGGCCGAGCGTGCCGATGCCGACCGAGGCGTATTTCACCGCGCCGGGGCTTGCCTTGCAGGCGGCGACCACGTCGGCGAAGCTCTTGTAGGGGCGGCCGGCGCCGGCCGCGATCACGTAAGGCGCGGTGCCGATCAGCAGCACCGGCATCAGCTCGCGCTCGACATCGACCGGCGGCTTGTCGAGGATCGACGGGATCACCGCGTGGGAATCGAACGTCACCAGGAAGGTCGAGCCGTCGGCCGGACTCTTGGCGACCTGCGCAGCGCCGAGCGCACCGGCCGCGCCCGACTTGTTCTCGACCACCACGATGCGACCAAGCTTGGTCTGCAGGTTCGTCTGCAGCAGCCGCGCCATGGCGTCGGTCGATCCGCCCGGCGGGAACGGCACCACCAGCGTGATTTTGCCGGCCTGCGCCATCGCCGGCGTCAATGCGAGAATAGCCGGCGCGGCCAGCAGCGCCCGTCGTGTGATCGTCATGGTCCCCTCCCTTTATGTGTAGCGCTTTGCTTTTTTGCTTTTGAGCGCTAGGTCGTGCCGAAGCCTGATCCTGCTTTTCTGTATTCTGGCCGAGGCGGACTGAAGATGTCCAGCACGCGGGCGCCGTCCGGGCCGGCGCGCATGGTGTGCGGCACGTTCCCGGGCGTGCGCCAGAAATCGCCTTTCTTCACCGGGATTTCCTCCTCGCCCTGGACGCGGATGGCGGAGCCGTCGAGCAGCACGCCCCACTGCTCCTCGGGGTGATGATGCAGCGTGCCTTGCGCATGCGGGGCCAGCGTCACCACCGACAGCATCGCCTGCTCGCCGGAGAAGATGCGCGTGGTCACGCCGGCGGCAAGCTCGCGGAAGAGTCCGTCGCTGGCATCATCGAGATTGTGAAATTCTTCCTTCTGGCTCACGCCATCCTCCCTTCACGCTCCTCTGATCAGGACTTGCCGTAGGCGCCCTGGTAACGGCCCTCGCGGATCGCCTTCAGCGTCTCCTCCTCGCGCGCGACCTGGACACGCACCGCTTCCAACAGGGCGGCCGCGCCGGCAGCGGGAAACGACACCACGCCGTCCTCGTCGCCGACGACGATGTCGCCGGGCGCAATCACGCTGCCGCCGATCGTCACCGGCACGTTGATCTCGCCGGGGCCGTTCTTGTAGGGACCGCGATGGATCACTGCGCGGGCGTAGCAGGGGAAGTCGTCGGCCGCGAATGCTGCGACGTCGCGGATCGCGCCGTCGATTACGTAGCCTTCGGCTTTGCGCCATTGCGCGATGTTCTTCATGATCTCGCCGATCAGCGCGCGCGTCTCGTCGCCGCCGCCGTCGACCACGATGACGTCGCCGGGCCCGACCAGATCCAGCGCGCGGTGGATCGCGAGATTGTCGCCGGGACGGGTGCGCACGGTGAAGGCCGTGCCCACCAGCTTGCCGCCGCGGTGATAGGGCCTCAGCCCCACTGCGCCGGGCAGCCGGGCGAGATTGTCCGAGATCACCGAGGTCGGCGCGTCCCTGAAACCTTCGATGATATTTGCCGGCGGCTTCGGCACGCTGCTCGCTACGATGGTGATCGTCATGTCAGTCCTTCCTTGCTTGTCTCATTCGGCATGCGCCCGCGCCTTCGAAGGCAAGATCCGGAACGCGCGCCCCTCCTTCATCCACGTCGCACGCTCATCGCGCAACAGGGTGCGCCGAACTTTTCCGGAATCGTCGCGCGGCGGGGCGCTGACGAATTCGAAGCTTTCGGGATGCTTATAGCGGCTGAGCCGGTCCTTGAGGAAATCCGCCATGCCGTCGGCAATGGCCTGCCCGTCCGCATCGGGCTCCGGCTCGATGATGGCATGCACACGCTGGCCCAATTCCGGATCGGGCAGGCCCACCACGACGCAGGAGCGCACACCGGGAGCCTCGGACACCGCGGCCTCGACCTCGGCCGGATAGATGTTGGCGCCGCCGCGCAGCACCATGTCGGCGAGGCGGTCGCCGAGATAAAGATAGCCTTCGGCGTCCAGCCGACCGATATCGCCCAGCGATTCCCAGCCGTCGGCGCGACGCTTCGGCTCGGCGCCGAGATAATGGTAGGTGGCGTCCTTGCCGTCATTGTTGAGGAAATAGATCTCGCCGGTCTCGCCGGGCGCAACGTCCTTGCCGTCCTCGCCGATGATGCGAAGCTTCGCCATGTCGCCGATCTTGCCAACCGAGCCCTTGTGCGTCAGCCATTCAGTGCCGGAGATGATGCAGGCGCCCTGCCGCTCGGTGCCACCATAGAGCTCCCAAATCCGCTCGGGTCCGAGCCAGCCGATCCAGTTCTCCTTTAGCCACGGCGGCATCGGCGCAGCCATGTGGAAGACCGTCTGCAGGCTCGACAGATCGTAAGAGTTGCGCACGCTCGCAGACAGCGCCCAGATCCGGTGCATCATGGTCGGCACGAAATTGACCCATTGCACGCGCTCGCGTTCGATCTGCCGCAGCGTCTCCTCGGCGTCGAACTTGGTCAGCCCCGTGAGCTTGCCGCCGACGAACAGCGCGTAATGCGACACGATGAACGGCGCGTTGTGGTAGAGCGGACCGGGATTGAGCAGCGATACGCCGAAGGGAATATTGAGCGGCGGCGCAGCCGCGGTATCGGTCACCGCCGGCTGATGATCCAGAATCACCTTGGGACGGCCGGTCGAGCCACCTGAGGTCATCGCCTTCCAGTATCGCGCCACCGGCGGCGCCAGCGGCCCATCCGAAAATCCTTCCGGCACGAAGTCGGCAGGCAACCGGTTCGGCGCATTCCAGTCCGCCTCGCCTCCGACCACCAGCGCAGGCTTGAGAATGTCGAGCACGGCGGCGGCTTCGCCGCGCGGCAGCCGCCACGACAGCGAGGTCGGCGTCGCGCCGCATTTCCACACCGCAAAGGAGGTCTCGAAGAACGCGTTGCCGTTCGGCAATCCGATCGCGACGAAATCCCCGGGCTTGACGCCCTTGGCCATGAATGCCCGCGCGCGGCGGTTGGCGCCGCGCTCGAGCTCGTCCCAGGTCAGCGTGTCCTGCCCGTGACGGATCGCAATCGTGCCGTGTGGTTTGCGTTCCGCGTACCAGCGCGGCACATCTGAGAGCGGCAGCAACATCAGGCGTTTCCATTTCGTCTTCTTGGCGTCGCCGCAGGAGTGAGGCGCTCGCGGCACGAGTGTACCAGCCTGCCGTCAGGGCGCTGTGACTCTCGCGCCACGTCAAGCACAAAATGTCAGCATCGCAGCCCTGAATTTCCTGGGTTCCATGGGTGACAAGCCGGCAAGAAAGGGGCAAAAATCCGGCTCGACTCAGTTCGGGTTGAGTTGCGCAAGGAATGCTCTCGTAGAATGTTGTCGGTCGTTACATCGCGTCGTGCGGCGCTGCTCGCCGTAGGTACAGCAGGTTTGTTCCTGCTGACGCACGGGCATGCCGAGGCGCAATGGTGGAAGCGCGCTCCGGTTGATTTCGAGGAATGCGCCGACGCCGCCGAGAAGGCCGCAACCAAAGCGGAGAAGACGGCCGCCCTTGCCGATTGCAACGCCAAGTTCGCCGGCCGCCGCAAGCCGGGCGGCGGCTATTCCTATTACGATTTCCTCCAGGATCGCACCTTCGATATCGCCGGTCCCAATCCGACGCCGGAGGAGCAGAAGAAGATCGACGAAGCCTATACGGCCTATCTCGCCAACCAGCGCCGCAGCAACGAAGCGGCCCAGGCTATCGCCCGGCAGCAGCGCGAACAGCAGGAGCAGCAGTTGCAGCAGCTGCAGCAGGTCGCGCTGCGGACCGAAGTCGCGCGCGTGCCGGTGCCGGTCGAGCGGCCGAAGGTGCAGCAAGCCGCGGGCGCGAAGCCGAAGGCTGCACCTTGCGCCAAGGGCTCGTTCTCCTGCGAATGGCCGCGGCTGTCGGAGAGCTTGAACGACCTGAAGAAGCTGTTCAACCCGACCCCAAGCAAGCCCGCGAAGAAGGGGTGAGTTGCATCCATAACCGTCATTGCGAGGAGCCCTTGCGACGAAGCAATCCAGGGTCTTTCCGCGGTGGGATTCTGGATTGCTTCGCGGAGCCTGTCATCGGGCGGCGCTTTGCGCCGACCCGGTGGCTCGCAAGGACGAGTTGGATGGAGATCAGCTCCCACCCTCAGTTCGTGCGCTTCTTCTTGCCCTGCTTCGGTTTCACCAACGGCGCAGTCGCCGGCTCCGTCACCATCGGCGAAGCACCCAACTGCGACCGGCTCTCCTGCAATCGCCTGTCATATCCAGGTGAGTTCATCACCGTCGGCGGCCTCGCATAGGCGAGCGTCGACGTGCCGCAGAAGGCGGTCAGCGCGAGCCCGATCACAAGACCACGTTTCATCGCGCTCCTCCTTTCGGGCGCTACCCCCGAATCTGCTGCGGCGTCATACGGAGCGGACCGTTGCCGGCCGCCTCGGCTTCCTTGATCAGCGCAACAATGCGGCGCATCAGCGGCACGGCGACATGGTTCCGCTCGGCGAGCGCGATCACCGCGCCTTGCAGATAGTCGATCTCGGTCTTGCGGCCCTGCTTCAGATCCTGCCACATCGAGGAGCGCGCCTCGGGATCGATCTTCATGGTCCGGCCCAGGATTGCACCGAAGATCGCATCCGGCAGCCGCAGCAGGGTTGGAGACCAGCTCATCGGGATCGGCGTCGACGACACCGGCACGATGTGGGCGGCCTTCAGCACGGCCAGCCCTTCGGCCATCTGGTCGGCGAACAGCCTGCGCCAGTCGCGGCTGGCCAGTTGCGCGGCAAGCGGCATGTCCGACAGCGCGCTGAGCGCGTTGTTCAGGTTGATGATCAGCTTGCCCCATTGCACGCCCGTGATGTCGCTGCTCGCGCGCATCGTGAGGCCGGCGACCGAGAGCTTCCCGGCCGTGTTCTCCGCATCCTCGCCAACATGAATGTCGCCGGAGGTCGAGCGGTGGAAGCGGCCCTCGCCCATCGCGATCACGTTGAACGGCACCATGCCGGCCAGCACGCGGCGGCCGCCCAGCCGCTCGCGCAGCGCAGCGACATTGCCGACGCCGTTCTGAAGCGAGACGATGACGGCATCCTCAGGCGCATGCTGCGCGATCTGCTCGGCGACAGCAGCGGTATCGGCGCTTTTCACCGTCACCAGCACGATGCCGGCGTTGTGGAAGATCGAGGGATCCTCCGACAGCGCCAGTTGACCCGCGCCGAGCTTGTTCTCGGAGCCGTCCAAATCAGTCAGAAGCAAGCCGAACCGCTCGATCTCGGTCTTTACCCGCGGCCGCACCAGGAGCGCGACGCGGCGGCCGCTGGCGGCCAGCATGCCGCCGACGAAACAGCCGATGGCGCCGGCGCCGGCCACAACGATCGGTCGATCCGCAATCACCGAGCTCACTCCCTGAATGACCGGCCTTCGATAGCAGAGCCGAGCCCGACAACCAATCGCGGCGCATCCGACTTGTAACGGTCATGAGTGCCCCATATCTTCTCGCCCCGGGGGCAGTCAGCGGCGAGCGCTCGCCGAACGAGACGCCAAAGGAGAGCACCATGGGTCTACTCGACGTCCTCAACGGCATGCAGAACGGCCCGCGCGGCCAGAGCACACCGAGCTCCGAGAAATCCCCCGGCGGCATGTCGCCGATGACCATGGCGCTGCTCGGCCTGCTCGCCTGGAAGGCATTCAAGCATTTCACCGGCAACCAGTCCGGCTCAGCGCCCCAACCGTTGCCGACACCCGCGCCTCCGCCGGTGAACGTAGGTCGGGGCGGCGGTCTGAACGACATGCTCAAGGGCGGCCTCGGCGGCCTGCTCGCCGGCGGTGCGGCCGGCAGCATTCTGAGCGGCGGGCTTGGCGATCTCCTCAACCAGCTCCAGCAGAGCGGACACGGTGATGCCGCCAATTCCTGGGTCGGCAAGGGCGAGAACAAGCCAATCGCGCCGGGCGATCTCGCCAGCGCGCTCGGCGCCGATCAGATCGAGAGCCTGTCCGCCCAGAGCGGCCTGTCACGCGAAGAGCTGCTCTCCGGCCTCAGCCAGTATCTGCCCCAGGTGGTCGACCATTTGACGCCGGACGGACGGCTGCCGACCGAGAATGAACTCTCGGATCGGGTCTGATCGGTTCAAAGAGAGGGGAGCACAGTCATGAGCATGGGCGGCCTGTTTTGGATCATCCTGGTCGGCTTCATTGCCGGCCTCATCGCGCGCTGGCTGTCGCCGGGGCCGAACAATCCGAGCGGCTTCATCCTCACCACCATCCTCGGCATTGCCGGTGCGTTTCTGGCCACCTGGATCGGCCAGGCCATCGGCCATTACAGCCCCGACCAGGGCGCCGGCTTCATCACCGCGACCATCGGCGCGGTGGTGGTGCTGTTCATCTGGAATCGGCTGGTAGCGAGCGGCGTGATCAAGGGATAGCGCTTAGAAGCGGTAACGACGAGAGCACGCCACCTCCTCATCGTCATGCCCGGGCTTGACCCGGGCATCCACGTCCTTCGACCCGAGCGGCCTCACGTGGATGGCCGGGTCAAGCCCGGCCATGACGCGGAGAGGGCGTATCGGGTCTCACGTAATCAAATGCATCCCCGCATCCATGCGCACGACCTCGCCGGTCATGTTGCTGGAGGCCGGCGTCGCCAGGAAGCAGACGAGCTGGGCGATGTCCTCCGCGGATGATGCGACCTTCAGCGGCACTTTCGCCACGACGCTGTCGCGCACCTGCTTGGCCTGCGCCTCGCCGCGGCCCTTGGTGAACCAGGGCGTGTCGATATAGCCAGGGCAGACCGTGTTGACGCGGATCAGCGGCGCCAGCGCGCGCGACAGCGACAGCGTCATGGTGTTGAGCGCACCCTTGCTCGCGGCGTACGCAATCGACGAGCCGACGCCGCTGATGCCGGCGACCGAGGACACGTTCACGACCGCAGATGGCCGCCCCGAAGCCTTGGCAGCGGCTTCGAGCAGGCTGCGCGCCGCGCGCACCATCTGGAACGGGCCGATGGTGTTGACGCCATAGACCCGCTGGAAATCTTCCGCCGACAGACCGTCGAGATCGGCGTGAGCCACATGCTTGGTGGTGCCGGCATTGTTGACGAGGATGTCGAGCCGGCCCCAGCCGCTGGCCGCCGCGACGATCTTGCGACAATCCTCATCCTTGGAGACGTCGCCCTGTGCGACCAAAACCTCCGCGGCGCCGGCCTTGCGGCAGGTCTCGGCCGTCGCCTCGGCTTCCTTCTGGCTCGACGAATAGTTGATGACGAGCCGCGCCCCGCTGCGGGCGAGAATCTCCGCAGTCGCTGCACCCAGCCCGGATGCGGACCCCGTCACGATTGCGCACAAGCCGTCTTTTGCCATCCGGATTTCCTTCCCCTGTCTCTGGTGTGGCGTCCTGTTTAGCGAGTTTGCCGCGCCCTGCAAATCGAGCAAACTCCGCTAAGCGGAATTAGCATTTCCTGAAGCCTGGCCCCATGCCCACGCCGCAGATGGACCTGCGATCAACGCTTGTCAGGGCCATGGCTTTTTCCGATCATCGGGCGCAAGAAGAGACTGCGCACTGGCCGATCAGACCGGACGCGCCAATGTAAGATACGGGGAACGCTGTGGCGGAGAGTGACAATATCGTCGTCGAGACCGCGGAGAAGATCTTCGCAGATCTCGCCGATCCGCAAACCATCAACAACGACAAGAACAATTCCTGGCAGGCGCCGCTGTGGCAGGCGTTGAGCGAAGCCGGCCTGCCGCTGTCCTGGGTGCCGGATGATCTCGGCGGCTCGGGTGCGAGCCTCGCCGACGGCTTTGCGCTGATGAACGCCGCCGGCCGTTTCGCAGTCGCGGTGCCGCTGGCCGAGACCATGCTGGCGGGATGGCTGCTGGCACAGGCCAAGATCACATCACCCGATGGCGAGATGACGGTCGTGCCGGCGTCCCCGAAGGACCGCATCACCCTCGATGCCGACGGTGCGCTCTCCGGCCGCGCGCGCGGCGTACCCTTTGCCAAGACGGCGAAGCATTTTGCCGTGCTGGCGCACGGCAAGGATGGTGCTTCCATCGCGCTGATCGACGCGGCCAAGGCGCGGATCGAGGCCGGGCTCAATGTCGGCTACGACCACAGCGATACCGTCACGCTCGACAAGGTCCAGCCAGTCGCCATCAAGCCCGCGCCGAAGGGCTTTGAGCAGACCCATCTGATGCTGATGGGCGGCGTCGCGCGCAGCCTCCAGATCGCCGGCGCGCTGGAATCCATGCTCGACATCTCCGTGCGCTATTCCAACGAGCGTGTCGCCTTCGAGAAGAAGATCTCGAAATTCCAGGCCGTGCAGCACAATCTCGCGCGCCTCGCCGGCGAATCCGCCGCGGCGCTTGCGGCGGCGACGTCCGCCGCCGACGCCATCGCCAATGCAAGATCGTTCAACGACGAGATCTATCTCGAAGCCGCCTCCGCAAAGATCCGCTGCGCGGAAGCTGCCGAGAAGGGCGGCGGCATCGCGCATCAGGTCCATGGCGCGATCGGCTTCACCATGGAGCACATCCTGCACCGCTATTCGCTGCGCGCGCTGGCCTGGCGCGACGATTTTGGCTCGGAAAGCTACTGGGCCGTCGAGCTCGGCAAGCTCGTGGCAAACCGCGGCGCCGATGAATTGTGGCCGCTCGTGGCGTCGCGCTGATCAGGGGACGAGACAAAAATGACCGCTGCCCTCCGTTTCGATCCGATCCGCCTGCCGGAGAAATGCGAGCAATTGCGCAAGGAAGTGCGCGCCTTCCTCGCCGAGGAAATCGCCGCCGGCACTTTCGATCCGCACAAGCCCAATCGCGAGGACACCGACGCGCCGGAATTTTCCCGCCGGGTCGGCGCCAAGGGCTGGCTCGGCATGACCTGGCCGAAAAAGTATGGCGGCCAGGAACGCTCCTTCCTCGAGCGCTACGTGGTGACCGAGGAGATGCGCGTCGCCAATGCGCCGACGCGGCGCTTCTTCGTCGCCGACCGCCAGAGCGGGCCGGTGCTTTTGAAATACGCGCCCGAGCACATAAAGATGGAGATCCTGCCGCGGATCTGCCGCGGCGAGATCTGCTTTGCGATCGGCATGAGCGAGCCGAACTCGGGCTCCGATTTGTTCGCAGCGAAGACGCGCGCGACCAAGACCGAGGGCGGCTATCTCATCAACGGCACCAAGATCTGGACCTCGTCGGCGCATATCGCCGACTACATGATCGCGATCTTCCGGACCTCGCCGCCGACCAAGGAGAACCGCCGCCACGGCCTGACCCAGTTCCTGGTCAAGATGAAACAGCCGGGCATCAAGGTGAACCCGATCGGCCAGATCACCGGCCAGTATGAATTCAACGAGGTGGTCTTCACCGATCACTTCATTCCCGATGACCATGTGCTCGGCGAGGTCGACGGCGCCTGGAAACAGGCGACGAGCGAGCTCGCCTATGAACGCTCGGGCCCTGAGCGTTTCCTCGAGACCTATTACGTCCTCACCGAGCTGGTCCGCGCTGTCGGTCCCAATCCCGACACGCGCAGCGCCGAGGGCATCGGCCGCCTGGTCGCGCAGCTCCACACTATGCGGCGGATGTCGGTCTCGGTGGCCGGCATGCTCGAAGCCGGCAAGGAGCCGGTGGTCGAAGCGTCCATCGTCAAGGACATCGGCACGGTCTGGGAGCAGCAGCTGCCGCATCGCGTGCGCGATCTCGCCGCCTTCGTCGAGGAGACCGCGACCAACCGTGAGACCTTGGAGCGGCAGCTCGACTTCGCGATCAAGACCGCGCCGAAACTCACCATCCAGGGCGGCACCACCGAGGTGCTGCGCGGTATCATCGCCCGCGGATTGGGTCTGCGTTAAGTCAATCGAGGATCATCATGAGCACCTATCAAGATATCGGCGTCGAGAAGGTCGGGCATGTCGGCACCATCGAGATCCGCCGTCCGCCGCTCAACTTCTTCGATATCTCGCTGATCAACCAGATCGCGGACGCGCTCGACGAGTTCGACCGCGACATCGAAATCCGTGCCTCCGTGCTCTCCGCGCAGGGCAAGGCGTTCTGCGCCGGCGCCAATTTCGGCGATCCGGCGCGGCAGGCCCAGGAGGCGCGCGAGGCCGAGAAAAAGGGCGATCCGGCCGACAGTCTCGGACCGATCAACCATCTCTACATCCAGGCCGTGCGCATCTTCCGCGCCAAGAAGCCGATCGTCGCCGCCGTGCAGGGCGCGGCCATCGGTGGCGGACTCGGGCTTGCCGTGTCGGCCGATTTCCGCGTCACCTGTCCCGAAGCGCGCTTCTCCGCAAACTTCACCAAGCTCGGCTTCCACCCCGGCTTCGGCCTGACCGTGACGCTGCCGGAGCTGATCGGCAAGAACAACGCCGAGCTGATGTTCTATACCAGCCGCCGCGTCACGGGCGAGGAAGCCTACAAATGGGGCCTCGCCAACGAGCTGGTGCCGCAGGACCAGGTCAAGGCGGCCGCGATGAAGCTCGCCGGCGAGATCGCCGAATGCTCCCCGCTCGGCCTGCTCTCCACCCGCGCCACGATGCGCAATGGCCTTGCCGACCGCGTGATGGCCGCGACCAATCACGAACTCGCCGAGCAGACGCGGCTGCGCGCGACGGACGATTTCAAGGAAGGCGTGAAGGCCACGGAAGAGCGCCGCGCGGCGAATTTCAAGGGAAGGTAGTTTATTACAAAGCGATCGCTTCTTTCTTCCTTCTCCCCTTGTGGGAGAAGGTGGCGCGAAGCGCCGGATGAGGGGTTGCTTCAGCGCATTCAAACGCAAGTGATTCGCTCGCGGAGAGAGACCCCTCACCCGTCTCGCCGCTCGCGGCGAGCCACCCTCTCCCACAGGGGGAGAGGGTTTGCCCGATCAACTCACGCGGAACGTCACTCCGCCCAGCAGAAACTCGTTGCCCTCAACCGCGAGCCCTTTTGCCTTGGCGGTATGCAGCACCTGCGCCACGTCAGTCACCCGAAACTCCAGCGCACTCATGATCTCGCTGGCGCCCTTGACGAAGCGGAAGGTCGCGTTGGGTAGCTTCAGTTCGGCGCCTTCAGGCGCAATTCCGATGATCCTGCCCCAGTGCTCGGCCAGCCCTTGCGGATCCGGGCTCTGCATCTCCACCGCCGTCAGCGCCTCGGTCACATCCTTGCGAATGAATTTCTGCCAGTCCGGTCCCGCCGGAGGATACGGCCCGAGGATGTCGTCGCTGCCTTCGGTGTGATTGAACTCGATGAAGGCGGCGCGGCAGTCGCGGGGGTGGAGCTGGACGCCGTGATACGGCGCGTGGTCGATGACATTGGCGGTGCGCACGCCGAGCGCATTGGCGTTGCGGCCGCGCTCGTCCGGGTCGTCGCAGCAGAAGATCGCCATGTAACCGCCGCGGCCGCCGGTCTTCTCGATGAAGCGACCGGCCGTGGTGCCGTCCTTGAACGGCGCGACCACCTCCAGCAGGATCGTGTCGACCGGGAGCAGCGCGTTCTCGAGGCCGTATTTGGCGACATTGCCGTCGCGATAGCAGACGGCGAGGCCCATGATCCGACCGATATCCGTGATGACGGGCTCGAGCTGCGGCGCGACCAGGCAGATCTGACGCAGCCGGATATAGGGCGCCATGGTCATGCGCCCCTAAAGGTCGGCTTGCGCTTCTCGACGAAGGCCTTGGCCGCCTCCTTGTGATCCTCGGTGTCGCCGCAACGGGTGTGATGGATCGCCTCGCCGTCGAAGCAATCCTCCAGCGCCAGGTGCTCGGCGTTGTTGATGTTGCGCTTGATGAAGCCGAGCGCGATCGACGGCCCTTGCGCCAGCGACAGCGCGAGCTCGTGCGCGGCCGCGTCGATCTCGGCGTCGGGCACGACCTTCGTCACCATGCCGATCGCATGTGCCTCCTTCGCGGTGAGCACCGGCGACATCAGATAGAGCTCGCGCGCCCGCGCACTGCCGAGCAGCTGGGTCAGGAAATAGGTGCCGCCGTAATCACCGGAGAACCCGACCTTGGCGAAGGCGGTGGTGATCTTGCAGGATTCGGAGGCGATGCGCAGGTCGCAGGACAGCGCCATGGACAGGCCGGCGCCCGCCGCCGCGCCATCGAGCTGGGCCACCACGGGCTTTGGCATCTGATGCAGGATGCGCGAGACCTCCATGCCGCGGCGCAAGTTTGCGAGCTTCTGCTCGAACGGCAGCGGCGCGCGACCAGCTGCCATCGATTTGACGTCGCCGCCGACGCAGAAGGAGCCGCCGGCGCCCTTGAACAGCACCGCCCGCACCTCGGGATCATCAGCCGCGCGCCGCGCCGCCTCGACCAGCCCGGCGACCATCTCGGGATTGAGCGCGTTCTTCCGCTCCGGCCGATTCATCGTGATGGTGAGCAGCCCGCCTTCGAGCTTTTGCAGGACCATGTCGTTCATGGATGTTGGCCTCATTCTGTGGTGCCACTCTCTCACTTTATCATTCCGGGGCGCGACGAAGTCGCGAACCCGGAATCCATCTCTCAACCGTCAATGCCGCCCAATGGATCCCGGGCTCTCGCTTTCGCGAGCCCCGGGATGACGACCTATTGTTTGGCGCGCCCCGGGATGACGGCGTGCCCTTACGTCACGCCGTCACTTCTTCACCAGCGGGCAGCGCGACAGCTCCAATGACTGGAACGCCTCGTTGCCGGGGACGGTGGCGAGCAGCTTGTAATCGTCCCAGCGGCCCTTGGACTCCGACGGCTTCTTCACCTCGAACAGGTACATGTCGTGGATCATGCGGCCGTCCTCGCGGATCTTGCCGTTCTTGGCGAAGAAGTCGTTGATCGGCGTCTCCTTCATCAGCTTGATCACCGCCGCGGCGTCGGTCGTGCCGGCTGCCTTCACCGCTTTCAGATAATGGGTGACGGAGGAATAGACGCCGGCTTGTGCCGAGGTCGGCACGCGCTTGGTGCGCTCCATGAAGCGCTTCGAGAATGCACGCGTGTCGTCGTTGAGATCCCAGTAGAACGCTTCCGCGAGCAGCAGCCCCTGCGCGGTCTCGAGCCCGATCGAGTCGATATCGGTGACGAACGCGAGCAGCGGCGAGACCTTCTGGCCGCCCTTGGTGATGCCGAACTCCGCCGCCTGCTTGATGGCGTTGATGGTGTCGCCGCCGGCATTCGCGAGCCCGATCACCTTGGCCTTGGAGGCCTGAGCCTGGAGCAGGAAGGACGAGAAATCCGACGTGTTGAGCGGGTGGCGGACGGCACCGAGCACCTTGCCGCCGGTCTTGGTCACGACCGCGCTGGTGTCCTTCTCCAGATCCTGGCCGAAGGCGTAGTCGGCAGTGAGGAAGAACCAGCTGTCGAGACCCGACTTCACCGCCGCAAGACCGGTCACGTTGGCCTGGCCGTAGGTGTCGAACACGTAGTGGATGGTGTAGGGACCGCAGGCCTCGTTGCTGAGACGGATCGAGCCCGGCCCGTTGAACATGATGATCTTGTTGCGCGCTTTCGCGATCTCGCCGGCGGCAAGCGCGGTCGCGGAGGCCGCGACGTCGTAGATCATCTCGACGCCCTGATTATCGAGCATGTCGCGGGCAATGTTGGCGGAGAGATCGGCCTTGTTGAGATGGTCGGCCGCCAGCACCTGGATCTTGCGTCCCAGCACCTCGCCGCCGAAATCCTCGACCGCCATCTTCGCCGCAGTCTCGCTGCCGGAGCCGGTGATATCTGCATAAAGGCTCGACATGTCGAGGATGCCGCCGATCTTCAGCGGCGGCTTGTCCTGAGCCTGTGCGGCGCTCGCATTGAGGGCAAACGCGGCGGCAAAAATGCCGGACAAAATAGTCTTCATCGAAAACGACCTCCCTTATCGCGCCGTGCTCTGATGGCGGCTTGGTTATTGCTCTTGGGTTATTGCTCTTGGCTATTCGCTGTTGCCGCAATCATGCCGCATGCGCAAGAGCGCAGCAAGCGCAGGTGCGATGCAGATGAATGATCAATGCGCGCTTTCCGCAAAGCGGAATGCCGCGAGGACGGAAGCTGTCCCCGCATTGTCATTGCGAGCCAACGGGTCCGCGCGAAGCGCGGCCGGATGACAGGCTCCGCGAAGCAATCCAGAAATGCGTCCGCGGAAACAGTCTGGATTGCTTCGTCGCGAAGAGCTCCTCGCAATGAAGGGTGTGAGAAAGCCCCTTCGCATCTCACCACGCATGAGTTAAGGTCCGGCCGCAATGCAACCTCTCCGGATCACGTGACGCAACGGCTTCGCTTCATCGTCGCATGTCTTCTCGTCGCAAGTAGCTCGGCATTCGCGGGCCCCTGCCAGTTCGAGTCCCAAGGCGAAGGCCGCGTCGCTGCCATCGTCGATGCGCGCAGCGTGCGGCTCGATGACGGGCGCGAGATCCGCCTCAGCGGCATCGCGCCGACCGCGACCACGAAGCAGGCGCTGACCTCGCTGCTCGCCGGCCACGACGTGATGCTGCGGAGCGCTGACGACACGCCTGATCGCTACGGCCGCCAGAGTGCGCTTGTCTTCATCGGCGAAGGCGACATCTCGGTGCAGGCCATGCTGCTCGCTCGGGGCGATGCCATCGCCTCCGCCGAGATCCTGGACAAGGACTGCGCGGCCGCCCTGATGGCGTCCGAAGCTGCGGCGCGGCGCCAAAAAATGGGCAGCTGGGCTGACCCGTCGGCCATAAAAAACGCGGAAAGTCCGGACGATATTTTGGCGGAGATCGGGCGCTTTACGGTGGTCGAAGGCAAAGTCCTGTCGGTCCGGCAAGCTGGGGCAACGACCTACCTCAACTTCGGACGAAACTGGACACGCGGCTTTGCCGTGACTATTTCAAAGCGCACGCTAGCGGCGTTCGAAAGCGCTGGTATGGCCCTTAAGTCCCTGGAGAATCGGCGTATTCGCGTTCGGGGCTGGGTTGAGGGGAATACGGGGCCACGCATCGATGTACGCCTCGTGGGGCAGATCGAGTTGCTGGGCGCAAACGAGCCGACAGGGGTAAGGCCTTAAGACAGGCCGGGCACGGGTTAAACGACGTGAATGGGGTGCTAGAACGGCACGGACTGGGCGATTGCCGCCGCCTGCGGGCTGCGCCGGCCGCGCTTTGCCTTGCGCTGGGCGGACTTCTCGCTGGCTGCGGCGATATGGGCCGGTTCCAGACTGCGGCGACCCCGGCAGCCGTCGCGATGCCGAAGCCGAAGCCTGCCGTCGCCCAAACCCCGGCCACCGAGAAGGAGCACGAGCGCATCCTGGCGAGCTATGGCGGGACCTATGACGATCCCAAGCTCGAGGCGCTCGTCAGCAAGACCGTCGACCGGCTGGTCGCGGCCTCCGAGCGGCCCGACCAGGGCTACAAGGTCACCATCCTCAATTCCGGGGCGGTGAACGCCTTCGCGCTGCCCAACGGCCAGCTCTATGTCACGCGCGGCCTGCTCGCGCTCGCCAGCGACACCTCCGAATTGTCCTCCGTGCTCAGCCACGAGATGGCGCATGTGCTGTCCAAGCACGCGGCGATGCGCGAGGACCAGGCCCGCCAGGCCGCGATCGTCACCCGCGTTGTCACCGACATGAGCAACGATCCCGACCTCACCGCGCTGGCGCTGGCCAAGACCAAGCTCACCATGGCGAGCTTCTCGCGCAAGCAGGAGTTCGAGGCCGACGGCATCGGCGTCGGCATCTCCGCCAAGGCGCATTTCGACCCGTACGGCGCGGCGCGCTTCCTGTCCGCGATGGAGCGAAATGCCGAGCTGAAGGCCGGCAAGAGCTCGCTCGATCCGCGCGCGCAGGATTTCACCTCGTCGCATCCGGCAACTCCGGAACGCGTCCAGAACGCGCAGAACATTGCCCGCCAATACACCGCGCCTGAAGGCGCCGAGCGCGATCGCGAAAGCTATCTCGCCGCGATCGACAACCTCGTCTATGGCGAAGACCCGAGCGAAGGTTTTGTCCGCGGCCGGCGCTTCCTGCATCCGAAGCTCGGCTTCACCTTCCAGGCGCCGGACAATTTCACGCTCGACAACACCGCGCAGGCCGTGATCGGCGTCCGCGAGGGCGGCGCGCAGGCGATGCGCTTCGACGTCGTGCGCGTGCCGGCCGAACAGTCGCTCGGCGACTACCTCAATTCGGGCTGGATGGAAGGCGTCGAGAAGGCTTCGACCGAGGATCTCACCGTCAACGGTTTTCCAGCGGCGTCCGCCACCGCCAAGGGCGACCAATGGCAGTTCAAGGTCTATGCGCTGCGCTTCGGCAGCGACGTCTATCGCTTCATCTTCGCGGCACGGCAGAAATCGACCGAGAGCGAGCGGAATGCGCGCGAGACCGTCAACTCGTTCCGGCGGCTGACGCTGGAGGAAATCCAGGCCGCGCGCCCGCTGCGCATCAAGGTCATCACTGTGCAGCCCGGCGATACCGTGGAGTCGCTCTCCCACCGCATGGCCGGCGTCGACCATCCCGCCGAGCGCTTCCGCGTACTGAACGGCCTCGATCGCACCGCGCAGGTGAAGGTGCGCGACCGCGTCAAGATCGTCGCGGACTAATTTGTTTGAGCATGATCGTATCGGAAAACCGCTACACACTTTTCCGGATCATGCTCTAACGCCGCTCCAAGCGCGTCTCATCCCACTGAAGAGAACTTTGCCCGCGGCTTCCCCCGCACCATGATCAGCGCCGCCGCCATCACCTCCAGCGCGATGCAGAGATAGAAGGGCAGCGTATAGCCGCCGGAGAGATCGCGCAGGAAACCGACCACGCCGGGACCGAACGCGTAGGTCACCTGGTTGATCGCCGTGTTGAGGCTGATCAGCACGCCGAAGGCGGCGGAGTCGAACTCCTGCTGCACGATGAGCGAGGGCAGCGTGATGAGGTTGCCGACCGAAAAGCCGAACACGGCGCAGGCCGCGATCAGCACGTAATCGTTGTGCAGGTTGACGACGACGAGAAGCGCGGCGGCCTGGCTGAGGAACGACAGCGCGGACGCGAGGCGCTGATTGATGCGGTCGATCACCAGCGAGAACAGCACGCGGCCGACCACCGCCATCGCGGTGAGCACCGCGACGGCCACGGCGGCGCGCTCGCGTCCGATCACGGGATCGAGGAACGAGATCAGATGCACGATGAAGCCGACCTGGGCGAACAGCACCAGGGCGAAGGCGATCGTCACCGTGAGGAAGCCGGCGTCCCGCAGCGCCCAGGCGCGGATCTCAGTCGATGATTGCGGCTTCGCCTTCGCCGCCGCCTGCCACCCGTGGCGATCGGGCGGGCGGCCGACGAGAAGGAGGATGACCGGCACGAGCAGGATCAGCATGGCGCCGGCGGCGGCGTACATCGCACCGGCGAAGCCGATATGGCCGATCAATGCTACCAGCAGCGGCACGCCGGCGATGCCGCCGAAGCTGGCGCCGTTGAGCGCGAGACTGATCGCCATGCCGCGCTTCTGGTCGAACCACAGGCTGATCGTGTTGGTGATCATGCCGAGACTGGTGCCGGCCCAGCCGAAGGCGAGCACGGCATTGGCGAGATAGAGCTGCCAGGGCTCGCGCACCGCGCCGATCGCGACCGCGGCGGACGCCATCGCCAGCGTCCCGGCGATCAGGCTGAGCCGTGGACCGTATTTCCGCACGGCCTCGCCGACGAAGACGACCAGCAGCGCGCCGAACAAATAGAAGAACGTGGTGCCGGAGGAGATCAGCGAGGCCGGCCAGCCCCGTGCGCGCTGCAGCTCGGCGACATAGACGCTCTGGCCATAGAAGCCGAGCCCCCAGCCGAAGGTGGCGAGCAGGAAGCAGACCGCGACGATGCGCCAGCCTTCATAGCGGAGCGAGGATTCGTGGGCCGCTGGGGTCTGAGGATTGTCGAGCATTTCATCTGCCGTTTGTTTTGCTCCGTCATGCCCGGACTTGTTCCGGGCATCCACGTTCTTCTTCCGACCTCGCAAAGACGTGGATGGCCGGGACAAGCCCGGCCATGACGACATCTAAATAACCTTCCTCAGAAAATCACTTCGACCTGGATCGAAGTGTCAACGCTGCTGACAACCTCCCGCCACTCACACGGCGTCGGGGAATTCGCCCATGGCCGCCTCCAGCCGCGCCTTGCGGCGCTTCGCCCAGGAGACCAGCGAGAGCACCGCAAGGCCCAGCACCACCGGCGGGAACACCACGAGGTTCACCGCGGACCAGCCGTAATTGGCGAGCAGCTGGCCCGATGAGAACGAGCCGATCGCCATCATGCCGAACACCAGGAAATCGTTGAAGGCCTGCACCTTGTTGCGCTCCTGCGGGCGATGCGTCTCCAGCACCAGCGCGGAGGCGCCGATGAAGGAGAAATTCCAGCCTACGCCGAGCACGATCAGCGTCGCCCAGAAATGCATCGCCGTAAGGCCGGAGAGACCGATGATGGCGGCGCCCGCTTCCAGCAGCAGGCCGGCGGCGACGATCTTCGGAGCGCCGAAGCGCGCGATCAGCGTGCCCGTGAAGAAGCTCGGCCCGTACATCGCAACGATGTGCCATTGCAGGCCGAAATTGGAATCGGACACGGACAGGCCGCACAGCTTCATCGCAAGCGGCGCCGAGGTCATGACCAGGTTCATCATGGGATAGGAGATGACGCCGCACAGCGCTGCCGCGATGAAGCGCGGCTGGGACACGATCGTGAGCAGCGGCCGGCCGCCGTGCAGATCGGCCGGCGCGGGCTTCGGCATATCGACGCCGGCGACGATGCCCATCGCGATCAGCGCGACGGCGGCCTGCACCAGGAAGCTGAAGGCGAACAGATAAGGCTGCCAGACATCCATGGTCCATTGCACGAGCTGCGGACCGAGCACGCCGGCGAACACGCCGCCCGCCATCACCCAGGACACGGCCTTCGGCCGGTAGGCCGCACTGGCGCCATCCGCGGCGGCGAAGCGATAGGATTGCGCCACCGCGCCGTAGAGACCGCCGAGGAAGGTAGCAAAGCAGAACAGCGCGAACGAGCCGCGCAGAATTGCGAGCGAGCCGAGCAGGCCGGTGAGCGTGCCGAGACCCGTGCCGATGACGAAGGCGGCGCGGCGGCCGAAGCGGCGCGAGATCGCGCCGGTCGGCAGCGTCCCGGCGGCGAGCCCGACCACATACATCGAGATCGGCACGGTCGCGAACGACATGTCGGGCGCGAGCGTGGCGCCGACGATCGCTCCGGTGGCGAAGATCACGGCCGAGTTGGCGCCGGTCAGCGCCTGCGCGGCGGCGAGGCGCACCACGTTGGCGCGCGCGCGGGCATCGTCGGCGATCTCATGGGCTGCAGTCACGTCCAGCATCGGCATTTCCGCCCAAAGGGCTCTGTTGATTCGCGGCACTATGGAGGGGTGAGAGAGGGCCGGCAACCGGCGCAAACGGGCGCGGGCCATGCCCCTGACGCAATCGCTGGAATGATAACGCTGCGCACCCTTGACGGCTTGCGCTCGATCAAATCCTATCCGCCGCGATCTTCCGGGAGTTACCTTTCATGTCCGTCGACGACAGGCCCACGCTTCAAGCGCCCGACGACGATCCCTGGCTGTGGCTGGAGGAGATCGAGGGCCGGCAGGCGCTCGATTTTGTCGAGCGGCAGAACAGCCTGACGCTCGCCGCGTTCGGCGGCAAGGCCTTCGAGCACGATCGCGACATCCTCGCGGCGATCTATGACCGACCTGACAACATTCCCTATGTCAGCCGGCGCGGCAACGACCTGCACAATCTCTGGAAAGACGCCGCCAACCCGCGCGGCCTGTGGCGGCGGACTTCGCTTGCGGAATTTCGCAAAGCCGATCCGGCATGGGAGACCATGCTGGACATCGACCAGCTCGCGAGAAGCGAAGACGAGGACTGGTTGCTTAGCGGTATCGCCACGATGCCGGGAAGCTCGCGGGCGATCTTGAGCCTGTCGCGCGGCGGCAGCGATGCCGTCACCTTGCGGGAATTCGACCTCGCCACGAAAAGTTTCGTGGCGAACGGCTTTGCGCTGCCGGAAGCGAAAGGCGGCGTCGACTGGCTCGATGCCGACACGCTGCTGCTGTCAAGCGCGCATGGCGAGGACATGGCGACGAGCTCGGGCTATGCGCGCACCGTCCGCCTGTGGCGGCGCGGCCAACCGGTCGATCAGGCACAGATGGTCATCGAGACCACCGCCGATCACATGGTGATCTATGGCATGGCCGACGACACCGGAGCGGCGCCCCGGGTCTGGATCGTCGACCAGATCGACTTCTTCAACCACGCCATCTGGCTGCGCGATGCGGCCGGCACGACGACGAAGCTCGATCTGCCGACCGGGATTTGGATGCAGGCGCATGGCGACTGGTTCGCGATGAAGCTACGCAAGGACTGGCAGGTCGATGGCCGGACCTATGCCACCGACACCGTGCTCGGCATCTCGCTCTCGGCCTTCCTCGCCGGCAGCCGCGATTTTGTCGTCCTGTTCGAGCCCGCACCGCGGCGCGCGCTGCAAGGGTTGTTCTGGGCGGAAGGAAAGCTGGTGATGTCGATTCTCGACGAGCTCAAACCTCGCTTCGAGATCTGCACACCGTCTGCCACTAGCTGGAGCCGCGAGACACTTGGCGGCCTGCCGCAGATCGGCGTCGTCGATGTCTGGCCGCTCGACCGCCATGCATCGGAGAGCAATGGCGATCTGCTCGCCAATGTGCAGGACCCGCTGACGCCGCCGGCGCTGCTGCTGATCGAGCGCGGCGTCGCAAGCCCGATCGTGCTGAAGCAGGCGCCGAAGACGTTCACCGCCGATGGCCTCGTGGTGACGCAGCACGAGGCGATCTCCGTTGACGGCGAGCGTATCCCCTATGTGCAGACGGGCCCTGCCGGCGAGACCGGCGATGCGCCGGTCTATCTGAGCGCCTATGGCGGCTTTGGTCACTCGGTGAAGCCGTACTACAATTCCTCGCTCGGCAAGTTGTGGCTGGAGCGCGGCGGCACGATTGTGCAGGCGAATCTGCGCGGCGGCGGCGAGTTCGGCACGCGCTGGCACGATGCCGGACGGCTTGCCGGCAAGAAGCTTTCACACGACGATTTCGCCGCGGTCGCGGCCGATCTCGTCCGCCGCGGTGTGACGAGCGCAAAACGCATCGCCGCGCAGGGCGGATCGAACGGCGGCATCCTCATCACCAACATGCTGGTACGCTACCCCGAGCGTTTCGGCGCATTGTTCTGTACCATCCCGCTGATCGACATGCGCCGCTACACCAAGCTGCTCGCCGGCGCGAGCTGGATCGCGGAATATGGCGATCCCGACAAGCCCGACGAATGGGAGTGGCTGAAGACCTACTCCGCCTATCACAACGTCAGGGACGGCCAGTCGTACCCGCCGATCCTGATTGCGACCACGCGGCGCGACGACCGCGTCCATCCCGGCCATGCCCGCAAGATGGCGGCAAAGCTGCAGGCCATGGGCTATGAGGCCTGGTTCTACGAGCCGCCCGCAGGCGGCCACGGCTACGGCAAGGACAACAAGGAGCGCGCCGGTTTCGAGGTGCTGGGCTATCGGTTCTTGAAGGAGAAGATCGGGTGGCGGGATGAAGGCTAGAGTTGGGTGCGCTGACGTCTCCACATCGTCATGGCCGGGCTTGGCCCCGCCATCCACGCCTTGCCTTACCGCCCGAAGAACGTGGATGCCCGGGACAAGCCCGGGCATGACGACCTCCTAGCCTCTTGCAAACACCAGCGTCAGATTGTTCGCGGGCATCTCGATCGTGTCGACGAGGCCGAGGCCTGCCGCCTTCGCCAGCTTCTCGACGTCGACGACGTCGCGCACGCCCCATTCGGGATTGCCCTCGCGCAAGGAGGTGTCGAACACCGCATTGCTGAGCGCGGTATGCTTGCCGTCGCGCTTGAAGGGGCCGTAGAGGAACAGCTTGCCGTCGCGGCGCAGATAACGGCCCGCGCCGGCGAACAGGCCTTCGGCCACGGCCCAGGGCGCGATGTGAATGACATTGGCGCAGAACACGGCCGCGAGGCTGGTCGGCCCCTGCCCGCTTTTCATTTCCGGGCACCAGTCGGGATCGGTGAGGTCGATGCGCAGGGGTGAACGGATGTTCGGCAGGCCGGCATGCACGCGCCAGGCTTCGATGCTCTTGAGGTGGCGCTGGTTGAGATCGCTCGGCCACCAGATCAGGCCCGGCGTGTGGCGGGCGAAATGCACCACGTGCTGCCCGGTTCCACTGCCGAGTTCCACGACGTTGCCGGTCGCATCCGCGAGATGCTTTTCCAGCGCTGCCCAGATCGGTTCGTGATTGCGATGGAAGGCAGGCGCATCGAGCCGGCCATCCGGCTCGACCCGTCCGCCATCCCTGCCAAATTCGACCACATATTCAGCCAAGTGACGTCCCCAAAAAATGCGAACCAGAAAAGGCGGCCAAACGTCCGAGAATAATCTGCTAGTTCACGCCCATCCGAATGAACGAACTATCTCGTCAGTTGCAATGCGCAGGATATTAACTCCATTTCACCGCGTGCATAGTCTTGATTGTCAGGCGATGGCCTTTGTGCTTTTGAACAATTCCGCAAACGAGATCATCGAGATAACGCCGGGACGATGCCTTGACCGCCTTTCCTCCCAAGCCCGCTCTGCTTGCTGCGCTGGCCCTCCTCGCCGGCGCGGCCATGGCCCCGGCGGGGGCGCAATCCACCGTGACGGAGGGCCAGAAGCTCGCCTTCGACCGCGGCAAGGGCAATTGCCTCACCTGCCACGTCATCAAAGGCGGCGACCTGCCGGGGACGATCGGACCGGAGCTGAAGGACATCAAGGCCAAATACCCCGATCGCAACGAGCTCACCGCGATCATCTTCGACGAGACCAAGCGCAATCCGCAAACCATGATGCCGCCGTTCGGCCGGAACCGGATTTTGACCGAGCAGGAGATCAACGCGATTGTTGATTTCCTGCAGACCCTGTAACCGCCGGCGGCCCCTAGGAGACTTGAGATGACCACGACCCCCAAGCCTCATTGGAGGCCTCATCCGACGCGGCGCCTGATCCTTCAGGGCGCTGCCTCCGTGGCGCTGCTCGGCCTCGGCAATCTGCCGTTCGCGCCCGCGCGCGCCGCGGCGAACGACAAATATCCGGAAGAGGCCTTCAGGCAGAAGAGCGAGGCGGATGCGATCAAGGCGCTCTACGGCAAGGCCGCCGAGCCGTCGGACAAGGTCAAGCTGGATGCGCCGGAGATCGCCGAGAACGGCGGCGTCGTGCCGATCTCGGTGACGACGACGCTGGACAAGGTCACCTCGATCTCGTTCTTCGTGGCGGAGAACCCGAGCGCGCTGGCGGCCAGCTACAGGATTCCCGATGGCACGATCCCTGCCGTCGCCAACCGGCTCAAGATGGCCAGGACCACCAAATTGACCGCGATCGTAGAGGCCGACGGCAAGCTCTACAGCGCGACCAAGGAGGTCAAGGTCACCGTCGGCGGTTGCGGCGGCTAAGCGAGGCAGTTCGACATGGCATCCAGCATTCGCGTGCGCGCAACATCGACCGGCGACATCACCGAGGTGCAGACGCTGATCCAGCACCCCATGGACACCGGCCTCGTCAAGGACTCCAAGGGCGAGTTGATCCCGGCGCATTTCATCCAGCAGCTGAAGTTCGAATGTAACGGCAAGGACGTGTTCGTCGCCGATTGGGGCACAGCGGTCTCCAAGGACCCCTACGTCAAGTTCAGCTTCAAGGGCGCCAAGAAGGGCGACGAGCTCAAGATCTCCTGGACCGACAACAAGGGCGGCTCGGATACGACCACCGCGAAGATCGCGTGATGAAGGCCCGCATCCACCTCCTGCTGGGCTCGCTCAGCGCTGCGCTCGTCGCGTTCGCGCTCGCCGCGCCGCGCGTGATCGCTGCCGACAAGGTCGATCCCGTCGCCGACGCCAAGGCGTTCCAGAACTTCTTCTTCCAGAAATTTCCGAACGTGAAGCACGAGGATTTCGTCAACGGTCCGTATTCCATGAACGAGGACATGAAGCGGCAGTGGCAGGAGAAGGAGGAATTCCCTCCTTACGAGTTCGCGCTCGAGGCCGGCAAGGAGATGTTCTCGACCCCGTTCAAGAACGGCAAGACCTATGCCGACTGCTTTCCGAACGGCGGCATCGGCATCCGCCAGAACTATCCGTACTTCGACAGCGGCGAAGGCAAGGTCATCACGCTGGAGCTCGCGCTCAACCGCTGCCGCGAGGCCAATGGCGAGGGGCCCTATTCCTACGTCAAGGACGAGATGGCCTCGCTCACCGCCTACATGGCCTACACCTCGCGCGGCAAGCTGATGGACATCAAGATCCCCGACGATCCCCGCGCGCTGGCGGCGTACGAGAACGGCAAGCGCTATTTCTACACGCGGCGCGGCCAGATGAATTTCTCCTGCGCGAGCTGCCACGTGCAGAGCCCGGGCGAGCGCATCCGCGCCGAGACCCTCGCCCCAGCGCTCGGCATCCTCAACGCGATGCCGATCTACCGCTCCGAATGGAGCGGCATGGGCACGACCAGCCGCCGCTTCGTTACCTGCAACAGCCAGACCCGCGCGGTTTCACTGGAGCCGCAGTCGGATGAATATCGAGACGTCGAATATTTCCTGTCCTACGTCGCCAACGGCCTGCCGATCTCGGGACCGGGAGCACGGCCATGAAGCTGTCACTTGGCTTGGCCATGCTGCTCGCCTTGAGCCTTGCGCCATCCGCGCGCGCGGCGAGTGAGGCGGACTACAAGGCGGCCTATGCGGCCGCCGAAGCCGCCTCCAAGGAGGCGGCGGGCATGCGCAACCAGTGGACGGTGACCGTATCTGCGCTGGCGGCCGCGAAAAGGGCTGCCGATGGCGGCGATTTCGGCCGTGCGGTGGCCGCGGCCAGGGAAGCCGAAGCGCTGGCGAGGGCGTCGATCTTCCAGGCTGTTTCCGAAAAAGAAGCCTGGAAGGCGATGGAAATCCGCTAGACTGCCCCGCGGTGAACGCAGTCCCCACGAGAGGCGCGGAGAATTCTTGAATGGCGATCCGCCGCCGCGATTTCCTGAAAGGTGCAGGCCTTGCCGTGGCAACGATTGGCCTGCCGCGGCTCGCCCGCGGCGCTGACGCCGCCAGCATCTACGACCTCGAACGGTTCGGCAATGCGCGCATCCTGCACATCACCGACACGCATGCGCAGCTCAATCCGGTCTATTTCCGCGAGCCCAGCGTCAATATCGGCATCGGCGAGATGGCGGGACGGCCGCCGCATCTGGTCGGCCGGGCCTTTCTCGAGCGCTTCGGCATCCGCTCCGACAGCGCCGATGCCTATGCCTTCACCTGCTTCGAGTTCGAGAAGTCCGCAGGCCGCTTCGGCAAGCTCGGTGGCTTTGCCCATCTGAAGACACTGGTCGATCGCCTGCGCGCCGATGTCGGCGAGCGGCGTTCGCTGCTCGTCGACGGCGGCGATCTCTGGCAGGGCACGGGGCTGGCCAACCTGATGCAGGGCCGCGACATGGTCGAGGTGGCCAATCTGCTCGGCATCGAGGCGATGACGGGCCATTGGGAATTCACCTATGGCGAGCAGACGCTGCGCGACAATCTCGAGCGTTTCAAGGGCGAGTTCCTGGCGCAGAACGTGTTCCTGACCGAAGAGGCCGCGTTCAACGACGCGCCCGCCTTCGACAAGGCCACTGGGCGCGTGTTCAAGCCTTCCGTCATCAAGGAGCTCGGCGGGTATCGCATCGCAATCGTCGGCCAGGCCTTTCCCTACACTCCGATCGCGCATCCCAGGAGGTTTACACCGGACTGGAGCTTTGGCATCCGCGAGGAGGAGCTGCAGAAGCATGTCGATGCCTTGCGCGGCACCGACAAGGTCGACGCCGTCGTGCTGCTGTCGCACAACGGCATGGACGTGGATCTCAAGCTCGCCAGCCGGGTCACCGGCATCGACGTCATTCTCGGCGGCCACTCCCATGATGCCGTGCCGCAGCCCATGCCGGTGAAGAACGCAGGTGGTACGACGCTCGTCACCAATGCCGGCTCCAACGGGAAATTTCTGGGTGTGCTCGATCTCGCGCTCGACAGCGGCAAAGTCAGCGATGCCAGATATCGTCTGCTGCCGGTCTATTCGGAGCTGCTGAAGCCCGATCCGGCGATGGCCGAGCTGATCGGCCGGGTCCGCGCGCCGCACGTGGCCGACTGGTCGGAAAAGATCGCGACGCCCGACCGGCTGCTTTATCGCCGCGGCAATTTCTCCGGCCCCATGGACGAGCTGATCTGCACCGCGCTGCGCACCGAGCTCGATGCCGAAATCGCGCTGTCGCCGGGCTTCCGCTGGGGCGTCACCGCGCTGTCCGGCCAGGCCATGACCATGGAGGATCTGCTGGCGGAAACCGCGATCACCTATCCCGAGACCTATGTGCAGGAGATAACGGGGGCCCAGATCAAGGACCTGCTCGAGGACGTCTGCGACAACCTCTTCAACGCCGATCCCTACTACCAGCAGGGCGGCGACATGGTCCGTGCCGGCGGGCTCAGCTACACCTGCACGCCGGACGCTGCGATCGGCAGCCGCATCTCGGAGCTGAAGCTCGGCAGCGGCAAGGCGCTCAACGCCAGCCACCGCTACAAGGTCGCGGGCTGGGCCTCAGTCAACGGCCAGCAGGGCGCGCCGGTGTGGGACGTGGTCGGCAAATATCTGCGCTCGGGCCGGATGATGCCCGAACGGCTCGGCTCCGGCGTGACGCTGAAAGGCGTCGAAGGCAATCCAGGCATTGCAGGACTGGGATGATGTGTTTTGTCCGCGATCATGCGACCATAATATAATCTTCTAAATTTTTCTGCTCATGCAGTGAATTACTTCTCTTTCCGACCCGTATTGTAGTAGAATCTTGGAAGTCAGTTCCAAGCCGGGTCCTGCCATGATCTTCCGACAGCTCTTCGACAGCGTTTCGGGCACCTACAGCTACGTCCTCGCCAGCCGCCCCGGCGGCGAGGCGCTGATTCTCGACCCCGTGCTGGAGAAGGTCGACCGCTACTGCCAATTGCTGCGCGAGCTCGACCTCAAGCTGGTCAAGGCGGTGGACACGCATCTGCATGCCGACCACGTCACCGGCCTCGGCGAGCTGCGCGATCGCACCCATTGCATGACCGTGATGGGCGACCAGACCAAGGCCGACGTCGTCGCCATGCGGGTGGCCGACGGCGACAAGGTGACGATCGAGGGCCTGTCGCTCGACGTGATGTACACGCCGGGCCACACCGACGATTCCTATTCTTATTTGATGGGCGACCGCGTCTTCACCGGTGACACGCTGCTGATCCGCGGCACCGGCCGCACCGATTTCCAGAACGGCTCGGCGCGCGCGCAATACGATTCGATCTTCAACCGCCTCTTGAAGCTGCCGGACGAGACGATGGTGTTTCCGGCCCACGACTACAAGGGCGACACCGTCTCCACCATCGGCGAGGAAAAACGCTACAATCCACGGCTCCAGGTGCGCTCGGTCGACGAATATGTCGAGCTGATGGCCAATCTGAAGCTGCCCAATCCGAAGATGATGGACGTGGCGATTCCCGCCAACATGCATGTCGGCCTGCACCAGGAAGAGCTGGAGAAGGAAGGCCGCGCGCTCAGCGCGATCGAGGCAATCCGCAGCCTCGGCCGGCCCGACATCCTGCTGGTGGACTTGCGCGAGACCAATGAGCGGATGAAGCACGGCATGCTCGAAGGCGCGCTGCACACGCCGTATCCCTCCGTCGAGGAGAGCCTCAAGCCCGGCGGCATGCTGCGCGAGGTCGCGGCCGCAACCGGGCGGCGCGTGGTGTTCTTCTGCGCCTTCGGCGAACGCTCGGCGATGGCCGTTGCTGCTGCAAAGGAGGCGGGGCTTCCGAACACCGCGCATATCGCCGGCGGCCTCGATGCCTGGAAGAAGGCAGGCGGGCCGGTGGTGCACTGACGATCTCGTCGCCCCTTGAGATAAATCAGGCGCCGCACATATTTGGCAGGTAGATTCGGATGCAGCATCACCCATCCGGGACCAGCCATGGCCAAGACCGGCAAGTCGAGCGAGCCGCCCAAGACCACCGAGAACAAGCCCGCGGACGACAAGGCGAAGAGGGCCCCGCGCCGGCGCGAGACCGATGACGACGACTACGAAGACGGCGACATCGCAACGCCGAAGCGCGACCGCTATGGCCCGGACGACGAGCCGTTCTGAGGATGCAGCTCCGCTGTCGTTCCTGCGCTCGCCGGGGACAACGGCGTGAAGCACACCTGACCCGCACGGCCCCGCCCGCACTACCTGCCATGCGCCTGCGTTCATGGACAAATAACCGCCAGCCCCGATAGTTTGCCGGTCCATCGGGAGTGAAACGGAACTGCAATGGTCGACGTTCTCGCCGCACCGCAACAAGGCAAGACGGACAGTGCGCTGCGCACGCTGACGGGGATCTCGATCGCGCATTGGGTCAGCCATTTCCATCTGCTGGTCCTGCCGATGCTGTTTCCGTTCCTGAAGGAGAAGCTCGGCGTCGGCTATGTCGAGCTCGGCTTCGCCCTCACCGTGTTCGCGGTGGTATCGGGGTTAACCCAGGCGCCGACCGGCTACCTCGTCGACCATTTTGGCGCGCGGCGCATTCTCTTGGCCGGGCTCGCGCTCGGCGGCGCCGCGCTGATCCTGCTCGGTCTGCATCTCAGCTACGCCTCGCTGATCGCCTGCGCAGTGCTGCTGGGTCTTGCCAACAGCGTCTATCATCCCGCCGATTACGCGATTCTTGCGGAGCACATGGACGAGGGGCGGATGGGCCGCGCCTTCTCGATCCATACCTTTGCCGGCTTTCTCGGCGGCGCCGTCGCACCGGCGATCGTGGCCGCGCTCGTAACGCTGTCCGGCGGCACCGGCGCGCTGATCGCCTCGGGCGCGATCGGCATTGCGGTGGCGCTGCTGCTGATCATCATGAACATACCCGATGCCGGTGCGCACAAGAAGAAGCCCGGCAGCGAGAGCGCGCCAAAGCAGGCCATCATCACGCCGGCGCTGATCACGCTGACTGCGCTGTTCATGCTGCTGAGCCTGTCGGTTGCCGGCATCAACAATTTCGGCGTGGTGGCGCTGATGAACGGCTACGGCACGTCCTATTCGATCGCCAATGTCGCGCTGACTGCGTTTCTCGCCGCAAGCGCCGCGGGCGTACTCGCCGGCGGCTTCCTCGCCGACCGCACCGAGCGTCACGGCTATGTCGCCGCAGCCTGCTTCGCCGCGAATGCGGCCATCGTGCTGCTGATCGCGCTGGTGACGCTGCCGGGCTGGGCCTTGACGGCGACGATGGCGACCGCGGGTTTCCTCTCCGGCGTGATCGCGCCTTCGCGCGACATGCTGGTGCGCAATGCCGCGCCTCCGGGTGCCGCGGGGCGCGCTTTCGGCATCGCCTCTACCGGCTTCAACCTCGGTGGCATCGTCTCACCGCTGCTGTTCGGCTGGATCATGGATCAAAGCGCGCCGCACTGGGTGTTCGGCGCGTCCGTGATCTTCATGGTGGCGACGGTGGTGCTGTCGCCGTTCACGGAGCGCCGGCCGGCGAAAGCAAATTGAGCCGTCGGCATCGACACAAATTCAACTGTCGTTCCTGCGAAGGCTAACGAGGCAGCCGCTTACCCTCCCTTGGAGGGGTCCGGGACGAGCGAAGCTCGCCCGTGGTCGATCGCGCGCAGCGCGAGCGGGGTGGGGTGATCTCTCCTCTCGGGCACTGCTGGATGGGGAAACACCGTCACCCCACCCCGCTACGCATTCCGCTTCGCTACATGCGCAGCGACCCTCCCCCTCCAGGGGACGGTAAGAGAGAGCCGCGACTTACGTCGGCGACACTGCGCCCTTCAGCGCCGTGCCCTGCGCCGCCGCATCACGTGTCAGCCTGGCTTTCTCCGTGTTCGGCCACAACAGCAGCAGGCCAATGACGCCGGAGCCGATCATGACCACCGCGTTGATGGTGAAGCCCGTCAGGTAGCCATCGAGCATGCTGCTGGCGCGCTGGATCACGGTGCCCATCACGCTCGGCGCGATGATGCCTGAAAGCGTGTAGAGCGCGCCGTAGATCGCGAGCACTGCACCGCGCTGCGAGGCCGGCGTGAACTCGCCGAGCATCGGCGGGCAGACCACGTAGATCGCGCCGCAGAGTCCGGAGCCGAGGACGAGCAGCGCGATCTGCAGGCCGGCGCCCTCGACATGCGCCATCGCGGTGAGGATCAGGCCGCCGACGATGAGCGGCACCGAGCCGAGCACGCCGCGCGAGACGCGCGTGGTGTAGCCGCGGGCCATCATCACCTGCGAGATCCAGCCGGTGAGGATGACGATGGTGGCGCCGAATACCCAGGGCAGGATCGAGATGAAGCCGGCCTGGCTCTGCGAGAAGCCGAGCCCCTTGACGATGAACGGCGTGAACCAGGTGAGGCCGAGCGACAGCGCCCAATAAGCGCCGAAGGTCGCGATCACGCAGCCGAGGAAGGTGCGCGAGGTCAGCAGCTGCACGTACGGAATCTTCGGCTCGGTGACGGCCAGGACCTCGGTATCCTCCAGCGGGCCTTCCTTGCCGAGCGCGAGCCAGGCTGCGACCCAGATCAGGCCGACGACCCCGAGCGCGCCGAAGGCGTAGTGCCAGGAATGGTTGACGATGATCCAGTTCAGCGCCGGCACCGCCAAGATGACGCCGAAGGCCGAGCCCTGTGACAGGATCGCGGTCGGCAGCGTGCGCTTCTCGTCGGGGAACCATTTGTAGATGGCGTGCGCGGCGACCGAGAAGGCCGGCCCTTCGCCCGCCCCCAAGACGATTCGGCAGATCAAGAGCGTGGTGAAGGAGACTGTGCCGACCATCGGGAACTGCGACACCGCCCAGATCACCGCCAGCGTCAACAACACCCAGCGCGTCGGCACCTTGTTGACGATGAAGCCGACCACGATGGCCGAGATCGAGAACAGGAAGAAGAACGAGGACCCGAGCAGGCCGAACTGCTCGGCGCTGAGCTTCATGTCGGTCATGATCGGCACGCCGGCGAGACCGACCACGATCTTGTCCGCGAAGTTCACCACCATGAAAAGAAAGAGGAGAAATGTAACAGTCCAGGCGCCCTTTGGCGTTTTGGTCGTCCCAGCCGCCACATTCGGCATTTCCTGAGCGCTCATCATTCTCCCCGTATGTCTCTTTCGGCACTTTCTTGATTTGGCCGTTTTGGAAGCTAACAGCGGCTTCAGGGCCAACGCAACCCCGGCATTTCCGCATCAGGTGTGCTAGGCAGCAATTCCGTTAATTCCGTCCGGCGCCGTCATCGTGCTGAGCATCCGAAACCTCTCAAAGACCTTCTCTTCGGCCGGCGAGCCCGTCCATGTTCTGCGCGGCGTCGACCTCGACCTCGGGGCTGGCGAGCGCGTCGCGCTGACCGGTGAATCCGGCAGCGGCAAGAGCACCCTGCTGCACCTGATCGCCGGCCTCGACGCCGCCGATGGCGGCTCGATCCGGCTGGGTGACGCCGAGGTCACCACGCTATCGGATGCCGGACGCGCCAGCTTGCGGCGGAATCGCGTTGGCCTGGTCTTTCAGCAGTTCAACCTGATCCCGAGCCTCTCCGTCGCGGACAATCTCGCCTTCCAGGCGCGGATCGCCGGCCGGCATGATGCGGCCTGGACGAAAGAGCTTGTCGAGCGCCTCGGACTCGGCAGCCTGCTCAAACGGTATCCAGAGCAAATATCAGGCGGCCAGCAGCAGCGGGTCGCGATCGGCCGGGCGCTGGCGACAAAGCCCGCGCTGCTGCTGGCGGACGAGCCGACCGGCAATCTCGACGAAGCTACCGCCGAGGAGGTGCTGGCGCTGGCGCGCGACCTCGTCGCGCGCACCGGCTGCGGCTTCCTGATGGTGACGCACAGCCTGCATCTCGCCGCCACGCTCGACCGTCATCTCACGTTGCATGCGGGGCGCATTTCATGAAGCGCGCGCTCTGGGTTCTCGCCGTGCTGCTCAGCCATTGGCGGCACCACAAGATGCAGTTCGCGACGCTGCTGATTGGCCTGATTGCGGCGACCGCGCTGTGGAGCGGGGTGCAGGCCATCAATCAGCAGGCCCGCAATGCCTATGACCGCGCTGCAGCAACGTTCGGCGGCGTGCGCACCGCGATGCTGGTCGCTCCCAATGCGGCGACTTTCCCGCAGGAGCTGTTCATAAAGCTCCGCCGCGCCGGCTGGCCGGTGTCGCCGGTGCTGGAGGGACGCGTCCAGATCAACGGGCATTCGGTACGGCTGCTCGGCATCGAGCCGGTCACGCTGCCGGTCGATGTCGGCAACGCGCCACGCCTGGGTGCCACGGATCTCAGCAGCTTCGTTGCTCCGCCCGGCCAGACGTTGGTGGCCCGGGAGACGCTGAGGGGCTTGCAGCAAGCAGAGGGCACGGCCCCGGCGATCAGCAGCGGCGCAAGGCTGCCGCCGCTGCGGGTCCAGCCGCAGCTCGCACCCGATGTGCTCGTGGTCGATATCGGCGTGGCACAGCGGCTGCTGAGCAAGCCCGACCAGGTCTCGCGGCTGCTGATCGGCAAGCCGAGGGGCAAGCCCGCACCGCTCGCGAGCGTGGTCGGCGAGCAGTTAGAGCGAGTCGAGCCCAATGCGGAGACGGAGCTGGAGCGTCTCACCGACAGTTTTCATCTCAACCTCACCGCCTTCGGCCTGCTGTCGTTCTTCGTCGGCCTGTTCATCGTCAATTCGGCCGTCGGCCTTGCGTTCGAGCAGCGGCTGCCAATGCTGCGCACTTTGCGGGCCTGTGGCGCCTCGGCGCGGCTAGTCAATACGGTGCTGGTGGTCGAGCTGGTGGCGCTGGCGCTGGTCGCAGGCCTGATCGGGCTCGCGTGCGGCTATTTCATCGCAGCCGCCCTGCTGCCCGATGTCGCGGCCTCGCTGCGCGGACTCTATGGCGCGCAGATCCCTGGGCAGCTCAGCCTGCGGCCCGAATGGTGGCTCGCCGGCATCGGGATCAGCGTGGCGGGTGCGCTTGTGGCGGCGGCGACCAGCCTGATCAAGGCGATCAGGATGCCGGTGCTGGCGACGGCGCAGCCGGGCGCCTGGCAGCAGCGGCAACGCCGCTGGCTGATCCTGCAGAGCTGTGCAGCCTGCGGCGCGTTCGCCGTCGCGCTGCTGCTGCTCCACTACGGGCAATCACTGATCGCAGGGTTCGGCGTGCTGGCCGCGTTGATGTTCGGTGCGGCACTGATCCTGCCGGCCTTCCTCGACATCATCCTGCTCGTAGGCCAGCGCTTCGCGCGAGGCCCGCTCGTGCTGTGGTTCTGGGCGGACAGCCGGCAGCAGCTCTCCGGATTGTCGCTGGCGCTGATGGCGCTTTTGCTCGCGCTTGCCGTCAACGTCGGGGTCTCCACCATGGTGGAGACCTTCAGCCGCACCTTCATCGGCTGGCTCGACGGGCGCCTTGCGGCCGACGTCTACATCAGCGCCTCCGACAATGCGCAAGGCGTCGCGATCCGGAACTGGCTGAAGGATCGCAGCGATGTTCAGGCGATCCTCCCCGGCGGGCGCGCGGAGGCGCAGGTTCAGGGCCAGCCGGTCGAGTTGCTCGGTCTGCCCGATCACGCGCTCTATCGCGAACGCTGGCCGCTGCTGGACACGGCGCCGCGGGCCTGGACGCGGCTGGTGCCGGGCAATGCCGCTTTCATCAGCGAGCAATTGAGCCGCCGGCTGAACGTGCAGATCGGCGACGTCGTCGAGGTGCCGGCGCCTGGCGGAAGCTGGGAGCTCGACATCGTCGGCATCTATGCCGATTACGGCAACCCCAGGGGGCAGCTCACGGTGAACGTTGCCGCATTGATTCGGCAGTTTCCGCAGACGCCGCAGACCCGGATCGGCCTGATCGTCGCGAGAGAGAATATCCCCGGCCTGATCGCGGCCTTGCAGAAGCAGTTCGGGCTCAACGACCGCAGCGTCGCCGACCAGGCGACGGTGAAGGCGGAATCGATCCGCATCTTCAACCGCACCTTTGCGGTGACGTCGGCGCTGAACGCCTTCACGCTCGGCGTCGCCGGCATCGCCTTGCTCACGAGCCTGCTGACCCTGGCGAACGCCCGACTGCCGCAGCTTGCACCGCTGTGGGCGATCGGCCTGACCCGGCCGCGCCTTGCCGCGATCGAGCTGACCAAGACGCTCTCGGTCGCGCTGTTCACGGCACTGCTGGCCGTGCCGCTCGGACTGCTGGTCGCGTGGTGCCTCATCGCGATCGTCAATGTGAAAGCATTCGGCTGGCGGCTGCCGTTCCATGTGTTTCCGCTGCAATTGGTCGAGCTGGTCGCGGTGGCGCTGTTCGCCTCGCTGCTTGCGGCGCTGCTGCCGATGGTGCGGCTGGCGCGGATGCAGCCGGCGAATCTCGTCAAGGTGTTTGCCAATGAGCGCTGAAGCCATCACGCGGCGCGCCTTCGCCGGTGGAATCGTCGCCCTCGCCCTCCCGCGCCGCGCCGGCGCGCAGGGCTATGCCGGACTCGGCGAGACCGCCGATGGGTTTACAAAGGTAACGCCGGGAAAGACATTCACCTTCCCCGAAGATCACGGACCGCATCCGCAGTTTCGTATCGAGTGGTGGTATCTCACGGCCAACCTCGTCGACGCGCGCGGCGCGGCGTGCGGCCTGCAATGGACGCTGTTCCGCCAGGCGGCGCAGCCAGGTCCGCAAGGCGAGGGCTGGGCCAATCAACAGGTGTGGATGGCGCATGCCGCGGTGACGCGCGCCGACACTCACCGCTTCTCTGAAACGTTTTCACGGGGTGGCGTCGGGCAAGCCGGCGTGACGGCAAAACCGTTCGATGCCTGGATTGACGATTGGGAGATGAAGAGTTTTGACCGCACCGATGACCGCGCTTTGGCGCCGCTGTTGCTGAAGGCAGCTGGCGCCGATTTCAGCTACGCACTGACGCTCGAGGCCGACCGGCCGGTCGTGCTGCAGGGCGATCGCGGCTTCAGCCGCAAGTCGGAGCGTGGGCAGGCCTCGTACTACTACAGCCAGCCGTTCTACCGCGCGCGCGGTACGCTCAGCATCGACGACAAGCCGGTCGATGTCTCGGGCCAGGCCTGGATGGACCGGGAATGGAGCAGCCAGCCGCTCGACGCCGACCAGACCGGCTGGGACTGGCTGTCGCTGCATCTGTCATCCGGAGACAAGCTGATGCTGTACCGGCTGAGGCAGAAGGACGGCAGAAATTATCCGTTCGGCAATTGGATCAGCGCGGCCGGCGAGACGCAGATGATTGCAGGCAGCGACATCCAGATGATGCCGAGGGCGACGGCTGAGATTGCGGGACGCAAGTTGCCGGTGCAATGGCAGATCGCGATCCCCGCGCGATCATTCTCGATCCTCTGCAAGCCGCTCAATCCGAACGCCTGGATGGGGACCGGCTTCTCGTACTGGGAAGGGCCGATCAGCTTTGCCGGCACACATGACGGCATTGGCTATCTCGAGCTGACCGGCTATTGAGGCGCGATTTCTATGAAGGAACCGACGATGTATCATCTCACCGCCCTCGTCACGCTGCTGGCGATCGCGTTTTATTTCTTCACCTCCATCAACGTCTCGCGCTCGCGCACCAAGACCGGCGTGAAGGTACCTGCGATGTCGGGGCATCCGGATTTCGAACGGGCCTTCCGCATCCAGATGAACACGTTGGAATGGATGCCGATCGTCCTGCCAGCCCTTTGGCTGTTCGCGATCTATATCAGCGACGCCATCGCGGCGGCGATCGGCGTGATCTGGATCATCGGCCGGATCGTCTATTTCATCGGCTATTCGCAAGCCGTGGCCAAGCGCGGCACCGGCTTTGCGATCCAGGCGCTCGCCGCAATGGCGCTGTGGGTCGGGGCGCTCGGGGCGGTGATGCTGCGGTTGGTGTGAGGCAATCCGTCGCCACACATTCCGCTGTCGTCCCGGACAAGCGTAAGCGCCGATCCGGGACCCATAACCACAGGAAGATGTCGTGATGCGAGCTGATCACTCCGAGTCCCCGTAACCACGCGTGCCTGTGGTTATGGGTCGATGATCGGCGCGCGCTTGAGGCGCGCTTGTCCGGGACGACAGCGCGGGTGTGGCGCTCGCTGTGCCACTTCCCTACTTCGTCAGCGGACAGCCGCTCTCCTTGGCGGTGAAGAAGGCCTTGTCGCCGGGGACGGTGGCGAGCAGCTTGTAATAATCCCAGGGCTCCTTCGATTCCGAGGGCTTCTTGACCTCGAACAGATACATGTCGTGGATCATGCGGCCGTTCTCGAGCACCTTGCCGCCTTGCGCGAAGTCGTCGTCGACCGGCAGCTCCTTCAGCTTCTTGGCGACGGCATCCGGATCCTTGGTGCCGGCAGCCTTGACGGCCTTGAGATAGCTCAGCGTCGCCGAATAGGTACCGGCGTGGATCATGCTCGGCATCCGCCCGGTGCGCTTGAGGAAGCGCTCGCCGAGATTGCGCGTCCTGTCGTTGAGATCCCAGTAATAACCTTCGGTCAGCACCAGGCCTTGCGCGGCCTGCAAGCCGAGGCCGTTCACCTCGGCAAGCGTCATCAGGAGGCCCGCGAGCTTCTGGCCACTCGCGACGATGCCGAACTCGGACGCCTGCTTGATCGAATTGGTGGTGTCGAGGCCGGCGTTGGCGAGGCCGACGATCTTCGCCTTCGAGCTCTGCGCCTGCAGCAGGAAGGAGGAGAAGTCCGACGAATTGAGCGGAACGCGCACCGAGCCGAGCACCTTGCCGCCATTGGCGGTGACGATCTCGCTGGTGTCCTTCTCCAGCGCGTAGCCGAAGGCGTAGTCCGCGGTGAGGAAGAACCAGGTGTCGCCGCCGGCTTTGGTCAGCGCGCCGCCGGTGCCGACGCCGAGCGCGCGGGTGTCGTAGGCCCAGTGGAAGCCGTAGGGCTGGCAGGCATCGCCGGTGAGGCGCGATGTCGCGGCGCCGACGACGATGTCGATCTTCTTCTTTTCCTTGGAGAGCTCGTGGATCGCGAGCGCGACCGAGGAGGTCGTCAGCTCCGTGATCATGTCGACGTTCTCGACGTCATACCAGCGCCGCGCGATCGAGCTTGCGAGGTCAGGCTTGTTCTGGTGGTCTGCAGTGACGAGCTCGATCTTCTGGCCGAGTACTTCGCCGCCGAAATCCTCGATCGCCATCCTGGCCGCTTCGACCGACCATTTGCCGCCGTAATCGGCATAGACGCCGGACTGGTCGTTGAGGATGCCGATCTTGACGCCTTGCGCGGAGGCGGGAACCGCAATCAAGAGGGCCGAGGCCGCTGCGGCCCAAAGTGCTGATTTCATATGTTTAACTCCCGGCATTCTTCTGTGAAATCGCGCGGATAGTAGTGAAGAACCGCGCTTCCGCCCATCCATTTCATGTTGGTCGTTAGTATGGGATTCTGCGTGCCACATTCTCCACCGTCGTCCCGGGGCGTGCGCAGCGCGAGCCCGGGACCCATAACCACAGGATGGTGTTTGGCGAAGACTCGCCGCTGTCGCGCTAAACTCCTCCCTGTGGTTATGGATCCCCGCGTTCGCGAGGATGACAGCGGAGGATGTGGCGGAGTCTTTGGCCATCGAGAGAGACGTCAGGCCATCGCCTCCGGCTTCTTGTCGCGCCGCCCTTCCGCCAGGTTCCGCACCACGACGTAGAAGATCGGTGTGAACAGAAGGCCGAACAGGGTGACGCCGATCATGCCGAAGAACACGGCGACGCCGACGGCCTGGCGCATCTCCGAGCCAGAGCCGCTCGAGATCACCAGCGGCAAGACGCCGAGGATGAACGCGAACGAGGTCATCAGGATCGGCCGCAAGCGCAGGCGGCAGGCATCGATGACGGCCTCCAGCCGCGGCTTGCCTTCGTTCTCGATATCGCGCGCGAATTCGACGATTAGGATCGCGTTCTTCGCCGCCAGTCCCACCAGCACGACGAAGCCAATCTGGGTCAGAATGTTGACGTCCTGGCCCATGACGCGAACGCCGATGGTGGCGGCGAGCAGGCACATCGGCACGATCAGAATCACCGCGAACGGCAGCGTCCAGCTGCCATATTGCGCGGCGAGGACGAGATAGACGAACAGCACGCAGATCGGAAATACGTAGAGACCGGCATTGCCGCCGGTGACCTGCTGATAGGACAGGTCGGTCCATTCGAAGGTGAAGCCGCTCGGTAAAGTATCGTTCGCGAGCTGCTTGATGGCGTTGAGCGCGGTGGTCGAGCTCGTGCCCGGCGCCGGCTCGCCCTGGAGTTCGGACGCCGCATAGAGATTGTAGCGCGCGACGCGGTCGGGTCCCGAGACGTCCTTGAACTCGACCACGCTGCCGAGCATCACCATGTCGCCGGAAGCGTTGCGCGTGCGCAGGCGCGCAAGGTCGCTCGGTTCTTTCCGGAACGGGAAGTCGGCCTGCGCGGTGACGTGGTAGGTGCGGCCAAACAGGTTGAAGTCGTTGACATAGGTCGACCCGAAATAGGTCTGGATCGTCTCGTTGATGTTGGAGATGGGCACGCCCAGCTTCTGCGCCTTGGTGCGGTCGATGTCGACGAAGAGCTGCGGCGTGTTGGCCGTGAACGGCGAGAACACCGAGGGGGCGAGCAGCGAGGGCGATTTGCGCGCGGCGGCGACAAGCTCGTCGGTGGCGGCTGCGAGCATTTCAGGCCCGCGGCCCTGGCGGTCCTGGATGCGGATGGCAAAGCCGCCGCCGGTGCCGATGCCGGGCACGGCCGGCGGCGGAATCACGATGATGAAAGCGCCCTGGATCGCGGACAGGCGCTTGCGCAGCTCGGCGGTGATGGCATTCGCGGACAGGCCCTTCTTCAGCCGCGCCTCGGGCTCGTCGAACACCGGGAACAGCGCCGCCGCATTGCCGGCCTGCGTGCGGGTGGCGCCGGAGAAACCGGCAAAGGCGGCGACTCGAACGATGCCCGGCGTTTCCAGCGAGATCCGCTCGATCTCGCGAACGACCTCGGTGGTACGCGCCAGCGACGCCGCGCCCGGCAATTGCACGGATATGATGACGTAGCCGCGATCCTGCGCCGGGATGAAGCCCTGCGGCGTGGTCACGATCAACCAGCCGGCGCCGCCGATCAGCACGACGTAGATCAGCAGCATCACCACCGAATGGCGAATCGCGAAATTGGCGAGGCCGGCATAGCCATGCGCCAGCCGGTCGAACACGCGATTGAACACGCCGGTGAACGCATTCCAGCCGCGCGCGATGATGTTCCAGGCGGCCGGCGGCCGCTTTTCTTCGTGTGGTGTGAGGATCTGCGAGGCTAGCGCGGGCGAGAGCGTCAGCGAGCAGAAGCAGGAGATCGCCGTCGCAACGGCGATGGTGACGGCGAATTGCTGGAAGAACTGCCCGGAGATGCCGCCGAGGAACGCGGTCGGGACGAACACCGCGCATAGCACCAGGGCGATCGAGACCAGTGCGCCGCCGACCTCCTCCATTGTCTTCAGCGCGGCATCGCGACGACTGAGGCCGTGCTCGAGATGGCGTTCGACATTCTCGACCACGACGATGGCGTCGTCGACCACGATGCCGACCGCGAGGACGAGCCCGAACAGGGTGAGATTGTTGATGGAGAAGCCGAGCGCCGCCATCACCGCGAACGTGCCGACCAGCGAGACCGGAATCGCGATGATCGGAATGATCGCGGGCCGCCATCCCTGCAGGAACACCAGCACGACGACGACCACGAGCAGCATGGCCTCGTAAATGGTCTTGATCAGCTCGTGGACCGACTGGGCGATGAACTCGGTCGGGTTGTAGCCGATATTGAAGTCGAGCCCCCTGGGAAAGCTCTCCTTGAGCCTCGTCATGGTGTCGGAGATGTTCTTTGCGGTCGCGAGCGCGTTCGAGCCCGGCCGCTGCGTCACCAGCATCGCGACCGCCGACTTGCGCAGCAGGAAGCTGTTGGTGCTGTAGGCCAGCGCCCCGAGCTCGATGCGGGCGACGTCGCGCAGCCGCACCGTGCGGCCGTCAGGGCCGGCCTTGATCAGGATATCCTCGAACTGCTTCTGGTCCTTCAAACGTCCGGTGAAGGTGAGGTTGGGCTGGAAGGCGCGATCGGCGATCGGCGGCTCGGCGATCTGGCCGCCCGCGATCTGCACGTTCTGGGCGCGGATGGCCGCGAGCACCTCGGCCGAGGTCAGGCCGAGATTGGCGATTCTGTCGGGATCGAGCCACAGCCGCATCGAATAGTCGCGGGCGCCGAAGATCTGGATGTCGCCGACGCCGTCGATGCGCAAGAGCTGGTCGCGGACCTGGAGCAGCGCATAATTGGAGATGTAAAGCTGGTCGAACGTGTCGTCCGGCGACAGCATGAACACGACCATCAGGATGTCGGGCGAGTTCTTGCGGGTGGTGACGCCGTTGCGCTGCACTTCCTCTGGAAGGCGCGGCTGCGCGATGGCGACGCGATTCTGCACCAGCACCTGGGCCTTGTCGAGATCGGTGCCGAGCTTGAAGGTGACGGTGATGGTGAGCTGGCCGTTCGAGGTCGCCTGGCTGTAGAGATACAGCATGTCCTCGACACCGTTGATCTCCTGCTCGATGGGAGCTGCGACCGTGTCGGACACGGTCTGGGCGGAGGCGCCGGGATATTGCGTCGTGACGACGACGGTCGGCGGCACCACTTGCGGATATTCGGAGACCGGCAGCGTGGTGTAGGCGAGTGCACCGACGATCAGGAGCACGATCGACAGCACCATCGCCAAAATGGGCTGGTTGATGGAGAGGCGGCCAAGATTCATGACTTGCCACCGGCCGGCGCTTGCGCGGTCTGGGGAGCGACCTTGGCGCCGACGCGGGCGCGCTGGATGCCATTGACGATGACGCGATCGTCCGGCTTCAGCCCTTCACGGATCACGCGCAGGCCGTCGTCGAGCGGACCGAGCACGACGGGGCGTGCCTCGACCGTATCATCAGGCTTGACCACGAACACGATCTTGCGGGACTGGTCGGTTGCGATCGCAGCGTCCGGAATCAGCAGCGCCTCGTAAGGCGCGCTGCCGATCAGGCGGACGCGGCCGAACTGGCCGGGCAGGATCGAAAGATCCGTGTTCTTCACCACCGCGCGGCTGCGCAGCGTGCCGGTCGACACGTCCAGCCGATTGTCGAGGAAATTGACGGTGCCCCCGCGCGAGGGCTTGGTCTCGCCGGCCAGCGTCACTTGCACCGGGTTCGCGGTATCGCGCGAACTTGGCCGCCGTCCTTCGAACCACAATTTGCTGTATTTGATGAACGTCGCCTCATCCATGTCGAAATAGATGTAGATGGGATCGAGCGCGACGATCGAAGTCAGCAGCGTCGAGGTGCCGGTGTCGCTGCCCTGCACGAGATTGCCGGGGCTGACGAGATGGCGGCTGACGCGGCCGGTCAAGGGCGCTGCCACATGCGTGAACTCGATGTTGAGCTTGGCGGCCTTCAGCGCGCCCTCGGCCTGCATCTCGGCGGCGTGCGCAGCCTGCAAGGCCTGGCGGCGCTGATCGACGACCTGTTCGGAGACCGCGCTGGTCTGCACGAGGCTGAGACCACGGTCGAGCTCGCGCTTGGCGAGCTCCACTCGCGCCCGTGCGTCTGACAGCTGGCCCTCCGCCTGAGTGGCCACCGCCTCGAACGGGCGCGGATCGATCACGTAGAGCAGGTCACCCTGACGCACGATGGCGCCGTCCTGGAATTCGACCGAGTTGACGAAGCCGCCGACCCGCGGCCGCACCTGGACCTCCTCCACCGCCTCGAAGCGGCCGGTGAACTCGTCCCAATCGGTGACTGTGCGCTTGACCGGCTGGGCGACCGTCACCGCCGGCGCCGGCGGAGCCGCAGCCTGCGATGCCGGCTTGTCGCAGCCGGACAGGGCGAACGCGGCGGCGAGAAGCCCGGCGATTGCGCTGACCTGAACGAAATCGTGCTTTTTGATCAACTGCCTGCTTCCGTCCGGTCCGCTCATCCCCAGGTCCTCGCATCAAAGCCGCAGAAGATGCAGGGTACGCCTCTACCTGCGGGCGCCACAAGATGTGTTGCAAAGATGAACTCTTCAAGACCAATGCGCGCGCAATGCTCCGAACGGCGCCCTGACCGGATGACGGGTTGACAGAGAGAGAGAGACGGTGCCGGGCAAGGCAGTTGCGGCAAGCCGAACCCTGCCGTGAACGACGGGCACTCGGAATTGCGAGCTTTTCCCGGCGGCTGTCCTTCGAGACGCCCGCTTCAGGCGGGCCCATCCTGACAAAGAGAGCTACTTACGCAGCCTGGCCTTGGCGCCGGCGACGATCTGCATGGTGACGCCGGCAATCCAGCCGACCAAGACGAGCCAGGTCCAGGCCATGTGCGGATCGAGCCGGAGCACGATCACGGCGACCGAGGCGAAGGCGGTGAGCGTAGCGGAGAGCGTGCCGGCGGCGCTCATGAGCTCGGCGGCGTCGATCTGGCTGTGCGCATCGTCGAAAGGCATCTGCGGCGTGTCGATGCCGAGATAGAAGCCGATGCCGCCGAGCAGCATCATCAGCAGCAGGAAGCCCTGCGTGGTGAGGGTGGGGATCGCCGAGCCGACATAGGCGCCGACGAACAATCCGCACGCGGCCCCCGCCATGGCAAGGCCAACGCGCTCGAACACATGGGCAGTTTTACGAAAACGAAAGCGCATGGCCAGCCTCCGCGAGGCGTTGAGTATGGAGAGGTTAGGCCAGTTTTGGGGGGCATGGAAGGTGAGGAGGTTTACGGATGCGTGAGGGATCTAACTCCCTCTCCCCGTTCTTACGGGGAGAGGGTTGGGGTGAGGGGCTTCTCTCCACACATGAGATTTTCGCCGCACCTGTACCCCCTCACCCGGATTGCGCTCGCGCGCAATCCGACCTCTCCCCGCAAGCGGGGAGAGGTGAAGAGAGTCACCTCGCCCCGAACGTGGTCTTGCCGAACAGCGCCTTTTGCGTGGACGGCTGCGAGCGCCAGTATTGCGGCGGCGCCTCGACCACGCCGCCGAGCTCGGCGGCAGCGTGCCAGCCCCAGCGCGGATCGTAGAGCAGGCCGCGGGCGAGCGCGACCATGTCGGCCTTGCCCGACGCGACGATCTCCTCCGCGTGCTTCGACTCGGTGATCAGGCCGACGGCGATGGTGGGCAGGCCGGTCTCGCGCTTGATCGCCTCTGCAAACTGCACCTGATAGCCGGGGCCGAGCGGAATCTTCTGCAGCGGCGAGACGCCGCCGGACGATGCATCGATCCAGTCGACGCCGCGCGCCTTCAGCGCGTTCGCGAATTCGATGGTCTGTGCCAGATCCCAGCCGCCCTCGACCCAATCGGTCGACGACACCCGCATGCCGACCGGCTTGTCGGCGGGGAACGCGGCGCGCACCACGTCGAACACCTCCAGCGGAAAGCGCATGCGGTTCGCGAGGCTACCGCCATATTCGTCGGTGCGCTTGTTGGAGATCGGCGACAGGAATTGATGCAAGAGATAACCATGCGCGCCATGGACCTCGATGGCGTCGATACCGAGCCGCGCGGCGCGCTCGGTCGAATGGACGAAGGCCTCGCGGATGCGCTTCAGGCCTGCCGCATCCAGCGCCAGCGGGGCGGCCTCGCCCTCCTTGTGCGGCACCGCCGACGGCCCGACCGTCTGCCAGCCGCCCTGCCCTTCCGGAATCAATTGGCCGCCGTCCCAGGGGCGCGCGCTCGAGGCCTTGCGGCCGGCATGGGCGAGTTGCATCGCGATCGCGGTGGAGGAATGCTTGCGCACCGAATGCAGGATCGGCTTCAGCGCGGCCTCGCAGGCGTCGCTGTAGAGCCCGAGGCAGCCCGGCGTGATACGGCCGATCGCCTCGACATGCGTCGCCTCGATGCAGAACATCGCCGCGCCCGACAGGCTGAGATTGTTTATGTGGGTGAAGTGCCAGTCGGTGGCGACGCCGTCATCGGCCGAATATTGGCACATCGGCGACACCACGAGGCGGTTCTTCAAAGTCAGTCCGCGCAGCTTGATCGGAGAAAACAGGGCGCTCATGCGAGGGTCCGGGGCTGGAGAAATGGAAGCGATTGCATGAAGTTTAGTGGGTGGGCGGCGAATTGCCAGCCGCACGGGCAGCATGGCGACCAGCAGCGGCATGCATTGCGCTGGAGATGCCGCGGCGAACATGTCTCCCTATTGTCGTCCCGGATCCGCGCTTCGCTTGTCCGGGACGATGGAGGAATGCGGGCGTAACCCGCCCCTACGGCTTGATGCCGGCGGCCTTGATCAGCTCCTGATTGGCCGCCAGCTCGCGCTTGACGAGGTCGTCCATCTCGGCGGGCTTCATCGGCCTCGGTTCGAGCCCGAGCTTTGTCAGGCTCACCTGCGTCGCCGGCGTGGCCAGGACTTTCTCGGCGGCCGCGTGCAGCTTGTCGACGACCTCGCGCGGGGTCTTCGCCGGCACGAACACGCCGAACCAGATCTCGCCGTCGGCGTCCTTCAAGCCGATCTCGGCCGGCGTCGGCACATCGGGCAGCTCGGCAACGCGCTTCGGTGTCGAGACCACCAGCGCGCGCACTTGGCCCTCGCGGATCAGCGGCAACGCGGTCGCCAGCGGGCAGAAATACAGATCGATGCGCCCACCGAGAATGTCGGCGATCACTTCCGGGCCGGCGCGATACGGCACATGAATAGCCTCGATGCCGGCGGCGTAGCGGAACTTCTCGCTCGAGATGTGCACGGCGCTGCCGATGCCGACCGAGCCGAACGAGATCGAACCGGGCTTTGCCTTGGCAGCGGCGATGAAGTCCTGGATGGTTCTCCAAGGGCGCTCCTTCGGCACGATCATCACATTGGCACCGGATCCGATCATGAACACCGAGGCGAGATCGCGGCTGGGGTCGAAGCTCGCATTCGGGAACATCAGGGGCGCAATGGTCAGCGCCGACGACTGGGCGAGTAGGCTGTAACCATCGGGATCGGACTTCGCGACCGCCGCCGAACCGACCACACCGCCGCCGCCGGCGCGGTTTTCGATCACGATCGGCTGACCGAGTTCGGCGGAGAGATGCTCGAACACCAGCCGCGGCACCACGTCCGCCGCGCTGCCCGGACCGAACGGAATGGTCGCCTTGATCAGTCGCGCCGGCCAGTCTTGTGCCTGGACTTGTGTTGCAGCGGCGATCCAGAAGGACGCATATAGACAAAACACGCGAAGGAACCTGGTCATCGAAATCTCCGGTCGACTCTCGCGATCGCTGCAAGAACCGTTCCGGCGCGATCTCTACTCCGCCAGCGTGAATTGCAGCAGCAGGGTTCGCTGCAACATCGAGAAATTGTCGTCGGAGATCAGGGTCAGCACCGTCTCGCCGTCGGCGGTGACGTGGGCGTCGATGCCTTCCATGTTGTCGATCTCGTGGCCGAGATCGGCGGCGAACAGCGTCAGGCCGTCGACGACGGCGCCCGGCGCGATTCCCTTCAGCGGGATCGCGCGGATGCGGATGTTGACGCCGGTGAACCAGGAAAATTTACGTTCGAGGATGAGCAGATCGCCCGAGGGCAGCAGCACCGCGTCGCTGATGTCGAAATTCTCCGAGCGCCGCACGCTGAATTGGCCGGGCGTCGAGCCGCCGATCAGGAAAGCGAGGAGGTTGCCGTCGGCATCGAGCCCGCGCTCGGAAAAGGCGATCAGCGTGCCCGCGAGCGGCTGGGCCTGGCTCTTGCCCGGTCCCTGCGCTTTGGGCACGACGACCATCGCCTCCAGCCCCTTGTTGTAGGGCAGCTTGCGCAAGGCCGGCGGGACGGCGATCACTTCGCCGCGGGCGCCGGTAGCACCCTTGGCGAAATCATAGCGCAGGATCTGGTTGACGCGTTCGAGCCCGACATAGACGAGGTTGCCGTCGCGCGCGAGCGACTCGGTATCGTACCAGAGCCGCTTCTCGGTGATCGGCCGCCCGTCGGCGCCCAGCACCGGCGCGGCCTCGACGTCGGCGAGCCCAATCATCTCGCGGCCGGAATAGCGGATGCTGCCGGTGAACCAGCCGCCCTGATCGGAGATCGCGAGAAAGCGCTCGCCCTTGCCGTCGAGGAAGCGGAGGCCCGACAGCCCGCCGAAGCCGCGATAGGGCGAGGTCAGCACCAGGCCGCTGCGAAAATCCAGCGAGCCGAAGCGCGTGCGCGAGCGGTCGCGCGGCTCGAAATTGGCAATGCTACGCGCGTTGACCTCGACGCTGACCGGCGCGGTGACGGCATGCTCGAGCTGGAGGGCGCGCGGCGGCGGCTCGGTCTTGGGCTGCAGCTGCGCCTGCGCCAAGCGCGGCAACGCGAGAGTGGAAAATCCCGCCGCCGCGAGGCTGACGAAGCTGCGGCGGGATGGATGCGTGCTCACGAATGCAATTTGCGTCGCGGGCGACCGGCCGCTTGCGTTGGCGCCGTGTTGGTCTCGCTGAAGAGCTCGGCAAGCTTTTCGGTGATCGCGCCGCCGAGTTCTTCCGCGTCCACGATCGTTACCGCGCGGCGATAATAGCGCGTCACGTCATGGCCGATGCCGATCGCGATCAGCTCGACCGGCGAGCGGGTCTCGATCTCCTCGATGATGTGGCGCAGATGCCGCTCGAGATAATTGCCCGGATTGACCGACAACGTGGAATCGTCGACCGGCGCGCCGTCCGAGATCATCATCAAGATCTTGCGCTGCTCGGGCCGGCCGAGCAGGCGCTTGTGCGCCCAGTCCAGCGCCTCGCCGTCGATGTTCTCCTTCAAGAGGCCCTCGCGCATCATCAGGCCCAGGTTTTTCCGCGCACGACGCCACGGGGCGTCCGCGGACTTGTAGATGATGTGGCGGAGATCGTTGAGGCGGCCGGGATTGGCCGGCTTGCCGGCGGCAAGCCATGCCTCGCGCGATTGCCCGCCCTTCCAGGCCCGCGTGGTGAAGCCGAGAATCTCGACCTTGACGCCGCAACGCTCCAGCGTGCGCGCGAGGATGTCGGCACAGGTCGCGGCGACCGTGATCGGGCGGCCGCGCATGGAGCCGGAATTGTCGAGCAGCAGCGTCACTACGGTGTCGCGGAACGTCGCCTCCTTCTCGTGCATGAAGGACAGCGGGTGATAGGGATCGGTGACGACGCGCGACAGCCGCGCAGGGTCGAGGATGCCCTCCTCGAGATCGAACTCCCAGGCGCGATTCTGCTGCGCCATCAGGCGGCGCTGCAGCCGGTTGGCGAGACGGGCGACGATGCCCTGCAGATGTGCGAGCTGCTTGTCGAGATAGGCGCGCAGCCGCTCCAGCTCGTCATGGTCGCAGAGATCCTCGGCGGCGATGACCTCATCGAACTTGGGCGCGAAGGCGTGATATTCCGGCCCACGCGGCTCGTTCCTGCCGTGCTGGTTCGGGCGCGTCGCCTCGCCCGGCGTCTCGTCATCACCGAGCTCGCCATCGTCGAAGGTGTCGGAGGTCGAGGCCTGCGCGCTTTCCATCGCGCTCTCGCTCATCTCCTCGCTGGTTGCCTGCGCCTGGTCGGCGCTCATTTCCTGCGCGGCGTCGGAATCGGGCGAGCCTTCGGCGCCGGACTGGTCGTTGTCGCCGTCCTGGTTCTCCTCGTTCTCGTCATTGTCTTCGCTGTCGGCGTTGCGCTCGTCGCCGAGCTCGAGTGCCGACAGCAGGTCATGCACGGCATCGCCGAACTTGGTCTGATCCTCGAGCACGCCGTCGAGCCGATCGAGCCGCTTGCCGATCTTGTCTTCGAGGATCGGTCGCCAGAGATCGACCATCTTCTTGGCCGCCGTCGGCGGCGCCATGCCGGTGAGGCGCTCGCGCACCAGCATCGCCAGCGCGTCCGCCAGCGGCGCGTCGGCGCGGTCGGTGATCTCGTCGAACTTGCCGCGGTGGAAATGGTCGTCGAGCATCGCGGTGAGGTTCTTGGCAACGCCCGCCATGCGGCGCGCGCCGATCGCCTCGACGCGGGCCTGCTCCACCGCCTCGAACACGCCGCGCGCCTGCGGATTGCCGGGCATCAGCTTGCGGTGAACCTTGGGATCGTGACAGGCGATCTTGAGCGCGATGGAATCGGCATGGCCGCGCACGATCGCGGCGTCACGCTTCGTCATCTTGCGCGCGGGCTCGGGCAGCCGCGCCTTGCCGGGCGCAAGTCCCGGGCGCTCGGCCGCGAAGGAGACGTCGAGCTCGGGCGCCTTTGCGATCGCCTTCAGACAGGAGGCGACCGAGCGCTTGAACGGCTCGGTCGGTGCTTCCTTGTTGCTGCGGAATTTGGAGTTGGAGGTGGTCATCTGACCCTATCTGTCGTCCCGGCGAAGGCCGGGACCCATAACCACCGGCCGCTCTTGTGTCAGGAAACTATCAGCGTCGCTTCAATCGAGACATCACGCGGTATGGGTCCCGGCCTTCGCCGGGACGACACACCGTGAGAGATCAGCTCAGCGCGACGTTGACTGCCGATTCCGGCAGCTCCGCATTGAAGCAGCGCTGGTAGAACTCGGCGACCAAGGGCCGTTCGAGCTCGTCGCATTTGTTGAGGAAGGTGACGCGGAACGCAAAGCCGATATCGCCGAAGATGTCGGAGTTTTCCGCCCAGGTGATCACCGTGCGCGGGCTCATCACCGTCGACAGATCGCCATTGGCGAAGGCGTTGCGGGTGAGATCGGCGAGGCGCACCATCTTGTTGACGATGTCGCGGCCCTCCTGCGTGCGATAGTGCTTGGCCTTGGCCAGCACGATCTCGACTTCCTCGTCGTGGCTGAGATAGTTCAGCGTGGTGACGATCGACCAGCGGTCCATCTGGCCCTGGTTGATCTGCTGGGTGCCGTGATAGAGGCCCGAGGTGTCGCCGAGGCCGACGGTGTTGGCGGTGGCGAACAGCCGGAACGCCGGATGCGGCTTGATCACCTTGTTCTGGTCCAAGAGCGTCAGGCGGCCCGAAACCTCCAGCACGCGCTGGATCACGAACATGACGTCCGGGCGGCCGGCGTCGTATTCGTCGAACACCAGCGCGACGTTGTTCTGCAGCGCCCAGGGCAGGATGCCGTCGCGGAATTCGGTGACCTGCTTGCCGTCGCGGACCACGATCGAGTCCTTGCCGACGAGGTCGATACGGCTGATGTGGCTGTCGAGGTTGACGCGCACGCAGGGCCAGTTCAGACGTGCCGCGACCTGCTCGATATGGGTGGATTTGCCGGTGCCGTGATAGCCGGTCACCATCACGCGGCGGTTCCTGGCAAAGCCCGCGAGAATGGCCAGCGTGGTGGCGCGGTCGAAGCGGTAATCGGAATCCACTTCGGGCACATGAGGATCGACTTCGGAATAGGCCGGGACTTCGAGATCACTGTCGATCCCGAACACCTGGCGCACCGACACCTTCATGTCGGGCAGGCCGGAAACTTCCTCAACTTTGGACAGGGCGGCGGTCGTCATCAATCCTCCGAGGTCCCGGGCGGTCCCGAAACCGGTTATTCGCACGTTGGCTGCGGCTGGGTGCTGAAAATCAACCTATCAGAGACAACGAGCCGGCAGAAGCCCGCCCACCAATCAAAGTTCCGTTGTCTTTTCATTTAGATAGGCAAGGAACGCAGTTTTTGGAGGGCTGCCTTGCGAATCACGCCGAAATTCGGGCGGGTCGCGCCCAATCCCTGCGAATGGTACTTTGGCCGTATGCAGTTACTTATGTAGGGTCCGAAGCCCTCATGCTCCAGCCCTACAAGAGACGACGTGACGTCCTTTCTCGATCCCCTCATCGCCTTCGTTTCCGCCCATGCGTGGCTGGCCTATCTGACCCTGTTCCTGGCGGCGCTGCTCGAAGCCGTTCCGGTGGTGGGATCGGTGATCCCCGGCTCGACCATCATCCTGGCGCTGAGCGCCCTGATCCCCGGCGGCGAATTGCAGCTGCCATGGGTGCTCTTGGCGGCCGCAACTGGTGCCGTACTCGGCGACGGGGCGGCCTATTGGATCGGGCACAGGCGGCAGCGCGAGATCCTCAACACCTGGCCGCTGACCAATTATCGACGCGTGGTCGCGGAGAGCGAAAACTTCTTCAACCGCTTCGGCACCTGGGCCGTGTTCTTCGCCCGCTTCGTGCCGCCGATCCGCGCCTTCGTGCCCGTGACCGCCGGCGCGCTGGGCATGGCGCCCACGAAATTCTATGCCGTGAACATCCCGGCGATCCTGGCCTGGGCGCCCGCCCATGTGCTGCCGGGCGTCTTGGCCGTGTCGGCCCTGCATGAATATGCCGGGCTGCATCATCATGCGCATGTCGGCAAGCACATCTGGATGCTGACCGTTGCAGGGGTTGCGATCGTGCTGGGCGTGGGGATGTGGATCTATCGCCGACGGTATGGCGGCGCGACGGCCAAGCCGCAGGTTTAGGCAGACGCCACATCACAACCGTCGTCCCTGCGTTCGCGGGCACCGAGTTTGTGCGAGAGCATCGCACCCATGACATCCGTGTGATTGACCTGCTCCACCGCTAGCGGCACGTTGGCCCGGATCCTCGCGCCCGCCACCCCATGTTCACCATCGCCAGCCTCTGGATTCCCTTCACCATCATTGCCGCGCTCGGGCAGGTCGCGCGCAATGCGATGCAGCGGTCGTTGACGAAGCCGCTGGGGACCTGGGGCGCGACCAATATCCGCTTCCTGTTCGGCTTTCCGTTCTCGCTGCTGTTCCTGGGGCTGGTGCTGCTCGCGACCGGCGATCATCTCAGCGCGCCGCCAGCCGTGTTCTGGCCATGGCTGCTGCTGGGCGCGCTCAGCCAGATCGTCGCCACCGGCCTGATGCTGCTCGCGATGAACGACCGCTCGTTTGTCGTGACGACGGCCTACCTGAAGACCGAGGCGATCCAGACCGCGATCTTCGGCTTCGTCTTCCTCGGCGATCACCTGACCTGGCTGAAGGTGCTCGCGATCATGATCGCCACCGTCGGCGTCGTCATCACCGCGCTCCGCCCCGGCAGCGACAAGAGCTTTGCCGAGCTGAAGCCGACCATCACCGGCCTCGTTGCCGCGGCGGCCTTCGCGCTGTCAGCGGTCGGCTTTCGCGGCGCCATCATCAATGTGCCCGGCGTGTCCTTCGTGACCGCGGCGTCAATCACGCTGGTGCTCGGCCTGTTCGTGCAGACGTTGATCCTGACGATCTACCTGCTCTGGCGCACGCCGGACGTGCTGCGAGGAATCCTCAGGTTATGGCGACCGTCGATGCTCGCGGGCTTCATCGGCGCCTTCGCCTCGCAATTCTGGTTCCTCGCCTTTGCGCTGACGGCGGCCGCCAACGTCCGCACGCTCGCGCTGATCGAGGTGCTGTTCGCGCAAGCCGTGGCGTATTACTCGTTCAAGCAGCCGATCGCGCCGCGCGAGCTTGCAGGCATTGCGCTGATTGTCCTGGGCGTCGCTGTGCTGGTGGGAGCTTAATTCCGGTCTTCCGGCAGCGTCGGCAGCGGTGAGACCTCGATGCCTTCGTCGATCAGCGACTTCGCCTCTTCGGGCGAGGCTTCGCCATAGATTGGGCGGTGCTCCTTGTCGCCGTAATGCATGGCGCGGGCTTCGTTGGCGAAGCGCTCACCGACATTGTCGGCGTTCTTGACGATGTGGTTGCGCAGCTCTTTCAGCTTGGCGCGCAGCTCGCGCTCCTGCGCCATCAGCAGCGAGGTCGGCCCTGACGGCGCAGCCTCGGGTGTGGTCGCGGCCACGGGCTCCGGCGACGGCGTGGCGCGGCCGCGCCCCTTCTTGCCGACGATGCGCGGCGCCATGATCGCCTTGTCGACCTTGGCTGAGCCGCAGATCGGGCAGGTCACGAGCTTGCGCTTCACCTGCGAATCATAGGCCGACGAGCTCTGGAACCAACTTTCGAAGGCGTGATTGCGGTCGCAGTGGAGCGCGTAGCGGATCATGCCGAGCCCCGCACGAGGTGCAAATGGTCCGGCCCGGCCTTGGGATCGGAGACGCCGAAGCGGCGGCCGTGCTGGAGCGAGGGAATCGCCCGGCGCGCGGTCTCGACCTTGGCCGGGTCGATCCTAGCCATGATGATGCCCGGCTCGACATCGCCTTCGGCGAGGATCTCGCCCCAAGGATCGATGATCAGCGAATGCCCGTAGGTCTCGCGCTTGTTCTCGTGGGTGCCGGCCTGCGCCGCGGCGAAGACGAAGCAGCCGGTCTCGATCGCACGGGCTCGCAGCAGCACGTGCCAATGCGCTTCACCGGTCTTGCGGGTGAAGGCGGACGGCACGGTGATGAAATAGGCGCCGCTTTCTGCGAGCGCACGGTACAGCGCCGGGAAGCGCACATCGTAGCAGATCGTCAAGCCGATGCGGCCCCAGGGCAGATCCGAGATCACGGCGGTCTCGCCCGGCTGGTAATTGGCGGATTCGCGATAGCTCTCGCCGTCCGGCAGCTCGATGTCGAACATGTGGATCTTGTCGTAGCTCGCGAGCACATTGCCCTCGGGCCCGATCAGGAAGGAGCGGTTGACCGCCTTCTCCGGCGAGAAGCGCAGCGCCAGCGAGCCGACATGGAGGTGAATCCTCAGCTCCGCCGCGAGCGCCCGGTAGGCCTTCAGCGAGGCATCGTCCTCTTCGCTCTGGAGATGCTCGAACAGCGCCTTGCGGTTCAGCTGCATCATGTTGCTGACTTCGGGTGTCTGCACGTAATCGGCGCCATCGGCCGCAGCCTGCCGGATCAGCTTCGTAGCCTGCTCGAGGCTCGGCCCGGGCATCAGGCCGGTGCGCATCTGCACCATGGCGGCGGTGAACGTGCGGTTCTCGCTCATGATACCGCCTTCACGCTTTCGAGCATGCCATCGAGCTTGCCTTCGCGATCGAGCGCATAGAGGTCGTCACAGCCGCCGACATGGGTGCCGCCGATCCAGATCTGCGGGAAGGTCGAGCCCTGGCCGGCGCGGCCGTACATTTCCTGGCGCCAGGACGGGTTCTTGGCGACGTCGAATTCGGTGAAGGTCGCCTTCTTGCGGGTCAGCAGTGACTTGGCGGCGGAACAATAGCCGCAGCCCGGCCGGGTGTAGATCTCGACAGCAGCAGTCATTCGTCTGGCGCTCTCATGTCATGAATTCATTGAATTATATGGGACGGGGCCCGCTCTCGACAACCCGGGCAAAGACCAGCACGTCGACCTGGGCCGCCTTGGCGCGGAGCAGGGCCCGCGCGCAGGTGTCGAGCGTAGCCCCTGACGTCAGGACATCGTCGATCAGGACAACGCGGCGGCCCTGGATCTCGGCCTGACGGCCGGGAGATACCTGGAATGCGCCTTGCACATTGGTGGCGCGCTGGGCCCGCGACAGGCCGATCTGCTGCTCGGTGGCGCGCACCCGCCGCAGCACGTCGCCCCGCACCTTGATCCCGCTCTGTCGCTCGATGACGCGCGCGAGCGCGCCGGACTGGTTGTAACGGCGCCGCCAGGCCCGCCGCCAATGCAGGGGCACGGGCACCAGCATGTCGGCGCCGGTCAGCAACTCGCCGCCCGCGCGCGCCATCCAGCGGCCCATGGCCGGCGCCAGATCGGTACGGTCCTGATACTTCAGCGCATGCACCAGCGTGCGCGCGACGTCGTCGTAGCGCACCGCCGCGCGAGCGCGCTGGTAAGCCGGCGGGCTCGCGATCGCCTCCATCGACAGCATCTCGGGGCCGGGGTCGTAGACGAAGGGAATGCCGAGCCGCGGGCAATAGGGCCGCTCGATGAACGACAGCCGCGCCCAGCAGGAAGCGCAAACGCCCTCGCCATCAACCGGCTCCCGGCACGATACGCACTGTGTCGGCAGGGCGATGTCGAGCGCGAGCCGCGCCGCCCGCGCCAGCACGTGGCGGCCGGCCGTCCACGCGCTCCGCAGCGGTGCGGCGATGGAACGGATGGGGGGAGCGTCGGCTTCCATGTGGGGAGGCTAACGCTGCACGCAGCGGATTGCCAGAACTGTGGAGATCGGCGTAACCAGCGGCATGGTCCGGACCGCTCAAATCCCGCCCGCCTTGTTTGATCGTGCCTTGCTGCAGAGGCGGCAGCAGCGCGCCCAGGCCCAAGGCGCGGTCACATTCCTGCTCGAGCGGGTCGCCGAGGACATGTCCGACCGCTTGGCAGCGGTGATGCGGGAGTTTCACGCTCCCGCCGACCTCTGGACGCCCGGCGCGGGACTGGCGGCGTTGCGCACGCGGCTTCCCTCCATCGAACACATCGCGCTCGACGCGGCCGGCGCGGAGAAGTTGTCCCTCGCGCCTGAGAGCCTCGATCTCGTCGTCTCGGCGCTGGCGCTGCAATACGTCAACGACCTGCCGGGCGTGCTCGCGCAAATCCGCCGGGCACTCAAGCCGGACGGGCTGCTGCTTGCTGCCATGATCGGCGGCGACAGCCTCACCGAGCTGCGGCAGGCCTTTGCCGCGGCGGAAGCCGAATGCGAGGGCGGTGTGTCGCCGCGCGTGGCGCCGTTCGCTGACCTTCGCGACATCGGTGCGCTATTGCAGCGGGCGGGCTTTGCGCTGCCGGTGACCGACGTCGACCGTGTCGTGGTGCGCTATGCCAATGCGTTCGCCTTGATGCAGGATCTCCGCCGCATGGGTGCGGCCAACGTGCTGATCGAGCGGCGGCGGACACCGACGCGCCGCGCGACGCTGCTGCGCATGGCCGAGATCTACGCCGAGCGTTTTGCCGATGCCGACGGCCGCATCCGCGCGACCTTCGACATCGTCTGGCTCTCGGGCTGGGCTCCGCATGCGAGCCAGCAGCAGCCGCTGAAGCCGGGGTCGGCGAAAGCGAGCCTGGCGGAGGCGGTGAAGAAGGCGGGGAAGGAGTGATCTTTCTCTTGCGTCATGCCCGGGCTTGTCCCGGCCATCCACGTCTTTCAGGCTGGCACGAAGGCCGTGGATGCCCGGGACAAGCCCGGGCATGACGCCAGAGAGCGGTACCCTTCGACCTCACATCAACAAATCGATCAGATGCGGGATCAGCGGAATGTCCGCGGGCGGCATCGGGTAATCGCGCAGCTTGTTGGCGCGGACCCAGGCAAGGTTCTGGCCCTCGCGTGCGGTGACCAACCCCTCCCAGCGCCGGCAGATATAGAGCGGCATCAGCAGATGGAAGGTCTCGTAACCGTAGCTGGCGAAGGTCAGCGGCGCGAGGCACGGCTCGGCGACGTCGATGCCGAGCTCCTCATGAAGCTCCCGGATCAGGCTCTGCTCCGGCCGCTCGCCCGGCTCGAGCTTGCCGCCGGGGAATTCCCACAGGCCGGCCAGGGCCTTTCCTTCCGGGCGCTGCGCGATCAGGACGCGTTTGTCGGCGTCGACGAGCGCGCAGGCCACCACCAGTGTCAGTTTGAGATCGGCCATGCGCGTCTGTCGCTCGCTGAGATCGTTTGCAACGGTTTGTTAACCTCGTTGCAGTCTACGTTTCCAAGGTCACCATAAGTCATATTTAATCCGCAGTTCCTAGAGTGGGAACTCTTTAAACCACTCCAGGCCACCTCATGCGCGCTGCGCCTTCGGTTCTCGTCCGCCGGTTCGTCCACGACCGGAGCGGCAATATCGCGGTGATTTTCGCGCTCGCCTGCGTTCCCCTGATCAGTGCGGTCGGCTGCGCCATCGACTATTCGCGCGCGACGATGATCCGGTCCAAGCTTCAGGCCGCGGCGGATGCCGCCAGTGTCGGTTCGATCGCCAAGGCTTCGCCCGCCTTCAAGGCCGCCGGCAACATGACTGCGGACGGCTCGATTTCGGTCGGCATCACGGACGCCACGAACATTTTTAATGCCAATCGCGCCAGTCAGTCCGGCTACACGCTGACCGGCCTCACGCCGACCGTGGTCAAGTCCGGCTCGACCGTCACCGCGACGGTTTCGTTCACCGCAACTTTGAACACCATGTTCCTCGGCGTGATCGGCAAGTCGGTGCTGACGTTGAGCGGCACGTCGAAGGCGACGGCCAGCATGCCGCTCTATATCGATTTCTACCTGCTGCTGGACAATTCGCCGTCGATGGGCGTCGGTGCGACCCCGGCCGACGTGCAGAAGATGGTCAACAACACGTCGGACAAGTGCGCTTTCGCCTGCCACGATCTCAAGGACAAGAACAACTATTACGACCTTGCCAAGAAGCTTGGCGTGACCACCCGGATCGACGTGCTTCGGAGCGCCACCGAGTCCTTGATGGATACGGCAAACGCCACCGAGACCTATTCAAACCAGTTCAGAATGGCGATCTATGATTTCGGCGGCTCTGCAAGTTCGCTCGGCCTGCGCAGTCTGTTTTCGTTGTCGGCCTCTCTCTCCAGCGCCAAGGCGGCGGCCGGCAAGATCGACTTGATGTCGGTGAACGGCCAGAACGAGAATCACGATCAAGATACCCCATTCACCGCGGTCTTTCCCGCGATCAACGGCGAGATCAGCTCCCCCGGAAGCGGCACGTCGGCCAGTCCGCTCAAGTATCTGTTCTTCGTGTCCGACGGCGTGGCCGATGAGAGCAACACCGGATGCCTGAAACCGCTCTCGGGCAGCACGCGGTGCCAGTCGCCGCTCAACCCTGCGCTTTGCAAGACGATGAAGGATCGCGGCGTCAAGGTCGCGGTGTTGTACACGACGTATCTCGCGCTGCCGACCAACCCCTGGTACATAAAGTGGATCGATCCATTCAATGCCGGCCCCTATGGCCCGTCGCCGAACAGCCAGATCGCACAGAACATGCAGAGCTGCGCTTCGCCGGGCCTGTATTTCGAGGTCAGCCCGACGCAAGGCATCGCGGACGCCATGAACGCGCTGTTCAAGAAGGCGGTCGCGGACGCGCGGATCTCCGGATGAGGGCGCTCACCTCTCCCCGTAAGAACGGGGAGAGGGAGAAGGCCTACGACCTGTAGTCCCCGTTGATCGCCACATATTCCTTGGTGAGGTCGCAGGTCATGACGCGGTCGCGGCCTTTGCCGAGGCCGAGCGAGACCAGAATCGCGATCTCCGGCGCCTTCATCGCTTCCGACACCTGCGCTTCGTCATAATCGGGATCGCGCGCGCCGCGCTTGGCGACGCGGATGCCGTTGAACGAGATCGACAGCTTGTCGCGATCGGCCGGCTCGCCGGCCTTGCCGACTGCCATCACCACGCGGCCCCAATTTGCGTCTTCGCCCGCGATCGCGGTCTTCACCAGCGGTGAGTTCGCGATCGACATCGCGATCTTGCGGGCGGAGGCCTTGGTCTTGGCGCCCTCGACGGTGATCTCGACCAGCTTGCGCGCGCCTTCGCCGTCGCGGGCGACCTGCTCGGCGAGATTGGCGAGCACCTGGTTGAACGCCTTGACGAAGGCCTTCAGGCGCGGGTCGCTGGCGCGGCTGATCTTCGGCGCGCCGTGCTCGGCGGCGGCGCCGGTCGCAAACGCCAGCAGCGTGTCGGAGGTCGAGGTGTCGCCGTCGATGGTCACGGCGTTGAACGTGTCCTCGACGCCGCTCTTGAGCAGCGCCTGCAGCGCGGCGGGCGCGATCGGCGCGTCAGTGAAGATGAAGGACAGCATCGTCGCCATGTCGGGCGCGATCATGCCGGCGCCCTTGGCCATGCCGTTGATGGTGACCTTGGCCTTACCGAGCTTGACTGTCGCGGTCGCCACTTTCGGGAAGGTGTCGGTGGTCATGATCGCCTTGGCCGCGGCTAGGTAATCGCCGGGCTCGGCGGCTTCGGCGAGGCGGCCGAGCACGCCGTCGAACTTGGTGGCATCCAGCGGCTCGCCGATCACCCCGGTCGAGGCCAGGAAGATCTCGCTCTCGCTGCAGCCGACCGCCTTGGCCGCGATCTTCGCCGTCAGCGCGGTGGAGGCGCGGCCGGTCTTGCCGGTGAAGGCGTTGGCATTGCCGGAATTGACCACCAGCGCGCGCGCCTTGCCGCCCTTCAGCTTGGCGCGGCACCATTCCACCGGGGCCGAGGGACACTTCGACCTGGTGAAGACGCCGGCGACGGCAGTGCCCTTGTCCATCACCGCGAGCAGCACGTCGGTACGGTTCTTGTAGCGGATGCCGGCTTCGGCCGTCGCCAGACGGATGCCCGCGATCACGGGCATATCAGGGACGGTTTTGGGGGCGAGCGGAGAGACGGAGGAGGACATCGCGGGCGCCTTGGTAGTGTCTGGACATGCAGATGGCCGGGGGAGCCCCGGCCATTGCGACGTTAGATATACTTGGCGTCCGCGAAGTGACAGCGAATTCTTACTTCTTCGCCGGCGGCGCCATCTTGCTGTCGGACGGCTTCGCATCCGGCTTGGCGTCCTTCGACGCATCCGCCGCCGGCTGGTCCAGCCGCTCGACCTTGGCTTCGGTACGCAGCTTGGCGACATACTCGGCCTGGGCCTTGCGGGTCACATACTGCTCGATCTGGGCCTTGACCTGCTCGAAATCGGGCGCCTTGCGGTTGCGCTTTTCCTCGACCTTGATGATGTGCCAGCCGAACTGCGACTTCACGGGGTCGGAGATCTTGCCGGGCTCCAGCGAGAAGGCCACGGCCGAGAATTCCGGCACCATCTGCTCCTTGGTGAAGAAGCCGAGGTCGCCGCCATCGGCGGAGCCGGGGTCCTTGGACTTCTTCTTGGCGAGCTCGGCGAAATCGGCCCCCTTCCCGAGCTCGGCCTTCACCGCCTTGGCCTCGTCCTCGGTTTCGACCAGGATGTGGCGGGCGCGCACCTCCTGCTCGCCGGTGATCTGCTTGGCGGCCTCCTCATAGACCTTCTTCATGGCGTCCGGCGTGGTGGCGGCCTTGCCCTCGCTGGCGAGCAGGCTGTCCATCAGAAGCCGGTTGCGGGCGAAGGCCAGGCGCTTCTTGAACTCCTCGCCGTCGGCGATTTTCCTGTCTTCGGCAGCCTTGCTGACGATCTTCATGTCGATCAGGAACGACAGGACGTTCTCGTCCTTGGTCGCTGGGTCCATCTGGGCGAGGCTCGGCCCGAGTTCCTCCTCGGCCATGGTGACGTCGCTCTTCTTGATTTCCGCGCCATTGACCTTCGCCAGCACCGGATCATCGGCGGCCCGGAGCGGGCCCGCAAACGCCAGGGACAGCGCCAGAGCGAGGCTGCCAGCCAGGGCGGACGCGGAGCGGAAGCGCTGGGTTGCCGGGAACGAGGTGGTCATGGAAAATCCTTATGTTGAAGCAGGGGGCTGCTCGAGCGGGGCGGACACTCGCCCAATCAGGGGGGCTTGGCAACGCGAAAAGTCTGTCAAAATGATGAATTAGCCGCACTGCGCCCGCCGTTGACAAGGCCCCGACCGGGCCATATCTCTGCGCGGTCGCGACCATGGCGATGGCGTTTATTTTGCTGCGTTTTTGGCCGTTGAACCCAGACTTGCCCAATTCCCACCCATATGGCGGATGTCCCCCGCAGTCCGGGCTCTGACGCCGCGAAGCGTCACGGTGAGTTGATAGGCGGGCGGGTGACAACTTCTTAGGCCCAACGCGGTTGAATCGCGAACACAGGAACCAGGCATGATCGGCGCGCTCGCCCGCAAGTTTTTCGGCTCCGCCAACGACCGGCGGGTGAAGGGATATCAGTCCCGCGTCAACGCGATCAATGCGCTGGAGCCCGAGGTCTCGAAGCTCTCCGACGAGGCGCTCAAGGCCCGCACCGCGGAATTCAAGCAGCAGCTCGCGAACGGCAAGACGCTGGACGATCTCCTCGTCCCGGCCTTCGCCACCGTGCGCGAGGCCGCCAAGCGCACGCTTGGCCAGCGCCATTTCGACGTCCAGCTGATCGGCGGCATGGTGCTGCACGAGGGCGACATCGCCGAGATGAAGACCGGCGAAGGCAAGACGCTGGTCGCGACGCTTGCGGTGTATCTGAACGCGCTCGCCGGCAAAGGCGTCCACGTCGTCACGGTCAACGACTACCTCGCCCGCCGCGACTCCGGCTGGATGGGCCAGATCTACGGCTTCCTCGGCATGACCACCGGCGTGATCGTGCACGGCCTCGACGATGCCGAGCGCAAGGCGGCCTATGCCTGCGACATCACCTACGGCACCAACAACGAATACGGCTTCGACTATCTCCGCGACAACATGAAGTACCGGCTCGAGGACATGGTCCAGCGGCCGCACTTCTTCGCCATCGTCGACGAGGTCGACTCCATTCTGATCGACGAAGCGCGCACGCCGCTGATCATCTCCGGCCCGCTCGACGACCGCTCCGACTTCTACAACACCATCGACGGCTTCCTGCCGAGGCTCGACAAGACCGACTACGAGGTCGACGAGAAGCAGCGCACGGTGACGCTGACCGAAGGCGGCATGGAGAAGATCGAGACGCTGCTGCGCGATGCCGGCCAGCTCAAGGGCGAGTCGCTCTACGACGTCGAGAACGTCTCCGTCGTGCACCACATCAACCAGGCCCTGCGCGCTCACACGCTGTTCACGCGCGACAAGGACTACATCGTCCGCGACGGCGAAGTCGTCATCATCGACGAGTTCACCGGCCGCATGATGCCGGGCCGCCGCTATTCGGAAGGCCTGCATCAGGCGCTGGAAGCCAAGGAGCACGTCCAGGTCCAGCCCGAGAACCAGACGCTGGCCTCGATCACCTTCCAGAACTACTTCCGCATGTACGAGAAGCTGGCGGGCATGACCGGCACCGCCGCGACCGAAGCGGACGAATTGTTCGACATCTACAAGCTCGAGGTCGTGGAGATCCCGACCAATCTGTCGATCGCGCGCCTCGACGAGGACGACGAGGTCTATCGGACCCAGAAGGAAAAATATCAGGCCATCCTCGCCGAGATCGAGCGCGCCAATGCGCGCCTGCAGCCGGTGCTGGTCGGTACCGCCTCGATCGAGAAGTCGGAGGTGCTCGCCGAATTCCTCAAGAAGAACGGCTACAAGCAGATCGATTTCGGCAAGGAGGGCGCGCTCGACAAGCTCTATGCCGCCGCCCGCGCCGGCAAGCCGGCGAAACTGTTCGCGGTGCTGAACGCGCGCTTCCACGAGCAGGAAGCCTACATCGTCGCCGAAGCCGGCGTGCCGGGCGCGATCACGATCGCCACTAACATGGCCGGCCGCGGCACCGACATCAAGCTCGGCGGCTCGCTGGAGATGCGCATCCAGCAGGAGACTGCTGATATCACCGACGAGGCCGAGAAGGCCAAGAAGATCGAGCAGATCAAGGCCGATATCGAGCACTTCCGCGACATCGTGCTGAAGGCCGAGGAGACCGTCGAGGTCGAGCCGGCCAAGGGAAGCAAGCCTGCCAAGACCGTGAAGAAGCCCGGCGGCCTCTACATCATCGGCTCCGAGCGCCACGAATCCCGCCGCATCGACAACCAGCTGCGCGGCCGTTCCGGCCGTCAGGGCGATCCCGGCCGCTCGAAGTTCTTCCTGTCGCTGGAAGACGACCTGATGCGCATCTTCGGCTCGGACCGTCTCGACAGCATGCTGCAGCGTCTCGGCCTGCAAGAGGGCGAGGCCATCATCCATCCCTGGATCAACAAGGCGCTGGAGAAGGCGCAGCAGAAGGTCGAGGCGCGCAACTTCGACATCCGCAAGAACCTGCTCAAGTTCGACAACGTCCAGAACGACCAGCGCAAGGTGATCTTCGACCAGCGCGTCGAGCTGATGAAGGACGAGAGCGTCGCCGAGACCGTCGCCGACATGCGCCACGCCTTCATCGACGACCTCGTCGCCAAGCACGTGCCCGAGCATGCCTATGCCGAGCAGTGGGACGTCGCCGGGCTCAAGGACGAATTGAAGCGCGTGCTCGATCTCGACCTGCCGGTCGACGAATGGGCCAAGGAAGAGGGCATCGCCGACGAGGAGCTGCTGACTCGCATCGAGACCAAGGCCGACGAACACATGGCGGCCAAGGTCGCGCAATGGGGTCCCGACGTGATGCGTTACGTCGAGAAGACCATCCTCTTGCAGACGCTCGACCATCTCTGGCGCGAGCACCTGATCATGCTCGACCATCTGCGCCAGGTCATCGGTCTGCGCGGCTACGGCCAGCGCGATCCGTTGCAGGAGTACAAGACCGAAGCCTTCAATCTCTTCCAGGAGATGAGCGCTCACTTGCGCGAGGCCGTCACGGCGCAGCTGATGCGCGTCGAGATCGTCCCGCCGGAGCAGGAGGCCCCCGTCCTGCCGCCGATGGAGGCGCACAAGTTCGATCCGAACACCGGCGAGGACGAGATGGCTCTCGCCAGCGTCACCCTCGGCGCCCAATCCACCGACGCGGCGTTGCGCGACCCGAAGAACCCGACGAGCTGGGGCAAGGTCGGCCGCAACGAGGACTGCCCGTGCGGTAGTGGCAAGAAGTACAAGCACTGCCACGGGCGGTATGCTTGATCGATGACCTCAAAACCCAGCGAACTCGCGGTGTTGTCTTGGCCCACGAGTTCGCCAGGCGTCGAATGCTTTCGATCCATATGATGCCTGCTGGTCTTCCGTTGCATAACGAATGGTAGGCGCACGCCATTGAGGATGGCTGGCGCACAATTGTCAGACGGTCCTTTATCCGTCACGCGCGGCTGAGCACGCTTTAGTCATCTGGCAACCCGCCTCAGCGCCTGTTCCTGTGATCACTCCGGAGTGCTGCTGCTTCTGCAGATGGCCGGCGGCCACTCGCTCGCGCGGCTGCGTCGCTGAAGAACTCTTCACCCGGAGAGCCAATGGTCAAAGCGCGGCATCGCGTCTCGGCGAACGCCCTCGGGTAGACCATCCAATTTTTTACCACTGCTCATTGTGATCTGGATCACCGCTACAGAGCTCAATCCGTGGTTTGATTGAATCACGAGACGTGGCCTGAAAATTGGGAGCCAGACAATGTCCAAACGCGCGCTGCCAACCGCCTTTTGTGTCCTTGCCCTGAGTTTTTACGCCTGCGGTTCCGCCCCTGCGAGCCAAGTGGGCGGATGGTGGGGCGGAACATGGTCGTGCAACATCGACGGCCGCCCGGCCCGGATGAAATGGGCCGCCGTCGATGACAGTCAGACAACCTGCAACGGCAACACTTGCACCAGCACTTCGGGAGCACGCTGGTCAGGCCGCTTCTCAGATAATGGCTCGCGATGGGTGAAGTTGACAAATCCACGCAGCGGAACCCAGGGCGGCGTGTACTTCAACCATGCCGACGGCAACAAATGGTATCTAGCCAAGCCGGTCGGCAACAAGGCCGTGGGCTGGACGACATGGAATGGCCAACGCTATCGCCTCTCGTGCTGGCGATGATGCGCGAGTGCTTTCCTCTGGCTATGCATTGAAACGGCAGATGTGTGTGTGCGCTTCGCAAGGCGCCACGCTCCACTTCACGAGGTCTAATTCGAGCTGTCGATCAAGCTCTCCAGCAGCCGCTTGAGCTCGCTCGTCGACTTGTCGCCGTAGCTCTCCAGGATGTGCTCCTCCTGGTCGACCGCGAGCGAGTTGAGCTTCTTGCACAGCACCTTGCCGCGGTCGGAGATGAACATCAGCACCTTGCGGCGGTCGTTCGGGTCCTGCACGCGGTAGACCAGCGTGTCGGAGACCATGCGGTCGATCATCTTCGTGAGCGTCGGATGGTTGAGCAGCACGGCGTCCGCGAGCTCGCCCATCGAATGGCCCTCGCCGTCCGACAGCACTTTCAGGATGCGCCATTGCTCGACCGGCACGCCCTCCTTGCTCAACCTCAGTTCGAGCTGCCGGTTGATTTCCCGGTTGGCTTGCGCGAGCAGGTAAGCGAGGTGTTCGGTGATTGGGGAATTTTGTTTCGGCGGTTTTGCCACGGCTGAGACTTCGCCTTGACCCAAATGAGTGAATGTCTTGCAATCGATGCTGCATCTATATGCACTTCAATTCTTGAATATTCAATATTTTCAAAATAAGATCATTGCCCAACAAAAGGGCGGAAGCCGCGGCCGCCTGCTCAATGTGCTTTCAGGTCTGGCCTCAGACAGGAGTTGGCGTGCGCGCGACGGTGAACTTCCCGGCTCACGGCGGCTCGGCGTTACCGCCGTCCTTGCTGTTCAGGAATCTGTCGTCTTCGGCAGCTGGCGGTGCCTTGTCGCCGCACGGTGACGCCTTGTTCAAGCGCCGCGGCGTCAACAAGCTGCGCGTCGGCGGCTTCATCTGCTGCACCGGCTCGCCTGGCGTGTGGGGCCCGTGTGCCACGAACAGCGCGCAGCTTGCCGTCGCCGAGATCAACAAGCGCGGCGGCATTCTCGGCCGCGAGCTCGAGCTGTCGATCTACGATGCCGGCGGGCCGCTGGATGAGGTTCTGGACCGCGCCGAGCAGGCAATCGCATTCGACGAGGTCGATCTGATCGTCGGATTGCACACCAGCGCGGTTCGCGTGGGCCTCCGCGACGTCACCACACGCCACCGCATTCCCTATATCTACACGCCGGTCTACGAGGGCGGCGAGCGCACGCCCGGCGTGATGGCGATCGGCGAGACGCCGCGCTGGCAGAGCCGCCCCGCCATCCATTGGCTCGCGGACGTCAAGAAGGCCAAACGCTGGTACCTGATCGGCAGCGACTACGTTTGGCCCTGGCAATCGCATCGCGCGGTGAAGAACTACATCAAGGAAACCGGCGGCCGCGTCGTCGGCGAAGAGTTCGTCCCGCTCGGCGAAGACAATCACGGGCCGCATCTGGCGCGGATCCGCGCCGCCAAGCCCGATGTCGTGTTGATCTCGCTGATCGGTACCGACAGCATCACCTTCAACCGGGCCTTCGGCGAATGTGGGCTAGGCGCCACGACGCTGCGGCTCGCGGGCGCGATGGACGATACCGTGCTACTCGGCATCGGCGCCGACAACAGCGAGAACATGTTCTGCGCTTCCGGCTACTTCACCGGCACCGGCGCGCGCGCCAATGACGACTTCCAGAGCCGTTATCACGCGATGTTCGGGCCGAATGCGCCGCCGATCGGCTCGGTGGGGCAATCGAGTTACGAAGGCCTGCGCTTCCTCGAAGCCGTTGCGAACAAGGCTGGTTCGCTGGCGATGCGGCCGCTGCTCGCGGCCGGCCGCAACATCGTCTACAGCGGCGCCCGCGGTCGGGTTACCGTCTGCAACGGGCACGTGCGGATGCCGATGCATCTCGCCGAGGCCGACGGTCTCGATTTCAAGCTGATCAAGCCGCTCTGACCGCCTCGCGGCTAGACCGGCCGGCGCATTTGCAAAATAATACTTGAAAAGGAAAATATTTCCGTTTTGAATGTTTCGGCGAGGCCGCGGGTGCGTGCGTCGCACCGGGGCGGCCACGCCCAACGTTGCAAAGAACTTCAAGGAGAGCGCCGTGACAGTTGCCCTTCCCACGCCAGCCCAACTTCGCAGTGTCGCCGAGCAATGCGGTCTTTCGCTCACCGATGACGACGTCGCCTCGTTCCGCGGTCTCATGCAGGGCTCGATCGAAGCCTACAATCTCGTTGCCGCGATGCCGGACGAATTGCCCGAAGTGAAATATCCGCGCACGCCGGGCTATCGGCCCTCGGCGGAGGAGAACCCGCGCAATGCCTGGTATCGCAAGTCGACAGTGAAGGGCGCCGCCAGCGGCAAGCTCAAGGGCAAGACCATCGCGCTGAAGGACAACATCATGCTGGCCGGCGTGCCCATGACCAACGGCTCGTCGACCTTGGAAGGCTATGTGCCCGATTTCGACGCCACCATCGTCACGCGCATGCTGGATGCCGGCGCCGAGATCAAGGGCAAGGTGCATTGCGAGCATTTCTGCCTGTCCGGCGGCAGCCACACCGGCTCCTACGGGCCGGTGCATAATCCGCACAAGATGGGCTACTCGGCCGGCGGCTCGTCGTCGGGATCGGGCGTCGTGGTCGCGCTCGGCGAGGTCGACATGGCCATTGGCGGCGACCAGGGCGGCTCGATCCGCATGCCGTCGTCGTTCTGCGGCATCTACGGCATGAAGCCGACCTGGGGCCTCGTCCCCTACACCGGCATCATGCCGATCGAGATCTATGTCGATCACACCGGTCCGATGACGGCAACGGTCGAAGACAATGCGCTGCTGCTCGAGGTGCTCGCCGGGGACGACGGCTACGATCCGCGCATCAAGGCTCCGAAGGTCGAGGAGTACACCAAGGCGCTAGGCCAGGGCGTCAAGGGCATGAAGATCGGCATCGTCAAGGAGGGTTTCGAACAGCCGACCGCCGAGTCTGCGGTGAATGAAAGCGTGCGCGAGGCCGCAAAGCGCTTTAGGGATCTCGGCGCCACGGTCGAGACCGTCTCGATCCCGATGCACCTGATGGGCGGGGCGATCTGGACGCCGATCGGCACGGAAGGCCTGACCCAGACCATGATGTTCGGCGACGGCTACGGCCTCAGCCGCGGCGATCTCTATTCGACCTCGCTGATGGATTTCCATCGCGGCTGGCGTCGGCAGGCCGATTCGCTGTCCGAGACCACGAAGCTGTTCATGATGCTCGGCACCTACATCAACAACAATTTCGGCCCTCGCTTCTACGGCAAGGCCCTCAACATCTCGCGCCGGCTGACCGCGGCCTACGACAAGGCGTTTGGGGATTACGACCTGCTCCTGATGCCGACGACGCCGATGAAGGCGACCAAGCTGCCGGAGCCCAATGCCAGCCGCGAGGACTATGTCGCCCGCGCGCTCGAGATGATCTCCAACACCGCGCCGTTCGACATCACCCACCATCCGGCGATGTCGCTGCCCTGCGGCATGGTCGACGGCTTGCCCGTCGGCCTGATGCTGGTCGGCCGCATGTTCGAGGAATCCACGATCTACCGCGCCGCCCATGCCTTCGAGCAGATCGGCGACTGGAAGAAGATGTGAGGAAACCTTTGCTTCAACTCGGCGGAAACGCAACGCATGGCTAACGCGTTCGTCGCGGCGTTCGAGATCCTGAGCTTCGGCGCGATCATCGTCCTGATCGTGCTGGGGCTCGGGATCATCGCCAGCATGATGGGCATCTTCAACTTCGCGCAGGGCGAGTTCGTCCTGCTCGGCGCCTACATCACCTATCTCGCTTATGCCAAGGGCCTGCCGATCTGGGCCGGCATGGTTGCGGCGCCTTTCGTGGTCGGTGCGCTCGGCTTCGTGCTGGAGGCGCTGATCATCCGACGATTCTACGCCGCGCCGATCGTTGCCATGCTCGGCACCTATGCGCTCGGCCTGATCATCCGCGAGGCCGTTCGCGGGCTGATCGGCGGCTTCTACCTCACCGTGCCGGAGCCGATCGGCGGCTCGATCGACATCGGCGCCATGCACATCTCGGCGTGGCGCTTCACCATCATCATCATCACGCTGCTGGTGATGGGCCTCTGCTATCTGCTGTTGTCGCGGACGAGTTTCGGCCTGCGCGTGCGGGCGACGCTGGAGAACCCGTCGCTGGCGCGTGCGTCGGGCATTTCGACGCCGCTGATCTACGGCGCGACGTTCGCCTTCGGTGCGGCGCTCGCGGGCCTTGCTGGCGCGCTGATCGTGCCGGTGTTCAGCCTGTTTGCCGATCTCGGCCTGCGCTTCCTGATCCAGGGTTTTGTCGCGGTCATGGTCGGCGGGGTCGGCTCCTTCATCGGCCCGGTCGCGGGCGCCGGCGTCATCGGCACGCTGAGCGCGGCGCTGCCCTGGGTAATGGCACCCGTCGTCGCCGACGTGCTCGTCTTCGTGCTCGCCATCGTCTTCATCAAATTCCGTCCGCAAGGTCTCATCGCTGGAAAAGGGGTTTAATCACATGCTCGATCGTACTCAGCTCACGCGACGTCGTTTCCTGTCCAATTTCGCCTTTGCATCCGGCGCGGTCGCAACCGGCGTCGGCAGCTGGGTGATTCCGGCGCCCTGGGCCAATGCGGCCGAGGCGCCGATCAAGGTCGGCATCGCCACCGACCTCACCGGCCCGATCGCGTACGCCGGCAACGCCGACGCCAACGTCGCGAAAATGGTGATCAAGGAGATCAACGCGGCCGGCGGCCTGCTCGGCCGTCCGCTCGAGCTCTATATCGAGGACACCGCGTCCAACGAATCCGTCGCCGTCGGCAACGTGCGCAAGCTGATCCAGCGCGACAAGGTCGACATGGTGCTCGGCGGTATCACCTCGTCGATGCGCAACGCGATCAAGGACCCGATCGTCGCGCGCGGCAAGACGCTCTACATCTATCCGCAGCTCTACGAGGGCAAGGAGTGCACGCCGTACCTGTTCTGCACCGGCCCGACGCCGGCGCAGCAATGCGACGAGTTCATTCCCTGGCTGATCAAGAACGGCGGCAAGAAGTTCGCGCTGCCCAGCGCCAATTATGTCTGGCCGCACACGCTCAACGTCTACGCCCGCAAGGTGATCGAATCCAATGGCGGCGAGGTCGTGTTCGAGGAATATTACCCGCTCGACCAGGTCGACTTCTCCGCGACCGTCAACCGCATCATCTCCAACAAGGTCGACGTCGTCTTCAACACCGTCATCCCGCCCGGCGTCGGCCCGTTCTTCAAGCAGCTCTATGAAGCAGGCTTCCTCAAGAACGGCGGGCGCCTGGCCTGCGTCTACTACGACGAGAACACGCTCAACATCAACCAGGCCGCCGAGATCGAAGGCCTCGCCAGCTGCCTCGACTATTTCAAGGTGCTGACCAAGGAGAACCCGTTCGACGCCAAGATCCAGGCGGCCTATGAAAAGGATTTCCCGGGCAACTTCCTGTTCGCCGCCGGCAGCGCTGCCACCGGCACCTATCGCGGCCTCAAGCTGTGGGAAGCCGCGGTCAAGGAAGCCGGCAAGATCGACCGCGAGTCCGTGGCCGCCGCGCTCGACCATGCCAAGATCGCCGAAGGTCCGGGCGGACCCGCCGAGATGGTGCCGGGCAAGCGGCACTGCAAGATGAAGATGTACACCGCCGTCGCCAAGAGCGGAAATTACGAGATCGTCGGGCGCAGCAACGGCCTCGTCGATCCCAAGGAATGCTGATTTTCGCCTCTCCCCTCTCGGGGAGAGGTGAATCCCGCCGTGATTGACACGGCTGCCTCTGACGATGTTGAACTCGGAATGCTGAAGCCGATGAGTGTGGTAAGAGAGGCCATCGTCGCCGGCGTGGACGACGAAATGGACGGTGCGATGGCTGAGGGCGCAGCGGCGGAACGGGCCAATGACCGGGACAAGGCAGGACGAAAAATCCTGCCTGTCATCGAGGGCCTCGTGCTCCTCGCGGCGCTACTCGCGCCGCTGGTGCTGCAGGACTATCTCACGGTCTTCGCGACGCGCGTGATCATCCTCGCGCTGTTTGCGCTGTCCTTCGACCTGGTCTGGGGCTATGCCGGCATCATGAGCTTCGGCCAGGCGCTGTTCTTCGGCTCGGCCGGTTACGGCGTCGCCCTGCTCGCGCGCGACCTCGACATCACCAACATCTTCCTGGTGTTGCCGGCAGGCACGCTGATCGGCCTCACCTTCGCGCTGCTGCTCGGCGGCTTCCTGCTGCTGGGACGGCATCCCTCCAGCGTGATCTTCGTCTCGCTCGGCACGCTGACCGGCTCCTACGCCGCCGATCGGCTCGCGCGCGGCTGGTACTATCTCGGCGGCCAGAACGGCATCCCCTCGATCGCGCCGATGTCGCTTGGGTCATACGACTTCACGGAAGGCCCAGCGTTCTATTATCTCGTGCTCGGCATCCTCGTCGTGGTCTATCTGCTCTGCCGCGTCCTGGTGCGCTCGCAATTCGGCCTTGCGCTCGCAGGCCTGCGCGAGAACGAGCAGCGCATCGCCTTCTTCGGCTACAAGGCGCAGCATCTCAAAGCCATCATCTTCACCATCGGCGGCGCCGTCGCAGGCCTCGCCGGCAGCCTCTATGCCTTCCACGAAGGCTTCGTCTGGCCCAACATGGTGGGCGTCGTGGTTTCGACCCAGGTCGTGCTCTATGTGCTGTTCGGCGGCTCCGGCACGCTGATCGGTGCCGTCGTCGGCGCTGTCATCGTCGAGGGCGTCAGCTTCTGGCTTTCGGACAATTACCGCGAGATCTGGCCGATCATCCTCGGCCTGCTGCTCCTGCTCGTGATCCTGTTCCGGCCGCTCGGCCTGATCAGTTTTGTGCTCGGCGAGCGCGAACGCGTCGGCAGCTTTGGTGCCAAGCAAAAGGAGAGGCGCAATGCTCCTTGAAGCGGCCGGCATCAAGAAGGTCTTCGGCAAGCTCACCGCGCTCGACGGCGCAGCCCTCACGGTCGGCGAGAATGAGTTTCACGGCCTGATCGGCCCGAACGGCTCGGGCAAGAGCACGCTGATGAAGTGCATCGCCGGCGCCGAAGTGCCGACCCAAGGCAAGGTCTCCTTCGTCAACACCGACATCACCGCGTTCACGCCGACCGAACGTGCGCGCGCCGGCATGAGCCTGAAATTCCAGATCACATCCGTGCTGCCGTCGCTCACGCTCTACGACAACATCCTGCTCGCGCTGCAGGCGCAGTCCTCGCTGTTCGACCTCGTGTTCTCGCGCACGCGCGGTGCGTTGCACGACCAGGTCATGTCCATGCTGACGCAGTTCCGTCTCGCCGACCGCGCCTTCGATGCGGCCGCTGCGCTGTCGCACGGCCAGCAGCAATGGCTGGAGATCGCGATGGCGCTCGCCGGCAAGCCGAAGCTCCTATTGCTCGACGAGCCCACCGGCGGCATGAGCCTGGAAGAGCGCCGCGTCACCGGCGAGCTGCTGCAGCCGATCAAAAAACATTGCTCGCTGGTCATCGTCGAGCACGACCTCGATTTCATTCGCGACATCTGCGATCGCCTCACCGTGCTCGACCAGGGCAAGGTGCTGGCAACAGGCACGGTGTCCGAGATCCAGGCCAACACATCCGTCCAGGAGATCTATCTGCGCCGTGCCTGAATTTTTGGACATCAAGCATCTCGATGCCGGCTACGGCCGCAGCCAAGTCCTGTTCGACGTCAGCCTCGGCATTCCCTGGCGCGGCGGTGTTGCCGTGCTCGGCCGCAACGGCGCCGGCAAGACCACGCTGATGAAGACCATCGTCGGCGAGCTGCCGGCATGGAAGGGCGAGGTCGCCTTCGACGGCCGCGACATCAGTCGCCGCGCCACCCAGGAGCGCGTCCGCGCCGGCATCGGCTACGTGCCGCAGGAGCATTCGGTGTTCGCGCGCCTGTCGGTGCGCGACAATCTCGCCGTCGGCTCGCTGGCTAAGAAGGATTCCTCCGCCATCGACCGCGTGCTGGCGATCTTCCCAAAGCTCGGCCAGCGCCTCGACCAGCCTGCCGGCACGCTTTCCGGCGGCGAGCGCAAGATGCTCGCGATCGGCCGCGCCATGCTCGGGGATCCAAAACTGCTGCTGCTGGATGAGCCCACCGAGGGCGTCTGGATCGGCGTCATCGAGGAGATCACCGAGCGCCTGATCGAGCTTGCCAAGAGCATCGCCGTCATCATCGTCGAGCAGCACCTCGACCTCGCTTTGCGAGTCGCCGACTACGCCTATGTGCTCGACCGCGGCCGCGTCGCGCTGCAGGGCGACGCCGGCGAGGTGAAAGGCAGTCCGGAGCTGATGCGGTATCTGGCGCCTTAGCGCGCGGCGCCCCTCGCACTGCGAAATATTCGGGTTGTTCAAGAGCTTCGCGGCATTCCATCGATTTTATTTCAGATCGGAACGAATCTGTCGGGCCGCGTTGAATCCCGCATGTGTGCCGTTGCGTTGCGTCAGTCGGGACTATCGCGCCTAGCCGGCGCGCGGAAGATTCCGATTCCATCATACATCGTGCCATGCGATCCCACGCTACGCGAGAACCCGCCGCAAGGCAGCGGCTGGGTGTTCGAGATAAAAGCCGACGGCTATCGCGCGCAACTTCACCTGCAGGCGGGCGCGGCGACGGTCTATTCGCGCGCCGGATACGATTGGACCGAGCAGTTCTCGTCAATTGCAGCCGGCGCGCGAATGCTCAGAGCCGGGAGTGCGATCATTGATGGCGAGGCCGTTGTCTACGGCAGTAATGGCCGGCCGGACTTCCAGCAGCTGCGGCGCGAGCTCGGCGCCAAGCAGAGCCGCCGCATTCGCTATCACGCGTTCGATCTATTGTATCTTGACGGATACGATTTGCGCGGCGTCGGCTTTGTCGAGCGCAAGCAGCTGCTGCAGCGGCTCCTGAAAGAAGCGCCCGAGACTTTCATCTACGTCGAGCACGTCGAAGCCGACGGCGAGCAAATCCTTCGCCATGCTTGCAGGCTTGGCCTCGAAGGGCTGCTCGCCAAGCGCGCGGACGCACCTTATCGCTCCGGACGGCAGGAAGCCTGGCTCAAGCTGAAATGTAAGAAGAGCGAGACGTTTCCGATCGTCGCATTCGTCGAAAAGCTGGGCGCGTACCCGCGCAAGGTGGCTTCGCTTTACGTCGGGCATCACGAGGATGGGCGCCTGCTTTATGCCGGCAAGGTCCGCACCGGATACACCGAGGCGACCGCGCGTGAATTGCGTGAACGGCTTGACCCACTGATCCGGCGCGATTCTCCGCTCGATCTGCCGGTAAAGAAGCCCAAGGCTACATGGGTTGAGCCCGTGGTGAATGCCGAGGTGGAATATGGCGCCCTGACCGACGATGGCCTGCTGCGTGAAGCCGTATTCAAGGGCCTGCGCGACGATCTTGCGCCGCGGAAGGTCAGGGCGCCCCGGTTGGTGCCTTCATCGGTCAGACGGCCAAAGCTCGGCGTTCCCAAAGAGAATATCCTGCAGCTGCTGCCCGATGCGATCGTGCCCTCCAAGCAAGAGCTCGCGCATTACTGGGCGCGTGTCTGGAAGAAGGCGCTGCTGCATCTAGGACATCGACCGCTCAAGCTGGTGCGGCACGTGCACGGCACGACGTTCTATCACAAGGGGCCGCTGCCGAAGGACATTCCGCAAGCGGTGCACCAGCTACGCATCCGAAAGCGAGAAGGCGGCGAAGGCACGCGGCTTTGGGTGGACAGCCTTGACGGTTTCCTGGGACTCGTCGAGATCGGCGCAGTCGAATTGCATCCCTGGAATTCGACTGTTGAGGATTTCGAGCACGCCGATCGCATCGTGATCGACCTTGATCCCGGCGAGGGCGTCGAATGGGATGCTGTGATCGAGACCGCCCTGGAACTTCGCGCGCTGATGAGCCGTGAGGGGTTTGCGACTTGGCCCAAGTTGACCGGTGGTCAGGGCATTCATCTGACGGCGCCGCTTGAGGTGGCAATGCTGCACGATCAGGCGCATCGCGTGGCGCGCAGTCTCGTGGCCGATTTCGCATTGCGTCGGCCGGACCGCTACGTTCTCGCGGCCCAGGCCAGGCGCAGCGGCCGCATTTTTCTCGACTATTTGCGCAACGGCCGCGGTACCACCGCGATCGGCACCTTCTCGCCGCGGGCACGCGAGAACTTTCCCATTGCTGCACAGGTGACATGGAAGCGGATCGAAAGCGGCATAGTGCCCGACGCGTTCACGATTCACAGTCCCTACCGTGCGGTGCGGAGGAAAGAGCGATAATTGCGCGCTCGGGCGCTAGCCTACTTCACCGCCGAGAAGCGGCTGTCGAACGAGTTCGACTGCACCACCGGCGCGGCGCCTGATATCATCGGGGTATTGTCACCCGCGCCGTCGCTCACCGACGGCTTCAGCGCCGGACGCGATGCGGCGAGTCGGGTGTCGGGCTTCGGCGGCTCGGCCGGCTTGGCGGCGACGGCGGCCGGCTTCGGCGCATCCTTTGCATCCTTGGACTTGTCATGGGACTTGTCTTGCCCCGGCACGAAGCGGGTCACGGCGGCCTTGAGTCGCGAGGCGGCCGTGGCCGGCGTCGTGGACGTCTGGGCGGCCGGGGCCACGGACGCCGTGGCCTGCGGCGCGGGCGTTGCGGTCGCGGTGGTATCGGCGGTGCCGAATCCCATCTTGCGGCCGAGGTTGGAGAAGAAGCCGCTGCCTTCAGACTTTCCGGCGGGCGCAGCCGAAGCGACGCGGGTGCTCGCGGCAGGCGCGCTAACGGCAACCACCGGCTCTTCCTTCGGCGCCGGCGCGCTTGCCACAGCGTCGAGGTTCGGCTTGGGCGGGTTGACGTGGCCGGGGATCGTGCCCGGCGCCTTCGCCATGGCCAGCATCTGCAGCGTGGTGCCTTCGGCACTCTCGGACAGGCCGGTCGAGCCTTCCGGAATTTTGGCGGCGAACACCTTGTGCATGCCGCCGTCAATGCCGGTGTTCATCCGCGCCACCGGCGTGCCCTTGGCGACGAGCCTTGCATATTCCGTCTCGTCCTTGGCCTGCTTCTCGCGGACCGCGCTGGCGATCTCTTCGGGGATCACATAGGCCGGACATCTGGCGGAGGCGTCGAACACCAGATCGCGCTTGGCGTCCGCCGGCTTGGCGGCGTCGAACACGTATCTCTTCTCGCAGAAATCGACCTTCGGCTCCTGCCGCGTCACCTCGAAATGATCATAGCCTTCCTTGATCATCTTCCAGAACGGCATGTTCGGATTGTTCCGGTGCCTGGCCATGTTCACCGGCGTCATCTTGAACGGATAGGCCTGCAGCTGGAACGCCTTCTGGCCGCCGAAGAAGGACTCGCGGCCGAGCGAATAAATCTCCGCGATCTGCTCGTCCGTCATCGCGTAGCAGCCGCGCGACGAACAATCGCCATGCACCATCAGCTGCGAGCCGGTGCGGCCCAGCGCCTTGTCGAACGCGTTCGGGTAGCCGGTGTTGAACGAGAGGTAATAGGACGATTGCGGATTCATCTGGCTCGGATTGATCGAGTAGAATCCCTCCGGCGCCTGGCGGTCGCCTTCGCGCACCTTGGGGCCGAGATCGCCCGACCAGCGGCAGATCGGATAGGTCTTGAGCAGCGCGAACTGGCCCGAGCGGGTCTGCTTCCAGACCTCGAGCTCGGCCTCCTGCTTGAACAGGCGGACCAGGATCGGCGATTGCAGGTCCATGTCCTTCTCGGCCATCGCGGCGATCAGCTTCGGCGGCACCGGCTGATTGGCCTTGGCGTTGGTCGCAAGCGAGACCTGATCGGTGTTGCAGCCGGCGAGCAGACCGCCGGCCGTCATCAGCGCAACCGAAACCAAGAGCGCGCGAGCAAGCGAACGAGAAATCAAGATGGACCCCACACCGTGCCGGGCATTGAAGCGCGAACCCCAATTCTTCCGAAGCGCAATCCGACCGGTAAACCGACCCGCCGAGACGGGCCCGGTCAGACCCCGCTCCAGCGCTTATGCCCTGAAGCCATTGATTAAAATTCTAACCTCTGGGTCATGTGGTCGCAACCCGAGCGGGGATCACGAGGGCGTTGGCCCAGTGGCATGGTCAACGAAGACTAAATGGACGCGACTTGGGACGGAACTTGGGCTTTCGGGCCGAGGGGACTCAGATCGCCGATTTGGGCAAAAAAAGGGTTAAGGCGGGGTTACCGGGGGCTGCTCGAAAGGCCTGGTAGGGGTGGGCAAAGGCGCGAAGCGCCGTGCCCACGAGCCGTTCGTACAGCCGGGATTGGTGGGCACGCTTCGCTTTGCCCACCCTACGAGAGCGGAATCGAGGCGAATCAGCCCAGTTTGCGGCCGATATCGAGGAATTTCTGCCGCCGCTGCTTGCGGATGGCATCCCCATCAAAGTTCCGGAGCTCGTCGAACGCCTTGGCGATGGCCTCGCCCGTGGTGGCGATCATGGCGGCGGGGTCGCGGTGGGCGCCGCCGACCGGCTCCTTCAGGATGGCGTCGATCACGCCGAAGCGGAGCATATCCTGGGCGGTGATCTTCATGTTGTTGGCGGCTTCCTGCGCCTTGGTGCCGTCGCGCCAGAGAATGGAGGACGCCGCCTCCGGCGAGATCACGCTGTAGATCGCGTGCTCGAGCATCAAGACCTTGTTGGCGGTGGTGATGGCGATGGCGCCGCCCGACATGCCCTCGCCGGTGATGATCGCGACGTTGGGCACGGTCAGCGCCAGGCACGCATCGGTCGAGCGCGCGATGGCTTCCGCCTGGCCGCGCTCCTCGGCGCCGATGCCGGGATAGGCGCCGGCCGAATCGGCGAGCGACAGCACCGGCAGGCCGAACCGCTCGGCCATCTCCATCAGCCGCACGCATTTGCGATACCCTTCCGGCCGCGCCATGCCGAAATTGTGCCGGATGCGGCTCTCGGTGGAATCGCCCTTTTCCTGGCCCATCACGCAGATCGGCTCACCGCGGAAGCGGCCGAAGCCGGCGACCAGCGCCTCGTCCTCGCCGAACTTGCGGTCGCCGGCGAGCGGGGTGAATTCGGTGATCAGGCCCTTGATGAAGTCGTTGAAATGCGGCCGCTGCGGATGCCGCGCCACAAGCGTCTTCTGCCACGGCGTCAGGTTCGCATAGAGGTCGGCCAGCGCCTGCGCCGCCTTGTCCTCGATCCGCCCGACCTCGTCGCTGATGTCGGTGCCGGTGGCGGCGAGCGCACGCAATTCGTCGACCTTGGAGTCGAGCTCGGCGACGGGCTTTTCGAAGTCGAGATAGCTGCGCATCTGGTCTTGCATCAACTCAATATAGGGGGACGGGGCGCGAGAAGCGAAGCACGTTGGGGCGGCGGAAAGAAGTTTAGCTTCTTCAATGGCTTGGCTTGTGTGCTCGTGACAGTCGGCCAAATCAGTCGAAAGGCCCCGGCTCTTTCTGCGGAGATGTGGCCGAAGTCAAGGCGGTTTCACCCTTTACCCGTAGCCCGGATGGAGCGAAGCGCAATCCGGGAAGGTCTGGCGGCGAGGAGGCGGCCCCGGATTACGCGTCGCTCCATCCGGGCTACCAGCAGCAACTACTTCTCCGCCAGCGGGTGCAGGTCGCGCACCAAGCTCTTCAGCCGCTCCTCGACCACATGGGTATAGATCTGGGTGGTCGAGATGTCGGTGTGACCGAGCAGGGTCTGCACGATGCGCAGGTCCGCGCCGTTGTGCAGCAGATGGCTGGCAAAGGCGTGGCGCAGCACGTGCGGGGAGACCAGGCGGGCCTGCAAGCCGGACGCAACCGCGAGCTCCTTGAGGTCGCGGGCAAAATGCTGGCGCGTCAGATGTCCGCTCTCGCCGAACGAGGGGAACAGCCATTTCGACGCGGCCACGCTGTTCTTCCTGTCGGCCTTTGCCGCTTCCGTGGCGGCGAGATAGTCCGCCATCGCCTGCCGCGAGGCGTCGTTGAGCGGTACCAGCCGTTCCTTGTTGCCCTTGCCGCGCACCACGATCATGCGGGCGTCGCGCTTGGCCGCCGAGCGCGGCAGCGCCACCAGCTCGGAGACGCGCAGGCCCGTGGCGTAGAGCACCTCGAGCAGGCAATAGAGCCGCAAGGCACGCAGCCGTTTCGACGGCGAGGCATCTTCCGCCTCGCTCAATTCCCTGGCGCGGCGGAGCATGCGGTCGACGTCGGCGATCGACAACACTTTCGGCAGGCCGCGGCCGCGCTTCGGACCTGACAGGATCGCGGCGGGATCGTCACCGCGGATGCGCTCGTTCAGCAGGAAACGGTAGAGGTGCCGCATCGCGGACAGCCGGCGGGCCACACTGGTGGATTTGAAGCCGCGGGTGTCGAGATCGACGAGATAGTCGCGCAGCGTCTGGGTCTCGGCATCCACGAATGTATGGCCGACGCGGCCCAGAAATTCCGAGAAATCGCTGAGGTCGCGGCGGTAGGCATCGAGCGTGTTGGGGCCGGCGCCCTGTTCCGCGGCGAGCATGTCGAGGAACAGGCCGATGAGCCTGGTGTCTGAGGGTTTGGCGGGCATGCCCGGGAGGCTAGCTCCTATTTCTTGAGAAACTTGTCCGGCGGGATCGTCACCGTCATTTCCCGCGGCTTCGGGTTGACGAAGTTCGCCAGCGCGAAGACCACGCCATAGACGATGCCGCCGATCACGGCGACGACCGTCAGGAAGCGGAACAGGCTCGGCATCGTTCTGGGGTCTCGGGTCGGGGCGCGGCAGCCAAATTAACCAATGAAATCATCCAACATGTTCGCCGTTTCGTGGCAAGAGTCCTCTGGCGAGGGCCCCCATGGGGTCGTATAGGTGGCCAAAGCCATGCCGCATCTGGCGGCAGTTCGAGCGAGATCCAGCCGAGCGAGACGATGTCCGACGCCGCGTTGCCGCTTCCTGCTTCGCCCGAGGCCGACATCCTGTCGGCGCTCGGGGCGCGCTCGATCGTGCTCGTCGGCATGATGGGGGTGGGCAAATCCACCATCGGCCGCCGCCTCGCGGCCCGGCTCAGGCTGCCCTTCATCGATGCCGACACCGAAATCGAGGTGGCCCATGCCGGCATGACCATCCCGGAGATCTTTGCGGCCCATGGCGAGCCCTATTTCCGCGACGGCGAGGCCCGTGTGATCGCGCGGCTGCTCGAGGGCGGGCCGATCGTGCTGGCGACCGGTGGCGGCGCTTTCATGCGCGAGGAGACGCGCGCACGCATCGCGGCGAAGGCCATCTCGATCTGGCTGAGGGCGGACCATGACGTCATCATGCGCCGCGTGCGGCGCCGTGCCGACCGTCCGCTGCTTCAGACCGCCGATCCCGAAGGAACCGTGACGCGCCTTCTCGCCCAGCGCGAGCCGATCTATGCCAATGCCGACCTCACCATCGCCTCGCGCGACGTGCCGCACGACAGAATCGTCGAGGAATGCATCGAGGCGCTGCACGCCCGTCTCTGCGGCGGAGAGCCAGCCCAACCGCCTGCCGACATTGCGAGTGCGTCAAGATGACTGCGCCGTTGAAACATTCCGATCCCATCAAGGTCGACGTCGCACTCGGTGACCGCGCCTATGACATCGTCATCGGCCGCGGCGTGCTGGCCTCGCTCGGCGAGCGTGTCGCCGCTCTGCGTCCCGGCGTGCGCACGGCCATCGTGACCGACCGCACCGTCGCGAAATACTGGCTCGAGCCCACTGAGGCGTCGCTCGCAGCCAGCGGTATTCCGACCTCGCGCATCGTCGTCGAGGAAGGCGAGATCTCGAAAACCTATGCCGGGCTCGAAAAGGTCAGCGAGGCCCTGATCGCAGCGAAGATCGAGCGCAACGATCTCGTCATCGCGCTCGGCGGCGGCGTGGTCGGCGATCTCGCCGGCTTTGCCGCGGCGATCCTGCGCCGCGGCGTCGATTTCGTGCAGGTGCCGACCTCGCTTCTCGCGCAGGTCGATTCCAGCGTCGGCGGCAAGACCGGCATCAACTCGCCGCAGGGCAAGAATCTGCTCGGGGCCTTCCACCAGCCGGTGCTCGTCATCGCCGACACCGCCGTGCTCGACACGCTGTCGCCGCGCCAGTTCCGGGCCGGCTATGCCGAGGTCGCCAAATACGGCGTGCTGGGCGACGAGGCCTTCTTCAGCTGGCTGGAGAAGAACCATGCCGACATCTCGAGGGGCGGATCGGCCCGCGAGCATGCGATCGCGACCTCCTGCCGGGCCAAGGCCGCAATCGTCGCGCGCGACGAGCGCGAGACCGGCGAGCGCGCGCTGCTCAATCTCGGCCACACCTTCGGCCACGCGCTGGAGGCTGTGACCGGCTTCTCCGACCGCCTGTTCCACGGCGAGGGCGTCGCCATCGGCATGACGCTGGCAGCGCAGTTCTCCGCGAAGCTCGGCATGATCGGCGAGCGTGAGGCGGCGCGCATCGAGCGCCACCTGATCGAGGCAGGCCTGCCGACGCGCCTGCAGGACATCGCCGGCTTTGCGCAGGAAGGGCTCGCCGATGCCGACGCGCTGATGGCGCTGATGGCGCAGGACAAGAAGGTCAAGCGCGGCAAGCTCACCTTCATCCTACTGGAGGCCGTGGGCCGCGCGGTGATCGCAAAGGACGTCGAGCCGGCGCCGGTGCGCGACTTCCTGAAAGAGAAGCTCGCGCAGTGATAACGGGACCGTTCAGATCGGCCGCCCGCGAAACGGCGGGGAACGCCAGGGCGGTCGCGAGGCAAACATGAGTTCGATCTCGATCAATCTGCTGCTTGCGGCCCTCCTGCTCGCCGCCAACGCGTTTTACGTGGCGGCGGAATTTGCGCTGGTGAAGAGCCGCGGCTTCCGCGTCAAGGCCATGGTCGAGCAGAACCGCTTCGGCGCGCGCCTGCTGCAGACGATGATGGGGAACATCGAATCCTATCTCGCCTGCTGCCAGCTCGGCATCACCATGGCCTCGCTCGGTCTCGGCTGGATCGGTGAGCCGACGGTGTCTGCGCTGCTGAGCCCCGTCCTCAGCCCGCTCGGAATGTCGGAGGCCACGCTGCACTTCACCTCGTTCGTGGCGGGTTTTCTGGTCTTCTCTTCGCTGCACATCGTCATCGGCGAGCAGGTGCCGAAGACGCTTGCGATCAGGGAGCCGATGCCAGTGTCGCAGTGGATTGCCTATCCGCTGCATTTTTCCTACCTCCTGTTCTACCCGCTGAGCTGGTGCCTCAACACGGCGTCGAGCGCGATCCTCCGTCTGATGGGGGTGCAGGAGTTCTCGCAACACGAAATCCTGACGGATTCGGAGATCGAGGGCCTGGTCGAGGAATCGGCCGTGCACGGCAAGATCGAGAGCGGCGAGGCCGAGTACATTCACAACGTCTTCCGTCTCGGCGAGCTGACCGTGTCTGACGTGATGGTCCACCGCACGGCCATGGTGATGATCAACGCCGACCTGCCGCCGGAGGAGCTGGTGCGGGAGGTGCTGGCCACCGAATACACCCGCATTCCGCTGTGGCGGGACAAGTCGGAGAACATCATCGGCATTCTGCACGCCAAGGATCTGTTGCGCGCGATCCGCGCATCGGAGGGCGACACGTCGCGCATCGACGTCACCACCATCATGCTGCCGCCCTGGTTCGTGCCGGAGATGCGGCCGATATCCCAGCAGCTCAAGGCGTTCCGCCGCCGCAAGACCCATTTCGCACTCGTCGTCGACGAGTATGGTGAGGTCGAAGGCCTCGTGACGCTGGAAGACATTCTGGAGGAGATCGTCGGCGACATCTCCGACGAGCATGACGTGGTGGTCGCCGGCGTGCGCCGTCAGCCGGACGGCTCCGTCGTGGTCGACGGGTCGGTGCCGATCCGCGACCTCAACCGCGCCATGGACTGGCATCTGCCCGATGAAGAGGCAACCACGGTCGCCGGTCTCGTCATTCACGAGGCGCGCTCGATCCCCGACCGCGGCCAGAGCTTCACCTTCCACGGTTTCCGCTTCCGCGTCCTCCGCCGCGAGCGCAACCGCATCACCGCGCTCCGTATTTCACCGGTGACGCGCGAGGCCGAGCTCGAAGAGGCAAAGCCGAGACGGGCCGGGACGTCGTTCTAATTTTTCCCTTACCCTCCCCTGGAGGGGTCCGGGACGAGCGTAGCTCGCCCATGGGTCGCTACACATGAAGAGCAGCGCAATGCGTAGCGGGGTGGGGTGACGGTCTTCCCACATCCAACAGTACCCGAGTGGAGAGATCACCCCACCCCGCTCGCGCTGCGCGCGATCGACCCTCCCCCTCCAGGGCAGGGTCAGAGAATTCAACCTTCCCCCGGCGCCTGCGCATTGATCGCCAGCGCGTGCACGCTGCCGGCGAGTTCCGCGGCGAGCGCTGAATTTATCATGCGATGACGGTCGATCCGGCTCTTCCCTTTGAAGGCGGCAGACACGATATACACACGGAAGTGCGTCTCGCCGCCTGCTCGGTGGCCGGCGTGGCCCTCATGCAAATGTGACTCGTCGACGACTTGCAGGCTTTCCGGCGTGAAAGCTTCCTGCAACTTGTTGCTGATAGTGTCTTTCATAGCCATGTGTGCCATTAAGGTGCGCGCTCGCATCCCGTCAATACCCGGACGTCCAAGCTCGTCGCGACCGGGTGCTCAGCGAATTGCAATGTCAAGACTTGAAGGTTTTTGCATTGCGTAGTCAAAGTCAGCCATGCCGATCGATTCATCAAAATTCTTCGACTCCATCCGCGTGAAGCCGCGGGGCAAGCAGCCGGAAGTGAAGCCGCGCGACACCGCGGTCAATTGCGAATGGGCGGGCTGCGCCAACAAGGGCTCGCACCGGGCGCCGAAGGGCCGCGAGAACCAGCGCGAGTACTGGCACTTCTGCCTCGACCACGTGCGCGAGTACAACCAGAACTACAATTTCTTTTCCGGCATGAATGCCGAAGCCGTCGCGCGCTATCAGAAGGATGCGCTGACCGGTCACCGTCCGACCTGGAAGATGGGCGCCAATGGCGGCAAGAAGGGCGCGGAAGAGATCGACATGGCGGCCGATCCTTTCAGCATGTTCAGCGAGATCAACGGCCGCGCCAGCTGGCGCAAGGGCCCCGAAGCGGAGCCCAAGGCCGAGACGCGCAAAGTGATGAACGCCGAGCGCAAGGCGCTTCAAGTCATGGGCCTCGGCCCCAGCGCGACGCTTGCCGACGTCAAGACCAAGTACAAGGCGCTGGTGAAGCAGCACCACCCCGACGCCAATGGCGGCGACCGCTCGACCGAGGACCGCCTGATCGAGATCATCAAGGCGTATAATTATCTGAAGACGGTCGTGCGCGAGGCGTAGGGGCCCGCGGTCTTCTCCGCTGTTTTCCGCGCTCTTGCGGCGACGACAGTGTCGTAGGGTGGGCAAAGCAAAGCGTGCCCACCTTTTTTTCGATCGAGAGAGATGGTGGGCACGGCGCAAGTGCGCCTTTGGCCACCCTACGATTCCGGTCTCGCGGAGGCATCCGCTCTCAAACTTCCGGCATCGCCCCGACATATGACGAGCTCGGCCTGATCAACCGCCCCGTCCGCTGCTGCTCGCGGGCATGCGCGGTCCAGCCCGCGCTGCGCGCGATCGCGAAGATCGGCGTGAACGCCTGCCGCGGAATCGCCAGCGCATCGAGGAAGATCGCGGTGAAGAACTCGACGTTCGTCTCCAGCGGCCGCTCCGGATTCTTCTTGCGCAAGGCGCTGCGGATATAAGCCTCGACCTCGCCGGCAAACGGCAAATCGGTGCCATTGGACGCAAGCGCCTCGACCGCGGTCTTGAGCACGTCGGCGCGCGGATCGCGGACGCGATAGACGCGGTGACCGAAACCCATCATGCGCTCGCCGCGCGCCAGCGCCGCGTCGACCCAGGACTGAATGCGCTCGCGCGAGCCGATCGCGTCCAGCATTTCCAGCACCGGCTCCGGCGCGCCGCCATGCAGCGGACCGGTCAGCGCGCAATAGCCGGCGGTGACGGCCGCGAACAGGTCGGCCTGCGTCGAGGCCACCACGCGCGCGGCGAAGGTCGATGCGTTCATGCCGTGGTCGCTGGCGGTGACGAGATAGGCGTCGAGCGCCGTGACCTCGCGCGTTGCAGGCGAACGGCCGTGCAACATGCGCAGCGTGTCGGCGGCATGGCTCACGGTGGGATCGGGCGCGACCGGCTCGAGCCCCTTGGCGCGCCGGACCAGCGCGCCCGCGATCACCGGAAACGCGCCGACGATCGTCGCCTCGTGCTCCAGCCCGTGCTCGGCGCGAAGTCCGGCGACGGCGGCACGAAACCCGTCGATGATGCCCATGCCGCGCGTCGCCGGCAACAGGTCCGGCAGCCGCGCGAAGGCGCGCTCGCGCGCCACGCCCAGGTTTGAGCGCACATTGGCTTCGGTGAGGGTGGTCTTGCTGGCGCCATTCCAGAGCCGGGCGGTAACGCCTTCGAAGCTCGAGATGGCGGCGAGCCGCCCGACGTGCTCCCCGGCGATGATGAGCTCGCCGCGCTCGCCGTCGACATGGCTCAGCACGGTCTCGGCCGCGGGAACGCCGTCCAGCCCGATCTGGCTTTTGGTGAGGTGGATGTTCATGACCCAAATCTCCTGTTCACGGAGAACAAGGTCAGGCCTCTCGACACATTGATCAATCTTGATTACATAAATCAATATGAAAAATTCTGATGGGCTGTACCTCTCCGCTCGGGAAGCCGCCGCCGAGCTCGCGATCTCTCCGGCCACCCTCTACGCCTATGTCAGCCGCGGCCTGATCCGCTCCGAGCCGACGCCGGACTCGCGAAAGAACCGCTATCGCGCCGAGGACGTTCGGGCGCTGAAGGAGCGCCGTGTGCCGTCGCCGGAGCCACGCGGCCTGCGCAGCTTCGATGCCGATCTGCCGGTGATGGACACGGAGATCTCGACCATCACCGAGGAGGGCGCCATCTATCGCGGCGTCAATTGCGTCGATCTTTCCGAGAGTGACACGCTGGAGCACGCCGCGACGCTGCTGTGGGATGTCGCCGACGTCGATCCGTTTGCCCCCGACAATCAACCGGAACTCTCCGAGGAAATGCGCGTGATCGCGAAGGCCGCGCGCCGGGCCGCACCGATCGACCGCGCCATCGCCGTGCTCGCACTGGCCGCCAGCGTCGATCCCCGCGCCTTCACCCGGGCACCCGATGGCCGCGCTATGGTCGGCGCGCGCATCGTCCGCCTGCTGGTTGCGACCATGCTCAATGCGGACGCCTCGGCCGGGCCGCTGCATCAGCAGGTCGCGCGCGCCTGGGCGGCGGACAACAAGCACGCGCCCGACCTGATCCGCCGCGCGCTGGTACTGCTCGCCGATCACGAGCTGAACGCGTCGACCTTCACCGCGCGCTGCGCTGCCTCGACCGGCCTCAACCTTTATGACTCCGTCATCGCCGGGCTCGCCGCGTTGAAAGGGCCGAAGCATGGCGGCGCCGGCGTCCTGGCCTCACAGCTCGTCAAGACGCTGGTCGACCGCGACGTCGAGCCTGTCGTGCGCGAGCGTGTCGCCCTCGGTGAACGCTTTGCCGGCTTTGGCCACGGCGTCTACAAGCACGGCGACCCCCGCGCGCAGTCGCTGCTGAACGCGCTGTCGCGCTCCGGCGCGCCGCGCAAATTCACCAGGGAAGTGCCAGAGCGGATCGCGGAAGCCACCGGCGAGTTCGTCAATATCGACTACGCGCTCGCCGTGCTGGTCCACGCACTGCGTCTGCCCGCCGGCAGCGAGCTGGCACTGTTCGCGATGGCCCGTAGCGTCGGCTGGATCGCGCATGCCAGCGAGCAATTGCAGTTCGGCAAGCTGATCAGACCGAGGGCAAGATATGTGGGGCCTGCGCCGGGACGCAGGGCGGGGGCTGCCGGTTAGAACCTCCGGGAGTGCGGCAATCTCCGCTGTCGTCGCTGCGAACGCAGGAGGACAGCGTTCCTGGAATGACGGCTCGCACTCACCCTGGGCAGTTCACACCATCGCTTCCGCGACCACCATATAGTTCACGTCCATATCCGACGACAGAGACCATTTGTCGGCGAAGGGCGAGTAGACGACGCCGGTCTGCTCGGTGATGACAAGACGGTTGTCGAGCAGGTATTTCGTCAGTTCGTCGGGCGTGACGAACTTGTTCCACTCATGCGTGCCGCGCGGTAGCCAGCGCAGGACGTATTCGGCACCGACGATGGCGAGGGCAAAGCTCTTCCAGTTGCGGTTCAGCGTCGAGACCACCATCAGGCCGTTTGGCTTCAGCATCGCGGCGCAGCGCTTCAGGAACATGCCGACGTCGGTGACGTGCTCGACCACCTCCATCGCCAGCACGATGTCGAAGCGCTCGCGCGGGTCGATCTCCTCCACCGTGGTGCAGCGATAGTCGATCGCCAGATGGCTCTTGTCGGCGTGCAGCTTCGCCGCCGCGATGTTGCTCGCGGAGGGATCGATGCCGATGACCTGCGCTCCGAGGCGCGACAGCGGCTCGCAGAGCAGGCCGGCGCCGCAGCCGATGTCGAGCACGCGCAAGGACCCAAGACAATTGAGGCTGCGCACGTTGCGCTCGAACTTGCGGCAGGCGGCGTCGCGGATATAGCCGAGCCGCAACGGGTTGATCCGGTGCAGCGGCGCCATCTTGCCCTTGGGATCCCACCATTCCGCCGAGAGTTTCGAGAATTTCGCGATCTCGGCGGCGTCGACGCTCGAGCCGAGCTGGGCGGAAAGAGAAGTATTTTGCTGCATGCTCATGGTTGGGCGCGGTCCTACCGCGTGGTGATCGAACTACGGAAGGCGAGCGGCGAGGCGATGGTCTTGATCGTCTCGATACCCTCGCCGACGCCGCGAATCGTCACGTCGCCGTAGTTGAGAATACGTCCAAGAATGGTCTGGTCGACATCGACGCTCTCGACCTTGTCCAGCGCCATCTCGAAGGTTCGGCGCTTGATGAAGCCGGTCTTGTGCACGACCCTGAGGTTGGTGACGTCGGTCTCGGTGGTGAAACGATGGAACCAGCCCTTCACGGTCCAATACAGGGCCGCCAGAGCCGCGAGACCCGCGGCCCCGAGGCAAAGCAGAACGAGCCAGTCGACGGTCGCCTGCCGCGACAGGATGAGCAGGGCCAGCGCCGCGATCCAGGCCACGATGGCCGGAAAGTAGAAGATCCAGTGCGCATTGGTCGAATACAGCACGCGCTCGCCGGGCTGCAGGATCTCGTCGATGTAACGCGCCATGATCTAGCTTAACCCACTACCCCACCCTGCCCCCGCAGGAACC